>CABYMF010000039.1 GCA_902519955.1 uncultured Bacteroidota bacterium | reverse complement strand
AATGACAATATTCTCTGTAATTCAGGCAGGTTTATTTCCACTTATTCATATGGGAAGACCCTGGCTTGTTTACTGGTTCTTTCCTATTCCAAATCAATTTGGTTCTTTATGGGTTAATTTTAATTCTCCTCTACTGTGGGACGTATTTGCAATTTCAACTTATCTAACCGTATCTCTTGTATTCTGGTGGACAGGTTTACTTCCAGATTTTGCAATGATTAGGGATAGAGCTGTTAAACCTTTTAGAAAGAAAATGTATAGTTTACTTAGTTTTGGATGGTCAGGTAGAGCAAAAGATTGGCAAAGATTTGAAGAAGTTTCTCTAGTTCTAGCAGGTTTAGCAACTCCTCTTGTACTATCTGTTCACACTATAGTATCATTTGATTTTGCAACTTCTGTAATTCCAGGATGGCATACAACAATATTTCCGCCTTACTTTGTTGCTGGTGCAATTTTTTCAGGATTCGCAATGGTTCAAACATTATTGATCATTATGAGAAAGGTGTCAAGGCTTGAAAGTTATATAACACTTCAGCACATAGAGATGATGAATATCGTTATAATGATTACAGGTTCAATAGTAGGTTGTGCATATATTACTGAGTTATTTATAGCATGGTATTCAGGAGTAGAATATGAGCAATACGCATTTTTAAATAGAGCAACTGGACCATATTGGTGGGCATACTTTTTAATGATGTCTTGTAATGTTGTTTCACCTCAGGTGATGTGGATAAAAAAAATAAGAACAAATATCATTTGGTCGTTTATAATTTCAATTGTTGTTAATATTGGGATGTGGTTTGAAAGATTTGTAATAATTGTTACATCTCTACATAGAGACTATCTTCCATCTTCATGGACAATGTTTTCTCCTACTTTTGTTGATATAGGTATATTCATTGGGACAATTGGGTTCTTCTTCGTATTATTTTTATTATATGCTAGAAGTTTTCCTGTAGTAGCTCAAGCAGAGATCAAGACTATTCTAAAATCATCCGGTGAAACATATAAGAAAAATAGAGATAAGTAATGAGTGCTAAAAGACTACACGTAATGTTTGATGATGATGACATCCTATTAGATGCAGTAAAAGAGATTGTGAAAAATAAGATGTATATATATGAAGTTTATACGCCGTTTCCCGTTCATGGATTAGATAAAGCAATGAAACTTAAACCAACAAATATCTCTATAGCAACATTCATTTATGGATGTATTGGATTCACCGTTGCCGTTTTAATGATGTATTATATAATGATTTTAGATTGGCCTCAGGATATAGGAGGTAAACCGAGCTTTACATTAATTGAAAACATACCTTCTTTTGTGCCAATAATTTTTGAGATGACAGTTTTTTTTGCAGCACATTTAATGGTAATTACTTTTTACATGAGAAGCAAATTATGGCCCTATAAAGAAGCAGAAAATCCAAATCCATCAACAACTGACGATAAGTTTTTAATAGATATGGAATCTGGATCAAATTTATCAAAGACAAAGACCATGCTAAAAAAAATGGGGGCAATATCAATAAAAGAAGTAAAAGAAGAAAGTGAGAAATAGTCTATTCATAATATTATCTATAAGCTTAATGCTTACCTCATGTTTTGATCCGTCAAAACCTAACTTCCAGTATTTCCCAGATATGTATGAATCTCTAGCTTATGAGACCTATGCTGAATCTGATGGATTTTCCAATGGAATAGAAGCACAAATACCAGTTGAAGGAACAATTCCTAGGGGGTGGGATCCCTATGATTACCCTGATTCAAATGAAGGATATGAAATGGCTAAGGCTAATCTTCTATCACCAATTGAAATAAGTGATTATAATGTAAGTGAGGGTAAAGAATTATATGAAATATATTGTTCAGTATGTCATGGAGATAAAGGAGATGGTATGGGAATTTTAGCACAAAGAGAAAAATTTCTTGGTATACCAGCATATATAGATCGAGAAATTACACCAGGTAGTATTTATCATATTTTAATGTATGGAATAAATGCTATGGGTTCACATGCTGGACAAG
>CABYMF010000038.1 GCA_902519955.1 uncultured Bacteroidota bacterium | reverse complement strand
TTATAAACAATTGAATATGAAAAATGTCTTAATCACAGGGGGAGTAGGGTTCATTGGCACGAACTTAGCTGAGTTTTTATTAAAACATTGTTACAATGTCTATTCATTAGATAATTACTCTTTTGGATCTAAACAAAATGAATTAAAAAAAGTTAGTTATTATAATTTAGATATTGAAGAAATAGATCAAATAAAGCAGCAAATTGATATAGGTTTTCATCTTGCTGCTATGGCTAGGGTTCAACCCTCTTTTGAAAATCCTAGTGAGTATTTTAGAGTAAATACTTATGGAACAACTAAGGTTATGGAATGGGCAAAAAAAAATAATGTTAAAGTGGTATATGCTGGATCATCTTCAAAACACTTTGATCCTTCTGACTCTCCTTATGCCATGTATAAATTTTTAGGAGAAGAAGTATGTAAACTTTATAAAAAAACATATGATGTAAGTTAGAAATAGCTAGATTTTACAATGTATATGGTCCTAGAGAAGTTATACATGAAAAATATGGTAATGTAATTGGACCTTTTGTTAGAATCCCAAGACCTGTAAAAATATAAAACAATAATAAGCTTATTCTTTTCCTATTTAAATGATAGCTGTAAAATGAAAAAAGAGAAGCTGAAATAAAAAAAATAAGATAAGGATCTGGAACAGCTAACTTAAACTCCTGAATAAATAAAAACGAAGAAATAAAAATTAAAGATGTAAGAACTGCTATGTTCCAATTAAAATATTTTCTAGCAAACCTGAATGATAACCATATTGTAAATAAACCAAAAATTGCAGAAAAGAATCTAGCTCCAAAGGAGTTTATTCCAAAAATATTATAGCCTAAGTTCATAAAATAGTAATGCAGGGGTGGCTTATCTACTCTTATTTCACCATTAAAATAAGGTATCATATATTGTCCAGTAACTATAAATTCTCTAGCAGCTTCAGCATTTTTAGACTCATCCAGAATAATTATGGGATGAGTACCCAAAAACAAAATCAGAATAAATAATGATAAGATTATGAGAGTTATTTCGTAATAATTTCTTGATAATAAGTTTACATTATTAAACATATAAAAATAAAACTTTATAATTTAATTATATATTGATAAATGTCTGTTAAGAAAATGCTATCATTAGTTATCCCTATCTTTAATGAAGAGGACAGTATTATTATATTAAATGAAAAAATTCTTAAGGCTTTAAAAGGATATAACTTTGAAATAATTTATGTTGATGATTCATCCTCAGATTCTTCACGTGAAGTAATAAAATCAATTAATAAAAAAAAAGTAATACTTGTGGAGCTTTCCAAAAATTATGGACAAAGTCTAGCACTTGCTGCTGGTTTTGATATTGCAAAAGGTGATTATATTATAACTCTAGATGGAGATCTTCAAAATGATCCAAATGATATTTTACCGATGTTAAATAAAGCAGTAGAGGGAGATTGGGATATTGTTACTGGAATTAGGGTCAAAAGAAAAGATTCAATTATCAAGACAATTCCCTCGAGGATAGCTAATTTTATAATAAGAACATTAACTAGATTAAATATTAGTGATCAAGGTTGTGCTTTAAAAGTTTTTAAAAAAGAAACTGCTAAAAGTTTAAATTTATATGGAGAGATGCATAGATTTATTAACCTTGCAGCATATTTAGATGGAGCAAGAATTACGGAAGTTCCAGTAACACATAATCCTAGAAAATTTGGATACTCTAAATATGGACTTGGTAGAATCTTCAAAGTTATTAATGATCTTCTTTTGATTCTTTTTCAAAAAAAATTCCTACAAAAACCAATATATTTTTTTGGTAGTATTGGAATTATAATTTTTTCAACTGGTTCTATATTAAGTTTATATTTTTTTGTAATAAGAATTATGGGTCAAGATATTTGGGGAAGACCTTTGTTAATTTTATCTATTATGTTAGTTGTCATTGGCATACAAATCTTTAGTATAGGAATTACATATGATTTAATGATGAAAACATATTATGAATCTCAAAATAAAAAACCATATAAAATAAGAAAGATACACCAAAGTGATTAAACAAAAATTATACAGAAAA
>CABYMF010000037.1 GCA_902519955.1 uncultured Bacteroidota bacterium | reverse complement strand
ACCATACTTCTTAGCACTTACACCATTGAAGTATTCAAAACCTGAACCGTTTCCAACACCAAGACCAGCAATATTTGGGTCATAGTTTGTACCCTCCGGAGTGTTGTAAGCGTCATACCACAAGTTAAATCCTTGAGCGGTTATTGAAGCTGAACCAAAAGGTGATGTTTCTAACCATTTAGAAGGTAGGTTAAAAGAAAGCGCTACTTCACTTAGTCTTAAAACACTAGCATCCCATGTACCTAATTCAGCAGGACCTAAAACGTTAGTGAAATAAACAGCATTATTAGTAATTTGCTTATTATTAACTTGTCCGTTTGCTAATACACCGGGTAATATAAATGGATGTTCTCTATCTAATGTATCTACAGTTAAACCTCTTCCTATTAGAGTTTTAATGAAAGAAGAGTTCATGTCTCCACCTATTGTAGCATTAAACAAGAAATAAAAAGAAAAGTTTCCATAAGATATTGTGTTACCAAGATTTGCAATAAAATCAGGATTTGCATCTCCAATAAATGCATAAGGGTTGGTAGCAACGTTTGTATCATTATTAATCTGATAATTACCAGTAGATTGAATTATTGGTAATCCTTCGTCATTCCTTGCAACTGATGTCCCAATCATTGCAGTCAAAGGATAGCCTACAATAGCAGCATTTCCTTCATTTGTAAATCCAGCAAAAGGAATCTGATCAGTGTCCTGTCCTAGATCAACAACAACTGATTGGTTAGCAGTATAATTAATAAATGTGTTCCACTTAAGTTTGGTATCTCTGTACCAATCAACAGATAAATCAATCTCCCAACCTTCAGAGGCAATTTCACCAATGTTAGTTTGAGTAAATGAATAACCAGTAGATGGATCAAGTGGTTGATCAATTATTAAGTCTTTTGTCTTTCTGTCAAAATAGGATACCTCAGCTTGAATTCTGTTGTCAAATAAATTTGCTTCAACTCCAAACTCTAATTCTTCAAGAAGCTCAGGCTTTAAGTTAGTATTACCAAGCTGTGAACCAGATGTGTTTGAGATGATATCAGTTCCACCAATTCTAAAGTCTTTAGTTTGAAGTGACAAAGTAGATGCAATAGGATATCCTGTTGGGAATGTTGCAGATGTTCCAAATGCTACTCTCGCCTTCAAAAAGTCAATAGGAGTAGAGCTGAAATCAAAGATTTCAGATGGAATAAATGAAATACTAGCACTAGGATATGTAATTGAATTGTTATCTTCAGAAAGGTTAGATACCCAGTCTGTCCTTGTTGATAATGTTAAATATAAATAATCATTATAATCTAAGGCAGCTTGACCGAATACACCCATTACATTTCTGTTTGAATATTCATCAATTTCTTCATGATTGTTGAAGTTGAAGTGTCTGTTAACATTAAAGACATTTTGACCTGTACTTCTTAAACCATTTCTACTGTATTCTTTACCGTTTGATGCAGCACCTACGTTGAACGTAATTTGCCAGTCATCGTCTAATTGATAATCACCGTTAACAGTCAACTGGTGAGTTATATTTGATACAGTATTTGTCCATGCTTCAAAATATCCTGACTTAGTCTCAGGAGAAATGAAAGAGAAGTTACCACCTTTATTAACATAACTGGTGTTATTTTCACTATATGTATCATACCCGTATCTATAACTAACATTTAAGTTGTCGCTTACATCGTATGTTAGCGTTGCACCACCGAAAACTCTATTAGTTTCCTGATTATCCTTTGCATTATTAAGTGTCCATAGTGGATGCTGGATATTGTTAGCAGATCTATAATAGATTGATGCTCCAGTCACAGGGTGTGCATAAGGTAAGTCCATTACACTAACTGATCTTGGAGTATAAAATATATTTGCATAAATGGAAGGAACCCCAGATCCACTTCTGTATGCACCACCAGTATAACTTGCATCAGCTAATGAAACAGGCGGAGATACAAAATTAGTGTTAGTAAAATTCATAGTGGCATTAACAGTAAATTTATTTGATAATACAGCATTTCCACCAACACTCAATGTATTTCTTCTAAGTCTATTTCCAGGTGTAAAACCTTCATCATCTAAATTACCATAATTAACATTATATGATAATTTGCCATCATCACTTGAACCCCTAAAATTTACGTTTGTATTAAGTATAGTTCCAGTTTGGAAGAAATCACCAACAC
>CABYMF010000036.1 GCA_902519955.1 uncultured Bacteroidota bacterium | reverse complement strand
TTAATAAATCAGGACACTAACAATTCACAATATTTGATAGTTAAATCACTTTCAGATAAGTATCAGAATATTTGTGTAGTTGGGGATGATGCTCAAAGTATTTATTCATTTAGAGGAGCAAATATTAATAATATTATAAATTTTAGAAAGGACTATGATGAAGTTGAGGTTTTTAGGCTTGAGCAAAATTATAGATCTACAAAAAACATAGTAAATGCGGCAAATTCTGTAATCGAGTATAATAAGAATAAAATTGATAAAGAAGTTTGGACTGATAACGAATTTGGTGATCGAGTTGAAATAATAGCAAATGATTCTGACATTGGTGAAGCCAGAGGTTTATGTCAAAAGATAATATCTCTGAATAATACTAATTTTGCAAATATTGCCATTCTTTATAGAACTAATGCACAGTCCAGGCCAATAGAGGACTCTTTGAGACTAAATAAGATACCTTATCAAATTTTTGGTGGAGTATCTTTCTACAATAGAAAAGAGATAAAAGATATTTTAGCATACCTAAGACTTATAGTCAATAGTAGTGATGAAGAAAGTTTAAAAAGAGTTATTAACTATCCTGCTAGAGGTATTGGGCAAGTAACAATAAATAAAATCATACTTGCTGCACAAAAGCATGATTTGACATTATACGAAACAATTAAAAGAAATAATGAACTATCAATAGGTCTTTCGGGTTCTGTTTTAACTAAACTTCAAAATTTTATTGATCTAATAGATGTATTTAAGATTCAGAACAAAAAGTTAAATGCTTTTGATCTAACAAAAGAGGTAATTGAGAAAGTTAGGATAATAGATGAATTGAAAAAAGATGACTCTCCCGAGGGAATATCAAGAGTAGAAAATGTTCAGGAATTATTAAATGGAATAAGAGATTTTATCGAGGATCAAAAAGAGCTTGTTGACTCAAATGACAAACTTTCCGAGTTTTTATCTACAGTATCACTTTCAACGGACTTTGATATAGAGAGTGAAGATCAAGATAAAGTGTCATTAATGACACTACACTTATCTAAAGGTCTTGAATTTAATCATGTATTCATTGTAGGTCTTGAAGAAGATCTGTTTCCTTCTGCTTTAAGCTATAACACTAGATCAGAGTTAGAAGAGGAGAGGAGATTATTCTATGTTGGAATTACCAGAGCAAAAGAGAACCTATATTTATCATATGCTAACTCAAGATATAGATGGGGTAAATTAATCTACTGCGAGGAGAGTAGGTTTCTTAATGAAATTGACAAGGATTATGTAAAAATAATAAAGCCTAATTCTCTTAAATCTAATGTAACTTTATTACCAAGAAAAGATATAATTTATAAATCAAAATCTAATTTAAAAAGATTGCCAAAGACTTCCAATTCGACCCCTACAATTCAAATAAATATATCTGAAGGAGACAATGTTTCCCATGAAAAGTTTGGTATTGGGGAGATAATTAAAGTTGAAGGAACTGGAAATGACTCAAAGGCTACGGTTAATTTCAAAAAATTTGGATTAAAAAACTTACTACTTAGATTTGCCAAGTTAAATAAGGTGTAAAAAAAAAGCATAACTAATGTTATGCTTTTTTTTTAACTAATTAATTCTTTATTTAGTCAGGCTTGTTGTCAGAGCTAATAGTATCACTCGGACCAGTAGCTGGGACATTCATACTCATACCTTCCTCAATAAGTTTAGTAAATTGATCTAGCTTAGGAAGAACAACTATTCTAGTTCTTCTATTAACAGCTCTTGTAACTGAAGAGTCATTATCAGCAATAGGCATATAAAAACTTCTTCCAGCCGCTACTAATTTAGTAGGATCTACTCCATAACTGTTTTGAAGAATTCTTACAACAGAAGTCGCTCTCTTGACAGATAAATCCCAGTTGTCAATAATTCCAGGTATAGTCTCAGCAGCTTTTTCCTGATCTATTGGAAGATTGTCAGTATGTCCCTCAACCATAAACTCAAGATCTGGCTTATCACTTATTACTTTAGCAATCTTTTCTAAGACACCTCTTGCTCTTGTTGTTACCGAAAAGCTTCCACTATTAAACAGTAATTTATCAGAAATAGATACGTAAACAACACCTTTTTCTACGTTAATCTCAATATCATCATCACTAAGAGTCCCTAAAGAGCTCTTGAAACTTTGAACAAGTGCTAGAGTAACTGAATCTCTTTTTGTAACAGCATCTTGCATTCTAGTTATGATAAGATCTTTTTCTTTGATGCTTTCAAGAGATCTCTCAAGATTTTCAGCTCCTTTTTGTGTCAGAGTTGTTAGGTTCCCAATGTTATCAATTAAATCTTGGTTGTTAGCTCTTAAAAATTTATTTTGCTCTGATAAAGCAGCTAATCTTTCTGAAGTAGCAGATAGTTGAGTCTCTGTAGCACCAAGTTTAGCAGTTGCGC
>CABYMF010000035.1 GCA_902519955.1 uncultured Bacteroidota bacterium | reverse complement strand
TTCTATTTCTTGAAAATAGTTTTCATTAATGGACTTTAAATCTTTAAATGATCCAAAAAGAGAGTAATCAAGTGTAAATCCCATTGATTTTATTTCATTCTCAAGTTTAATTATACTATCTAGTTTTAGATTATCATTTATTTCAATATTAAAAAATACTTCTTTATAACCACCAAAATTCTTATCGAAAAACTGCATTTCTTTATATAAATCAGAGGACTTATTAAACTCATCATATATATGATTATTAATTTCAAAATAATTTATTCCAAACAGACATAAAAAGAACATTATGAATATGAGCGGGATAGATTTTTTACTATTTTGGAATTTAATAAATTTAGAAATTAGATTATCTATTTTATTAGTTTGTAAGTTTTTTCCTTTTATAATATGAAGATTTAACTCTATGCATATTGAATAGGTAACAAGAATAACAAAAAGAGATATTGATATACCGATAGTTGTAATCATTCCTAATCTTGATATTGGCAAAACGTTAGAGAAACAAAAACTTAAAAATCCAATAGCTGTAGTAATGGAAGTTAAAGCAACAGGTTTTCCAATATTGTTGACCTGATATTTAAAATACTCCAGTTTAGATTTTTTAGTTTCTCCATTATCATTAACTAAATGCATAAAATCAGAAATACAAACAATAAATAATATTGCGGGCATAATAATCATAACAAGTTCAATTCCTCCAAATAATATTTGAGATATCATTAAACTTATAGAAATACTAAATAGGACACTTATTATAACAATTGAAACAAATTTTATGTTTCTAGAAAAAATCCAAAGTATGAGAGAGCATAAAAAAGCACTAATAAAAGTGATATAAAGAAGCTCTTTAATTACTTTTTCTTTTATGTATATTTCTCCTTTTACTTGACTTGTAATATAGATGGATGGAGCCTCAAGTGTATTAAATTTATATTCAAGATTTTTAATAAACTTTTTATTAAAATCTTCTCCTAAACCAGATTTTAAAATAATTATGTAAAAAAACTTTTTTTGATCTTTTGAAATAAATAAACTTTCCTTACTATTTATTTTTTTAATGAAATCATTAAAATCTTTTTTGTTCTCTATTTTTAGATTGTTTCCAAATGGAAAGAAAAAGTTTAAACCGTGTAATGAAATATCATTAAAAACACTCTGGCTTGATGTAATATTTTCATCTTCATATAAATCGTAATGAAGAGACTGAAGTTTAATTAGATCTTCTAATTGAACTTTTTCATAGTATTCCACTCCAACCAAAAAAAGATTACTAGAATTATCAATTTCTTTTTTTTCTATTTCTAGGTCTTCAGCATATTTTAATATTCTCTCAGAATCATAAAATATTTTAGGATTTTTTAATGTATAAATTGAAAAAATAAAGCACAGTATTATTAGCGATAATAATCTGTATTTATGCTTCCACACAAATTTTATCATCTTTCAAAATATTTACAGTAAGTCACAGACAGAATTCGATGTCCTTTTATATAAAAATTATTATTGAAATTACTTTACTTTAAATCTATATCAAACAAAAAAGAAAATTATTTAATTGTAATTGATAGATTTTTTTTATAATGTTCAGTTTGAAAAATTCAAAAATTGTTAGTATTTATTTAATATTAAAGAAACATTTATAGTTGATATTTAACTTGTGATTAAGTTTCAACATCAATGGATTTTTTATAGCCTCTTAACACTAGTTTTATCCCCATTATTACTTCTACCTAAAGGACAGATTGTTTATAACTTTAACTTGTTTGAATTTCCATATTTCTTTACTTTTTTTAAGTATATCACTTATCTAGGGGATGGTATATTTATTCCAATCTTATTAATTTTATTTTTTTTCGTTAATAAAAAAAGGAAGAGAAATTTCAAGCTTATCTCATTTATTATTTCATGTATTTTAATGGTTATAATTGTTTGGAGTTTAAAACATTTAATTTTTGATGATTTGAGTCGTCCTTTTAACTTTTTTGTTTCTAAACCTGAATCATGGTTAATAAATGATTTTAATTTAAGTTTTCATAAACATAAAACTTTTCCATCTGGACATACAGCTACAGCTACTATTTTTGGATTATATTTAATGGAGTTTACCCAAAATAAGTTTAAAAAATATTTTATTTACCTTATAATACTTCTTGTTGGAGCTTCCAGAATTTACTTATTTCAACATTTTTTTATTGATGTTTTTATTGGATTTTATGTAGGATTTTTATCAGTTTCCTTGTCAAGAATAATTTTATTATACTACATGAAATCAAAAATTAAAAAATATTTTATACCAAATTTTCAATAACTAGTTAATTATTATAATGTTAAGCGTTTTGGTCTTACAGTATATATAACACCAAATAATGAAACAAAAGCAGTAATTAAAGTAAACATTAATGCTAATAAAACAAGATTTTCTTGATCAATAGTTATTAAAGATGAAACATTCAA
>CABYMF010000034.1 GCA_902519955.1 uncultured Bacteroidota bacterium | reverse complement strand
TCTAGAATATGGATTAACATCAATACGCTTCAACTTATAATTTAATTCATCATGAATTACATAAAAAGCTCCCCATGGTCTGTCCTCTTTTTCTTTAAACTTCATTAGTGTATAAAATTATATTTTGTTGCTCTGAAAGAAATTTTGATGATAAATAAAACGTAACTTTTCTATTAATCAGCTTCTCAATTTTATTTTCAATATTTGATATATATTCCATGTCAAGATCTCTTCCTGTAAGAATTACTTCTATATTTCCAGAATCAATGCCTTTTGCGTAATCTCCTATTAGAATTATTTTTTCAATATTCCCCATTTTTTCTAAAACAGTTTCAACAATATCGTCTAATCCTAAATGCTTCATAACTACTTTTCGCATAGTTTCATAGAGTGGATGGTTTGGATTAACATTATATTCAATTTTATTATTTGATTTAGATTTTAAAAGATAACCTGCACCGTAAAGATTGTTTAGTTCTTTTCTGATTGAGTTTGTAGATTCTCCAAACTCATTTGCAAGCCCATTTAAATGAGCTTTATTGGCTTGAGACATGAAAAACTTTATTAACAGCCTTAATCGTGTTTTAGATGTAATTAAACTATTAAGCATAATAATGAGTAACAAAAGTACTTAATTTTAGGTTAATTTGAAAATTTATCCTAGAATTTATTTTTTTATTTATTTCTTTCTACTTTTAGTAAAATCTTAAAAATGGGTATCTCTATTTTATTATTTACATTATCCTTAAGTGTTTTTTTCATAATTATACTTCAAAAAATTTTTATTAAATATGACTTGGTAGATGAAATAAATAAACGGTCCTCCCATAATGTGATCGCAACTAGATCCGGCGGAATTGGATTACTATTGACGATATTTATTATATCATTATATCATTATTTTTTAGGTGATACTATTTATGATTTCTCAATAATTATTCCAGTTGGACTTATTGCTGTTGTTGGGTTGTATGATGATATTTACAAAGTTGATTTTAAATTAAAATTTATTTTTCAAATTATTGCTGCCAAAATTATCATTGATAATGGTTATATAATTGAAAATATGCACGGTGTTTTTGGAATATTTGAATTAAATAGGATCATAGCCCAATTATTAACTATGCTAATTATTGTTGCTGTATTAAATGCAATAAATTTTATAGACGGAATTGATGGTCTTGCTATAACCATTGTCTCTATTTTTATATTACTATTTGAATTTTTCTCTAAAAATGGAACTCCATTTATTAATTTTAGTTCGTTGCTAATTATTTGTATACTCCCCTTATATTATTTTAATTTTAAAAAATCAAAAAAAGTTTTCCTAGGAGATTCTGGATCCTTACTACTTGGCACTATTTCTAGTGTTTATATAGTCCATATAATGACAAATGATTATGTAATTAAGGATAATTATGATTTACATAAAATTTTATTTATAATATCAATTTTTGTTTACCCTATAGCAGATCTTACTAGGATATTTTTTTTAAGAATAATTAATGGGGAATCTCCCTTTATAGCTGACAAAAGACATATTCATCACTTAATATTTAAAAAAGTGAAAAATCATTTTTTAACTGTTATTATAATTGGCTTAATTACATTATTAACTACCATATTAATTCAAATTACATTTTAATTACAAAACCTTTCCAGTTCAATTTTTCTAACTAATGGTTCATTTTTGATTTCATTAATCTGCAAACATGCATTTTCAAAATCTTGAAGATTTAAATATGCTAAAATCCTTAAATACTTTACTTTAATTGATTTAGACCCATCCTCAATTATCAACTCATTTAAAATATTTAATGCAACACCAAATCTCCCTAATTTAAGGTTTGTATTGGCAAGATTTTCTTTATATACAAGTTCATAGGGATTAAGGTTTGAAGCTCTTCTAAAAAAATCTTCTGCAGTCTCAAAGTCTTCTTCTTTGAAATAATATTCACCTATTTGATGAAATTTATCTGCTTCAAACACATTATTTCGACCAATTTTTAGAGTAAAATAACTTCGCTTTAAATTATCATTGCCAGATTGTATATTTAAATTAAATTTATCTAGAGCAAAATTTTCTTGATCAGAGTCAATAATATCAGCCATTGCCGTAAGATAAATCTCATCGTGTAATTCTTTTTTATGTATTGCCCTAGTATATGCCTTTTTTAGTCCAACAGAATCTCTTCTGTAAACATGACTTAAAGCAAGATTAGCAAAATGGACAACATTTCCTGGTATTTTATTAAATGCTAAATCAGAAAAGTAATATGCACTATCATAATTTTTTAAATTAAGATGAGAGAAAGATTTATATGATTCACTAAAATATAAATATGGATTTCTACTAGTTCCCTCATTAAAAAGATCTATAGCCTCTCTATGTAAACCTGCCTTCATATAAAAAAACCCTTTTAAAGACTTCATGGGAATTCCTGTTACAGTTAGATCAGAATATTCCATATCCATTTCGTCTACTACTTCAAGAGGTATAGTATAATCAGCGAGGTTATAATGCGAAAGTAAAACTCTTTGATCAAAAGATGATTTAACTAATCTAATTGATGAAAATAAAACAAAAGGTAGAGAAATAAATAATACACAAAGTGCAAAAGTACTTATCATTTTTGGCAACTTTAAAGTTTTAAATTTATAATAGTTTATAATCACTGCTATTATATACATTAATGTTATTTGTTGTAAAACTCTTGCAGCAGGAAAATTAAACATAGAGTCAACTATCCAAATACCCAATACTGTAAAAAAAAGCAAGTCATACTCAAGTGGTTTTCTTCTCTGAATAGATTGAATAATTTTTTTTAGTAAAAAAAATAAAGTTGAAACAATGATCATATAATATGCAATCCCACCTACTAAGCTTGTTTCAGCTGATAATTCTAAAAAATCATTATGTGCATGATATGGAATTATATAAGCCTCAATATTTTCTTTATCCTTGTCAATAGAAACTATTTGCCAATT
>CABYMF010000033.1 GCA_902519955.1 uncultured Bacteroidota bacterium | reverse complement strand
GACTAACACTTCCTTTTACAGAGTTTAAGAGCATATATTCCTCAATTAGTTCAAGACCCTCTGGATGAGTTTTACCATGTAAATCAATCTTCATCTTTTATTTCTTTTTTAATCTGATTCAATTTAATAAGAGCTTCAACTGGGCTTAAATTATCAATATCTAAATTTTCAATTATTTTTCTTATTTCTTGCATCTTTGGATCTTCGACATCAAAAAAACTTAGTTGGAAATCACCATCTTTACTTTCACCTTTTGACTCCTTTGGCTTATTTCTTTCCATCAATTTTAGTTTATTTTTCGCAGAGTCTAAAACTAACTTTGGCATTCCTGCCATTTTAGCTACATGGATACCAAAACTATGATTACTTCCACCTCTAACAAGTTTTCTTAAGAATGTTACATCATCTTTTGTTTCTTTAACACTTACATTAAAGTTTTTAATTCCTTTAAATATTAATTCCATTTCATTCAAGTCATGATAATGTGTTGCAAAAAGAACATGAGGTTTATTTTTATTTTCATGGAGAAATTCAGCAATGGCCCATGCAATTGATATTCCATCATAAGTACTTGTTCCTCTGCCTATCTCATCTAATAGGATAAGGCTGTTCTTAGTCAGGTTATTTAAAATAGATGCCGTCTCATTCATCTCAACCATAAATGTTGATTCTCCCATAGAGATATTATCACTTGCTCCAACTCGAGTAAATATTCTATCAACAATAGAAAATTTCATGTTTTTTGCAGGAACAAAACTTCCAATCTGAGCTAGTATTGTAACTAATGCAGTCTGTCGAAGTATTGCTGATTTTCCTGACATGTTTGGACCTGTAATCATAATAATCTGCTGATCATTATCTAATAAAATATCATTTGGAATATATCTCTCCCCATGAGGCAGGTTAGCCTCAATAACTGGATGCCTTCCCTCTTTTATTTCAATTTTTTTTTCTTTTATGATCTCTGGACATGAATATTTAAATTTAATTGCTCTTTTGGAAAATGAATTTAAAATATCAATTATTGATACTTTCTCCGAAATCAACTTTAAAGTTGAGAGCCCATCTTGTAGCTTATCAATTAGTTTTAGGAATAGTCTTAATTCTAGGTCCTTAATCTTTTCATCTGCATTAACTATTTTTTCTTCATATTCTTTTAATTCCTGAGTAATATATCTTTCCGCATTGACTAGTGTTTGTTTCCTTATCCATTCTTCAGGAACCTTATCCTTATGGGTATTTCTTACCTCTATATAATATCCAAAAACATTATTAAAAGAGATCTTCAGCGATGGTATTTTTGTTTTATCAGTTTCTCTCTCTAGGATTTGATTTAAGTAGTGCTTACCTGATAATCTTATTTCTCTTAAAGCATCTAATTCTTTTGAATAATTGTCATTTATAAAATCTCCTTTTAAAACAGAAACAGGTGAATCCTCTTTTAAAGTTTTTGAAATTTCATCAACTATTGATTTTGATTTAGGCACACTATTAGCAAAACTTTTTAAAGTTCCGCTTCCTTTCTTAAGGGAGTCTTTAATAATCTTTACGCTTTCTAGGGAGTTTTTTAAATGTACTAGTTCTCTGGGAGAAATTTTATAAGTTGCAACCTTAGACATTAGCCTCTCTATGTCAGATATACTATTTAAATTTAAATCCAGTATATCACTAATATTATCATCATTAATTATAGAATTTACAATCTTTTGACGTCCAAGGATATCTTTTTTATTTATTAAGGGAAATGCAATCCAATTTTTTAATTTTCTGGAACCCATACTAGTTATAGTGTCATCTATAGTCTCCGATAGATTAAATCCATTAATTGAATTTGAACTAAATAGCTCAAGGTTTTTCATTGTGAATTTATCCATCCAAACATATGAGTCTGGAAAAATTCTTTGAAGATTAGAAATATGACTTAAGTTGTTGTGTTCGGTATCATCCAGATAGTGGATAATTGAACCAGCTGCTATTGTGCCCAGTTTAATTTCATCCACTCCAAAGCCTTTAAGGCTTTTAGTTTTAAAATGATTTAATAATTTATTGTGAGAGTATGAACTGTCGTATACCCAATCATCTAATGGATAAACATTATATGAATTACCCATTAATTCGTTGAATTTATTCTTTGAGGGCTTTGAAATTAAAATTTCATTTGGTGAAAAGTTCGCTATTAATTGATCAATAAGTTTAGTATCTCCTTGTGAGACATAGAAGTCTCCAGTTGAAACATCTAAAAACGAAATACCACATTGATTTTTTTCAAAATATATTGACGCTAAATAATTATTTTTATTCTGATCTAAGACTCCATCATTTATTGCAATTCCTGGTGTAACAATTTCTGTAACTCCTCTTTTAACAATTTTCTTTGTCAGTTTAGGGTCTTCTAATTGGTCACAAATGGCTACTCGATTTCCAGCTTTTACAAGTTTGGGCAGATAATTTTCAATTGAATGATGAGGGAAACCAGCTAATTCAGTTTCACTTGTTGATCCAGCTCCTCTTTTTGTAAGTACAATACCTAAAACCTTCGATGCCAAGATTGCATCTTCTCCAAATGTCTCATAAAAGTCTCCTACTCTAAATAAAAGTATAGTATTAGGATATTTAGATTTAATATCATTATACTGCTTCATTAAAGGAGTGATTTTAGTAGCTTTGGTCACAAGTATGTATTTGTGCTAATGTAAATATTTTTATTTTTACTTAAATGCGAAAATTAAAAAATACTGAACTAAATAGAAAGTCAGTAGATGAATTCAAAAAATCTAAAAAAACTTCTGCTATTGTCATTCTAGATAATATTAGGAGTATCCATAATGTTGGTTCAATTTTTAGAACATCTGACTCTTTTTTGATTGAAAAAATTATAATTTCTGGCTACACAGCAACTCCAGATAATCCCAAAATGGGAAAAACAGCATTAGGTTCTTCAGACTCAGTTGATTGGGAGTATTCAGAGGATATAATCGATACCATTGAAAAACTAAAAAAAAGAGGGACTAAAATCATCTCTATAGAACAAGCAGACAGATCTCTTAAAATTGAAGATTTTAAACCTCTTAAGGATAATAAGTATGCATTTATATTTGGAAACGAAGTGGATGGTATTCAAGATGAAATAATAAATGTTTCAGATGATGTTATTGAAATACCACAAGTTGGGACTAAGCACTCTTTGAACGTATCAGTTGCTGCAGGAATTGTTCTCTGGGACTTTTTTTATAAGACAGAAATATAGTAGTTATTAAAATATGCTCAATAGTGACTCTTTTGGAGTTTCATCATCCTCGCATTCCTTTAATAATTCATTTACAGATTTTAATAAAATAGGATGTATAAAATCAGCTGCAATATCATTAAGTGGATATAAAACAAAATTTCTTAGATGTAATCTTTGATGGGGAATTATTAAATCTTTCTGGTTAACAATTCTA
>CABYMF010000032.1 GCA_902519955.1 uncultured Bacteroidota bacterium | reverse complement strand
TTTGACATAATTTTTTATTTATTAAGATAATGAATATTTAAATAGTTTCAATTTTATGATTAATTTAGATAACTAATAACAGCTAAAGATTACTGATGGTCCTTGAAATGAAAATCCCCTCCCCTGGTGAGTCAATAACAGAAGTTGAAATATCCCAATGGCTTGTAAAAGATGGGGATATTGTCAATAAGGATCAAACAATAGCAGAAATAGATTCGGATAAAGCAACACTAGATCTTCCAGCCGAAGCATCTGGTAAAATTACCTTGAAAGCTGAGGAGGGTGATTCTATGTCCGTAGGTGATGTTGTCTGTTTAATTGATACATCTCAAGCATCAAATGCCATTGTATCAAATTCTGAGTCTAATCAACAAAATATTAAAGAGGAAAAAAAGATTGAAGCAAATAAGATTGTTGATATAAGTATTACTCCTCTTGCAAGAAATATAGCATCAGATAAAGGTATTGATATTAATGAAATATATTCTAAAGGAGATAAAATAACAAAAGATGATGTCTTAAAAGTTGTTCCAGCAATGGGTTCTTCAAATCATAGAGGCAGGAGTGAAAAAAGAGAAAAACTTTCAATGTTAAGAAGGAAAGTTTCAGAGAGACTAGTATCTGTTAAAAATGAAACGGCAATGCTAACTACATTTAATGAAGCAGATTTATCCAATATATTTAAACTTAGAAAGAGGTATAAAGAAGCCTTCTTCCAAAAACATGGCGTAAGTCTTGGTTTCATGAGTTTCTTTACTAAATCTGTTACAAGAGCTCTTGAACTTTATCCAGATGTAAATTCAATGATTGATGGTAATGAAAAAATTTCTTATAACTATTCTGATATAAGCATTGCAGTTTCTGGTCCTAAAGGACTAATGACTCCAGTTTTAAGAAATGCTCATAATCTATCTTTTCCAGCTGTTGAACAAGAAATAAAAAGACTTGCTGATAATGTAAGAGACAAGTCAATAACAGTTGATGATTTAACTGGTGGTACCTTTACAATTTCAAATGGGGGTGTTTTTGGCTCAATGCTTTCTACTCCAATTATTAACCCACCTCAATCAGGTATTTTAGGAATGCATAATATTATTCAAAGACCAATTGCATTTGAAGGAAAAGTTGAGATAAGACCGATGATGTATTTAGCTTTATCATATGATCACAGGATTATTGATGGTAATCAATCTGTTGGATTTTTAATTGCTGTTAAAGAAGGAGTGGAAGATCCAGAAAATATTTTAATGGATGGAAAAGTTGAAAAATCTTTAGGCCTTAGTTGATTTGATTGATACTCATACCCATTTATACTTAGACCATTTTAAAGACGATATTGATGATGTAATCCAAAGAGCAGTATCAGTTGGAGTTGAAAAATTTTATTTACCATCAATTAATTCTAAGCATAATAAGAGCATGCGCGATTTGGAAAACAAATTTCCAAATAGAATTTTTTGTATGATTGGTCTTCATCCTTGTTATGTTGATCAAAACTTTGAATTAGAAATTGAATTTGTAAAAAAACAGATTAAAGAACATGATTATAAAGCTATTGGGGAAATTGGGATAGACCTATTTCATGAAAAGAAATATTTTGATCAACAATTAATTGCATTTGAAGAACAAATAAAATTATCTATTGATTATGACTTGCCAATTGTAATTCACTCTAGAGACTCATTTGATGAAATTTTTGAAGTTCTTCAAAAATTTAAATCAAAGAAACTAAGAGGAATTTTTCACTGTTTTACAGGTAATGAGGAACAAGCCAATAAGATAATTGATCTAAATTTTCATTTAGGAATAGGAGGAGTTGTAACATTTAAAAATGGAAAAATTTCAGAATTTTTAAGTTCAGTTCCGCTAGAAAGAATTGTTTTGGAAACAGATTCTCCATATTTAGCTCCGTCTCCTTTCAGGGGAAGAAGAAATGAAAGTTCATACTTGTCTATAATAGCTGATAAGCTATCAGAAATATATAATTTAGATGTTTCAGAAATATCAAGAATAACACAAAGAAATTCTTATGAAATTTTTGGAGATTAATATATTTTATTAGAGAGGTGGCCGAGTGGTTTAAGGCGCACGCCTGGAAAGCGTGTATTCTAGAAATGGAATCGTGGGTTCGAATCCCATCCTCTCTGCAATTTTTTTATCTTTAAACGCTGAAAAATTAAAAGAAAAATGATCAATTGCTTTTTTAGTTAAAGCTTCGTCAGGAATAGATATTGGCCTAGGTAATATTCGTTTAGAATAAGTCTTAGATCACTAATTAATTTTCTTAACTTGAAAAAAACCAAAAAAATGTATAATTCAAAAATAGCTGGATTAGGTAAATATCTCCCTGATAATGTAGTAACCAATGATGATCTTTCAAAAATTATGGATACAACCAATGAATGGATAATAGAAAGAACAGGAATTAATGAAAGAAGACATATAAAAAAAGGTGATGGTAATACAACTGCTGTCATGGGGGTTAAAGCAGCAAAAATAGCAATTGAAAGAGCTGGAATTGATAAGAATGAAATTGACCTAATTATTTTTGCAACATTGAGTCCAGACTATTATTTCCCTGGAGGTGGTGTTCTTGTTCAAGAAGAACTGAAAATTAAAACTTGTCCAGCAATTGATATAAGAAATCAATGTTCTGGTTTTATATATTCTATTGCGACGGCTGATCAGTTTATAAAATCAGGTATGTATAAAAATATTTTAGTAATTGGATCAGAAAACCACTCAGGTGGGCTTGATTTTTCTACAAGAGGTAGAGCGGTAACTGTAATATTTGGAGATGGCGCTGGAGCTGCAGTTATATCGAGAGAGGAAGATTTAACAAAAGGTATACTGTCTTCTCATCTTCATTCTGAAGGAAAATTTGCAAAAGATTTAGCACTAATTGGACCAAATACCAATAGGTGGGTAAACAAAATTATTAAGGATAATGACCCTGATGATATTTCTTACTATCCATATATGAATGGTCAATTAGTTTTTAAAAATGCCATTGTTAGATTTTCAGAAGTAATAATGGAAGGCTTAGATAAAAATGGATTATCACCTGGACAAATAGATATGTTGATACCTCACCAAGCTAATCTTAGAATATCCCAGTTTGTTCAAAATAAATTTGGTCTTTCTGACGATCAGGTCTATAATAATATTCAAAAATATGGAAATACTACTGCAGGTTCAATTCCAATTGCTCTAACTGAAGCTTGGGAAAATTCAAAAATAAATGATGGAGATATTGTGGTATTAGCAGCATTTGGAAGTGGATTTACCTGGGGAAGCACAATTATAAGATGGTAACTTAATTTTAGTAAATATGTATTTTAAAAAATTTCTTTTAGCTTTTACACTTATTATTGCATACTTCGGTCTTAACTATGCCTTTTTATCAGATCAAAGTTACGACTCAATGAAAGATTATATTGAAACTACAAAGAATGAGTTTAGTTATGAAGTTGAGAATATTATTTATGAAGATGAATGGACAGGATTTCACATAAAAATGATCTCAGGTGAGTGGCTAGATAAAAAAAAGGTAGAAGATGTTGAATGGTCACACTATGTTGATATTGTTATACCAAATGAAACTCTTACTGAAACTGCAATAATGTTTATTGATGGTGGAGCTAAAGATGAAACTCATTTTAGACTTGATTCTGTATCTGTGAGTTATGCTTTAAAAACAAAATCTATTATTGTAAACATTCATAATATTCCTTTTCAACCAATAAATTTTCTTGCTTCAGATCAAGAAAATTTTGTTGAAGATGATCTAATAGCTTATGCTTGGAGTCAATTTTTAGAGAGAGGTGC
>CABYMF010000031.1 GCA_902519955.1 uncultured Bacteroidota bacterium | reverse complement strand
AAATGTATATAAACTCACCAGGTGGTGGAGTTTATGCAGGCCTAGGAATATATGATACCATGCAATATATAAAACCTGATGTAGCAACAATATGTACTGGATGCGCTGCCTCTATGGCTGCAGTTCTTTTGTGTGCAGGTAAAAAGGGTAAAAGATCTGCTCTAAAGCACTCAAGGGTAATGATTCATCAACCTTTAGGAGGAGTTTCTGGTCAGGCTGCTGATATTGAAATTACTGCTCGTGAAATATTGAAATTGAAAGATGAACTTTATAAAATAATTTCAAAACATTCTGGTCAAACCTTTAAAAAAGTTAATGCAGACAGTGACAGGGATTATTGGATGAAGGCTGATGAAGCTAACAAGTATGGAATGGTTGATGAAGTCTTAAACAAGTAAATATGAGTGAGGAAGAAATTCTATGTTCCTTTTGTGGAAGGGCAAAATCTCAAACAAAACTTCTTATTGCTGGATTAGATGCTCACATATGTGATATATGTATATCTCAAGCAGATATGATTGTTAAAGATGATCAAACATCGAAAGAATCAAGTGACTTTGCAGTTGATCTTAAACCACCAATAGAAATTAAAAATTTTCTTGATCTACACGTAATTGGTCAGGAACAAGCAAAAAAAACATTAGCTGTTGCTGTCTACAATCACTATAAAAGAATAAATCAAAAACAAATTCCTAATGAAATTGAAATCCAAAAAAGTAATCTACTTTTAGTGGGCCCAACTGGAACAGGTAAAACACTTTTAGCTCAAACAATTTCTAAGTTTTTAAATGTCCCGATTGCAATTGTTGATGCAACAGTTCTCACCGAGGCTGGATATGTAGGAGAAGATGTTGAAAGTATATTAAGTAAATTACTTCAAGCTGCTGAATTTGATGTAGAAAAAGCACAGAATGGAATAGTATTTATTGATGAAATTGATAAAATTGCTAGAAAAAGTGATAATCCTTCAATTACTAGAGATGTATCAGGTGAAGGGGTCCAACAAGCAATGCTTAAATTATTAGAAGGCACAACTATAAATGTTCCTCCAAAGGGTGGAAGAAAACACCCTGATCAACAATTTATAGAACTGGATACTTCAAATATCTTATTTATAGCTGGTGGTGCTTTTGATGGAATTGATAAGATAATAAAGACTAGACTTAATTTACAATCTATAGGTTTTAAATCATCAGATGAAAAAGTTGTAAATGATGATGATGAAAATGTTCTAAAATTTGTTAATCCTCATGATATTAGATCATATGGTTTAATTCCAGAAATAATAGGTAGGCTCCCTGTTATGTGTCATTTAAACCCCCTATCAAAAGATGCTTTAAGAGATATTATGACAGTCCCAAAAAATGCTCTTGTAAAACAATATACTAGACTCTTTGAAATGGATGACATTGAATTTACTATTACACCCAGTGCTATAGACTATATTGTAGAAAGGGCATTTGAGTTTAAAATTGGTGCTAGAGGTCTAAGAACTCTTTGTGAGGCAATCTTAAATGATGCAATGTTCAACCTGCCAAGTTCTGACATCAAAGAGCTAAAGATTACAAAAGTTTATGCTGATCAAAAACTTCAAAATGTAGATATATCTCATCTAAAAGCTGTTTCTTAATTAATCTTTAAAAGTTCATCAACATATTCTCTAGAATTTGAAAGTCTAGGAATCTTGTTTTGTCCACCTAGTTTATTCCTAGATCCTAACCAATCATAGAAAAGATTTTTTCTCCCTAAAATAATTTTTGGTAGCTCTAATGTAGAGTTTTTATGTCTTTTTGCCTCATAATCAGAATTTAGACTCTGCAAGCTTAAATCTAATATCTCAGTAAACTTGTTCATGTCATCTGGTTCTCTTGAAAACTCTATAATCCATTCATGAGACCCTTTAGTTTTATTACCCATAAATATAGGGCCAACAGTATAATTAGATATTTCAGATTTAGTAAGTTCTGTAGTTCTGGATAAAGCCATTTCAGCATTTTCTACTACCAATTCTTCACCAAAAACATTTATGAAATGTTTTGTCCTACCTGTAACCTTAATTCTATAAGGATTTAAACAAGTAAATTTAATGGTATCACCAATTCTGTATCTCCATAGACCAGAATTAGTAGTTATTACCATTTCATAATTTGTGTTAAGATCAACATCTGCCAGAGAAACAATTTCATTTTCCGAACCATTTACTGGAATAAACTCATAGAATATTCCATAATCTAGCATTAATAGTAACTCGGAGGAGCTATTTTGATCTTGAATAGCAAAGAATCCCTCAGAGGCATTAAAAATTTCAAAATATTTAAAATCTTTTGATGGAAATAATTTGCTGTATAAGTTTTTATATGGCTCAAAACTAACACCTCCATGAAAATAAACTTCTGCATTTTTCCATACCTCAAGAATATCATCCTTACCTGTCTTCTCTAATACTTGTTGAAATAAGGATAGCATCCAGGAAGGAACTCCAGCAAAACTTGTTACATTTTCATTGATGGATTCTTTAATGATTGCATTGACTTTGTCTTCCCATTCTGGAATAAGAGATGTTTTAGAGCTAGGTGTACTGCTTAATTCTGCCCAAAATGGTAAATTATCTATAATTATAGCTGATAAATCTCCATAATAACTATCATTATTTTCATAGATCTCTCTTGATCCCCCAAGACGGAGACATTTTCCAACTAAAAGCTGCGAATTTATATTATTATTAAAATAAAGAGATAGCATATCCTTACCAGCTTTGTAATGACAATCCTCTAAAGATTCAAAACTTATTGGTATAAATTTACTTTTTGCATTGGTTGTTCCACTAGACTTAGCAAACCATTTGATAGGAGTTCGCCAAAATATATTTTGCTCTCCTTTCCTATTCCTTTCTATATCATTGTAAATATCCTCATACGCAACTGTTGGCACTCTTTCTTTAAAGTCATTATAATGTCTAATTGTTTTAAAATCATATTTTTTTCCAATTTCAGTATCGATTGAATAAACTATCATTTTCCTGAGCACTTCTTGTTGAACTTCAATCGGGTAATCTTTAAAAAGCTCTATTTGACTAATTCTTCTTTTTAAAAAGAATGATGCAACAGAATTAAAAATTGGAATTGGCATGGAATGTATATATTTATCATAAAAATAGTAAACATTAAAATATGTTTTCAGGAGTATTTAAAAAAATGATTTCAATTCATGATGATCCTGTTAGATATATTCTAGACTTTGGGGATGATCTGCTATTTCTTAATCAATCAATTGGTAAAAATTTTAAGATTCAAAAGACAGGGTATTGTTGCCTTTCATGTCAAGATAATATTGAAATATTTGCAAATGGATTTTGTAAAAAGTGTTTTTTTGAGTCACCAATTTCTGGTGATTGGGTTATGAAACCTGAATTAAGTAAAGCTCATCTAGATATTCAAGATCGCGATCTTGAATATGAAAAGAAAATTCAACTACAAGATCATATTGTATACCTTTCAAAAACTAGTGGAATCAAGGTTGGTGTAACTAGATCAAATAATAAAACAACCAGATGGATTGATCAAGGAGCAATTGAAGCAATTGAGTTACTAGAAGTTCCTAATAGATACCTTGCCGGCATTGCTGAAGTTAAATTAAAAGATAATTTTTCTGATAAAACTAATTGGAGAAAAATGTTAACTAATAACATTGAAGAGGGGAATATTGTAGATTTTAAAAAAGATGCTTTAGAGGTTTTGGGAGATGAATTTAAAGATTATTTTAAAACAGATAGTGAAATTGTTAAGTTTAACTATTTCAGGGAGAGTCAAATTGAGAGTGTTAAATCTGCAAGCTTAAAAAAATCAGATACAATTGAAGGAAAATTAATTGGTGTTAAAGGTCAATATTTAATATTTGAGGATTCCACAGTATTTAATGTAAGGTCAAATGAAGGTCACACAGTCGATATTACAATTACTTAATAAATAACTGACCAACTTCTTCATTATTTAGATCTCTGTATTCTCCAACTTTAGTGTCAAGATGAATATCCATTATTCTTACACGTTTTAATTTTGTAACTCTATATCCAAGAACCTCACACATTCTTCTTATCTGCCTGTTCATTCCTTGAGTTAAAATAATTTTAAATCTATTTTCATGAATTTTTTTTACAAAACATTTTCTAGTCATTTTACCCATTATTCTTACACCT
>CABYMF010000030.1 GCA_902519955.1 uncultured Bacteroidota bacterium | reverse complement strand
TCTTTACGAGCATTTAAATATTAGTGATAGTATTTTGAGTTCGTTATCCTCATCTAATGATAATCTGTCATCGGATAAAATATATTTAAATGGAACAAAATTTGTCTCTAAATTAAAGCTTTTTTCAGATGACAACTCTATTTCTTCATCACTGCAGGAATTTAAGGATAAAGATATTCTAATTAATGAAGCAAACATAATACTTCATTTAGATCAGCAGATATATAATTCAAACTATGATTTTTTACCTAATAGGCTATACCTTTACTCTTATGATGACGGCTTTCCAATAGAGGACTATAATAAAGATTTTTCTATTAATTACAATCCTTCAGCAGTAAATGCTAATAAGTTTCTTTTTGGAGGGCTACTCCAATATGACGCTAACAATAAACCAACAAGTTATAAGTTTAATATTACAAACCATGTTTCCAATATAGTAAGGCATGACTCTCTCAATATTGATCTTGGTTTGACTACCACCTCTAATGTAGAAGATATATCTTTAAAAAATGGTTACTTATATAATAAACAAAAATTGACATTACCGTCATCTTCAGTTTCCCTTCCTTTTCCGGTCTCAATTTTTGGATCAAGCCCTAATCAAAAGGATCTTTCAAAGCAACTTAAATTAGAAGTTTTATATACTGAGTATTAGAAAAAATTATATTTATTATATTTTATATCAGATTATATAATAGTCTAATAATTTACAATTCTAGAGTTTGATCTAAAGGCTGTTTTTAATTTATAAGTATAAGCATATCTTATGATATAATTATAATTATAAGTAATTATTATTTTCTAGCTTTAAGTTTTTCGATTAATGCAGGAACTATTTCAAATGCATCTCCAACAACACCATAATCTGCAGCTTTAAAAAATGGTGCTTCAGGATCATTATTTATAACAACTTTAATTTTTGATGAATTGATTCCTGCCAAATGTTGAATCGCTCCTGATATACCTATTGCAATATATAAGTTTGATGATACAGGTTTACCAGTTTGACCAACATGTTCACTATGTGGTCTCCAACCCATATCAGATACAGGCTTTGAGCAAGCTGTTGCTGCTCCTAGCGTTTTAGCCAGTGCCTCAATCATATTCCAGTTTTCCGGACCCTTTAATCCTCTTCCTGCTGAAACAACAATTTCAGCGTCTGCAATTGTAACCGAACCAGTTTCTTTTTCAATATTTAATATTTTGTGATTTGAATCAACACAATTGATATTTAAACTTTCGATTACGGGGTCGCTTAAGTTCTCAATTAATCCAAACGAATTTGAGGTAATGCTTATAATCTTTAGATCAGAATTTACTTCAGTTTGCGAGAAAGCCTTATTTGTAAAACATGTTCTTTTTAGAATGAATGGATTTAAGCTTTTAGGTAATTCAATTACGTTTGATACATATGAGGAATCAGTTATACCAGAAAGATAAGCACCAAGAAATTTTGAGTTAGCAGATGATGACAGAATTACCACTTCGATTTTTTCACTTTTTAATATATCAACTATTGCATGGGAAAATTTTTTGGCTGAAAAATCATTGAAATCTGGATTATCAATTTTGAGAATCTTGTTTATACCGTAATTTTTTAAGCTATCTGTATTTGAGCAATTAAAAACCACTCCAAATATATCTGTTTCCATCATATCAGCCAATGCCTTTCCATATGAAAGAGTTTCGTAAGATGACTTCTTAAATTTATTATCTTCAGATTCTAAATATACTAGTACTGACATATCTATATTACTTTTGCTTCGTTTTCTAGTAAATCAATTAATTGGTCTAGTTCATTGGCCTTGACTAGCTTAACTTCACTTTTAGGTTCAGGCTTGATGAATTTTTTATCCTCTGTTAAACTACTGATTCCTTTAGCAGTAATTACATCTAATGGCTTTTGTCTTGCCATCATAATACCTCTCATATTAGGGATAATTAGGTCTTTTTCCTCAACTAAACCTTTTTGAGATCCAACAACAAGAGGAAGTTCACACTCACTTATTTCTGTTCCACCGGACATCTCTCTTGAAAAAACAGCCTTCTTGCCATCCACATTAAGATCTACACAATTTGTTACAAAGTTATAATCCAAAAAACCTGCCAGTAGCCCAGGGACTATACCTCCATTATAGTCAATAGATTCTCTTCCACAAATTATAATATCATAGGAAACATCATTGCAGTGTGATTCAATTTCCTTAGCTACTGAGTATCCATCTTTAGGGAGACAGTCAATCCTTATTGCTTTATCAGCTCCAATTGCAAGGCATTTTCTAAGAGTAGTTTCAACTGAAGCTTCTCCTACAGTTAGAACAGTGACACTTGCATTATTTGACTGCTTCATCCACACTGCTTTAGTCAAACCGAACTCGTCATTTGGGTTAATTATAAATTGAACACCATTTATATCAAACTTTGAGTCATTATCAACAAAGTTAATTTTTGATGTGGTGTCAGGTACACTGCTTATACAAACGAGAATATTCATTTTAGAACTTAATATTTAATATAATTTCTTAAACCTTCAGTAAACTCCTCATTTGAAATTTTGGAAAGTTTAATAATTCCATCATTATTATTAATATTAGATGAAACCTTACTCTTATGAAGCTTTTCATAGGTCTCTACACTTATCTTTTTCCTGTTATTAAGATTTTCAAATAAATTTAAATTTTTAACCTTATCAATCCAATTTTTTTGAATTGTTCCTTCAAATATTTTAGCTTTTGAGCCACTTCCATAGCTTATAAAACCTATTTTTTTATTTTCAAAATCTTTATTATTTATGTTAGCTTCAATTAGAGAACTTATTAAAGACATAAAAATTGAGGCAGTATACATATTGCCAATTTCTGAAGAGGCTCTTTCACCTGGAGATATCTTCTCTTCAATAAAAGATTTATAAATTGATGATTTTGATACCTTTCTAATCCATTCTTTATCATCTTCTGATATGGGCTCACCTATTTCTGAATATATCTTATGAGATAAATTATTCTCACTCATCCAATCTAACCATTTGTTTATTATCATTCTTCTCCCATGAAAAGCGTAGGGTAGATGAAAGATTATATTCTCCCAATCTGTTAAGAAATCTCTTTGATTTTGTTCATTAAAATTTTCTATAGCTTCATGAACTCTTTCCTTGTAACTTTCGTTAGAAAATTGCCCTTCAAATATTGGTTCTTCTTTATAAATTTCAATTAAATCATTTGTGTCTGACCAAAATTTTGAGTTTGCGCTTTCAAGAATTATTTCAGCTTCGTTTTCAGAAACATCTTGCCCTAAAAGCTTTGCAGCTTCTATCAATATATTAGACTTTTTAAACACTCTCCTAGGTTTAAAGAAATCACCTATACCTTTGGTAGAGACACCCCATGTTCCATTAAATGAAATAATTGAAGGATTTTCACAAATTAACATTGAAACGGATCCAGCGCCTTGAGTGTATTCACCTGTCGAATAAAGTTCATACTTTGCTATATCAGACGCAATTACAATTGCTTGTCTATTATAACCATTTTTGACCCAGTCACAACAATTTTCAAGAGCGTCAACTGCTCCTGCGCATGCAAAAGTAAGATCTACAATATCACAATTCTTAAAGCATCTTTCACCAAATTCTTCACTAAGAATATTTTCAATTATCTCTACAACATAAGATGAGGTAGGTTTAGAAGCATCAACACCACTTTCAGTTCCAAGGTATACTCTGCCTACTTTTCGAGGATCAATATTATTGTCCTTAATTAGGCGATATAACGAGTTAGCTGCTATTGAAGCAGAGTCTTCATCATAATCAGGAGTAGTCATTTTTCTTAAACCTAGTCCTGCTTCTAATTTTTCTGGTGCTATGTCACGTGAGGATGCAAGATCTTTAATATCTACATAAAGAGATGGGACATAATATGACAGTGCATCAATACCTACTTTTTTCATTTTAATTGCTGTAATTCAAATATAGTTACATAAAAGTTTATCCAAAAAAAAAGAGCAACCAAAGTTGCTCTTTTTGTGATAATATTATGATTAATTAGAAGTTGAAAGTAACCTTTCCAAGCACTCTCCTTCTAATAGTTGGTAGATTAGGATAAGTTTGATATGGTAAATCTGTAAGGTTAGTTGCAGAAATATCAAATCTAAAATTAGGGCTAAATCTGTAGCCTAAGCTTGCATCAATCAAGTTTTTAGTTTGAACCATACCATTCCAGTTACCTTGGACTGATCTAAACTTATCATCATGTTGGAATGAGATAGAGAAATTAAATCCAGTGAGTGGTGCATAATCAACACCCATTCTATATTTCCACAAT
>CABYMF010000029.1 GCA_902519955.1 uncultured Bacteroidota bacterium | reverse complement strand
ATATAAAGGATCTACTCCACCTGATGTACAAGTAACCATTCTTGCAATAGGTTCAACCCCTAACTGCTTTACCATTTCTTCTGACATTACAAGAACAAATGCAGCACCATCTGACATTTGAGATGAACTACCTGCAGTAACGATACCACCAAGTTTGAACGCCGGTCTTAATTTTGATAAAGCCTCAATTGTTGTCTCTCTCCTAACCCCCTCGTCCATTTCTACTGTATGAGATTTTGTGACTTTCTTACCATCTTTTACAAATACTTCTTCTACAGTTACAGGGACAATTTCATCTTTAAAATATCCATTATCAATTGCATTAGCAGCTTTGATGTGAGACTCACATGAAAATTTATCACTTGCATCTCTTGTAATTTTATATTTTTCAGCAACAGCCTCCGCAGTGTGCCCCATACCTATGTGATAATTCATGTTTTCGAGATTAGCTTTATAACTTGGAGCTAATTTATATCCTGTCATAGGTATTAGACTCATACTCTCAATACCTCCAGCAATAAAGATATCTCCAAAACCTGCTCTAACCTTACTAACAGCCATTGAAATTGCCTCTAAACCAGAAGCACAATATCTATTTATTGTAACACCTGGAACTTCTTTTCCAAGAGCTCTAGCAGAAATAAGTCTGGCTACTTGAAGTCCTTGCTCACCCTCAGGGTTAGCACATCCAACAATTACATCATCAACTTTGGTTGTGTCAAGTTCTGGGACTTGTGATGTAAGATGTTTAATAACATCTACTGCTAAATCATCGGTTCTATAATTTTTAAAGCCACCTTTTTTTGCTTTTCCAACTGCTGATCTGTAACCAGCTACTATATATGCTTCCATAATTAATTTCTTAAAGGTTTTTTAGTCATCAGCATATGCTGAATTCTATCTAATGTTTTTTGATTTCCAAGCAGACTCATAAAATTTTCTCTTTCAAGGTCTAATAGGTATTCCTCACTTACATTTTGTGAAAAGGTTAGATCTCCTCCACACATAACATATGCTATTTTTCTAGAAACCTCAACATCATAATCTGACATATAATCTCCTAGTCTAAATTCATTTATTGCAGAATAAAGAGTAGATAAACCTGATCTACCAAGTACTTCAATATCTTGTCTTGAGGATGGAGGAATGTATCCTTTTTTTAAACTTAAGGCTTTTTCTTTTGCCATACTGATATTTCTCATTCTATTCATACAAACAAAATCTCTTTCGGGAAGAAGATAGTGATGATCATAAGCCTCAAATGCAGAGGTTGAAACTGCACCCATTGCAATAGATTTGAAATGATCAATTAATGAAGGCATTTTTACATCACCAGAGTTAAATGAGTCTGAAGCTCTCATTGCCATTTCTTTTGTTCCTCCTCCACCTGGGATTAGACCAACACCTGCTTCTACAAGACCGATGTATGATTCAGATGCATGTATACCAGCGTCACAATGGATTGAAACTTCAAGCCCTCCTCCCATTACAAATCCATGAGTTGCAGACACTACTGGAACATTACAAGTCCTCATTCGCATCAATATTTTTTGAAAGTCAACTAAGAATTCTTCTATAGCATCAAAATTCTTTTGCATAGCCATCATTCCCATATTCATTAGATTAGCACCAACTGAAAACTGCTTATCATTATTTCCAATTACAATGCCATTCCATCCATCCCTTTCTGCTATATCGATTGCCTCATTTATACCCTTAGCAACCCCTTCTCCAATTGAATTACCTTTTGTCTGAAACTCAATACACATTACACCATCTCCAATATCATGAACAGTACACTCTGGATTTTTAAGGATTTGTTTATCTTCTCTAAATGCATCAAGTATATAGTGATTTTCAGAGCTAGGTACGTTTATATACTTTTTCGTATTTAAATCATAAAACTTCTTTTTCCCATCTTCAAAAATATAGAATGAATTTGCTCCGGAATTCAACATGTCTGTTATCCAACCAGGAACATCTTCACCACAACTTTTTATCATTTCAACAGCTTCGTGAATTCCAAGGTTATCCCAAATTTCAAATGGTCCATAACTCCATGCATATCCAGTTCTAATTGCATCATCTATCTGATAAAAATCATCTGCAATTTCTGGAATACTCATGGCTGAATATGATAGTAGACATGAAAAATACTCTTTGTAGAACTTATTTACATTCGAATCTCCCTCAACCAGATACTTAAGTCTTCTATCAAAAAGCTCTATGGATTTAGCTTCTTTTACTTCAGGAATATTTGGTTTAATTGACCTCCTGTAAGTATTTGATTCGAGATCAAGTGCATTTATAACAGATCTTCCATTCTCATCTTTTTCCTTGGTTTTCTCATAGTATCCCTTTCCAGATTTATTTCCAAAAAACTTATTTTCAATTAAAAAATTGAAGGATTTATTGTCTGGTTGATCTTTAAGTTTACTGTAGAAAGAATCGTCAGTAACATTGTTTACTAAAAAGTTAGTTACGTTATTACTTGTGTCAAGCCCAACAAGGTCTTGTAATCTAAAAGTCCCTGAGTTAGGAAGGCCAATGACACTTCCCGTCATTAGATCTACTTCCTCAATTTTAAAATTATACTTCTCAGTTAGTTGAGAAGATTTAATTCCGCACATTACACCAATTCTGTTACCAATAAATCCAGGTGTATCTTTACATAAAACTGTTTGTTTTCCAAGATTAACATCCCCAAATTCCATCAAGAAAGAAATTAAAGATGGGTCAGAATCAGTATGAGGAATTACCTCAAATAGTCTTAAATATCTAGGAGGATTAAAGAAGTGTGTTCCACAAAATTTAGATTTAAAATCATTGGATCTTCCTTCGCACAAAAGTGATATTGGGATACTTGAAGTATTAGAAGTTACAAAAGCGTGATCAGATTTATATTTTTCAACTTTTTCAAAAACAGTTTTTTTAATTTCAAGATTTTCAACAATTACTTCAATTATCCAGTCTGCATCTTTAATCTTTTCAAAATCATCATCAAAATTACCAGTTGTGACTCTGCTTGCATATTCTTTTTTATACAATGGGTTTGGCCTGGATTTTATTGCACTCTTTAATGATTCATCTGCAACAAAATTTTTATTTTTTATAGACTTATCATTAGGTTGTATATCTAGCATTAAAACATCTATACCAACATTTGCAAGATGACATGCTATTCCGGAACCCATTACTCCTGATCCCAAGACTGCTGCTTTTTTTACTTTGTAGCTCATATCTTTATAATAAATGCTAATCTAAATAAAATTATTTTATTATTACCTTTACATTGTTAACGAAAAAATTATGGATAAAGAAAATATACTTTCAAACTTTCAAGAAAAGGCTAAAAATGCTGCACCTATAGGTGGAACTATTAAATTTGAAATTGATGGAAACTCGATTTGCATAGATGGCACAGGTTCAGAAAATAAAATTTTATTAGAGGATATGGAAGCTGATTGCACAATTACTATGGCAGGATCCTTAATGGAAGACCTAAAGAATGGTAAGGTAAATCCAATGATGGCTGTTATGAGTGGAAAACTCAAAATTAAAGGTGATCAAGGATTAGCAATGAAGCTTCAGGCTTTCATGTAATTTTTGAAATTATTAATTTTTTTGATTACATTGCATCGTCTTAAACCAATGATCAACAAAATTAATAATAAAATTAAACGTTCTAGAGTTGAATATGCCATCACTCTAGCCAAGTCTCTTTCACCAAGTGACATATCTACCATAAATAAGATTTGGGAACTTTGTGGTTTCAAATCTAAAAAAGAATTTGAAGAAAATTTTGAAAATTTTTATGGAACTTCTTTTAAAGACTATATTCAAAAGCTGTAGTTAATCTTTATAGTTATCTTTTATTAAATTTGGAAACTGGTGAAGCGAAATTTAGACATTCTAGTTATTTCTGATTTACATCTTGGAACATATGGGTCTGAAGCTGATGAAGTATTAGCCTATCTCGACTCAATTGAAGCAGACAAAATTGTGATTAATGGTGACTTCGTTGATATAATGCTTTTTAATAAACGCTTTTGGCCTTCTTCTCACATGAAAGTAATTAAGTATTTTCTTGACTTGATTTCTCAGGGCAAAGAAATATATTACGTTACTGGAAATCATGATGAATTAATGAGAAAGTTTTTAAACTTTAAAATTCAAAACTTTAAAATTGTTAATCAAATTGTTCTAGAAACTGATGAAGGCAAGGTCTGGATTTTTCATGGAGATGTTTTTGATTTTTCTATCCAAACTGGATCGCTGACTAAACTTGCTGGATTTCTATATGACTATATGATAATGTTTAATAGCTGGATTAATAAAAAAATTATGAAACCACTTGGTCAAAAAAGATTGAACTTTTCAAAAACAATTAAGTCAAATGTCAAAACTGCAGTTCAGTATTTTGCAAATTTTGAGATGAAAGCAGCTGAAATAGCACAAAAAAATGGATATAAATATGTAGTTTGTGGGCATATTCATACACCAAAAATTGAATCCTTTGATATCAATGGAGAAAAAATAATTTATATGAACTCTGGAGATTGGCTTGAGAGCCTTTCTTCCTTAGAATATGTAGACAATAAATGGTCAATATATATGCACAAAAGAACAGAACAAGAATATAAGGGTGTTGAAGATTCTAGAATTGAAATGACCAATAAAGAACTCTACAAAGATCTCATAGCTGAGTTTAAAATTCTTCAGGATAAATGAAAATTCTTTATGCAATCCAAACTACAGGGAATGGTCATCTTGCTAGAGCTCAAAGTATAATTCCCAGATTAAAAGAAATTGCAGATATAGATATTATTACTAGTGGTCCAAAAAATGATTTTTTATTAGAGGAAGAACCTATTTATCATTATCATGGACTTACATTTTTCTATACTGATACAGGGGCAGTCAATTGGTTAAAAACATTTTTTTTAAACAACTATTTTAGGTTCATTAGAGAGATCATTTCTTGTCCTATAAAAAAATATGACTTAATCATAAACGATTTTGAACCTGTTTCAGCATGGTCAGCTAAATTTAAAAATATTAAATGTTTTGAGCTTACCAATCAATACTCGATGGGGCTTAAAAATATACCAAAGCCAAATAATTATTCAAGAATAGTTCTTAATGCAATTAAATATATTATTCCTTCAAATCTTGGTTATGGATATCACTATAAAAAATATACAGATAGAATTTTTTTTCCTATCATCAGAGACAAGGTCAGGAAACTGAAAGTATCAAGGGGTGATGAAATTATTATTTATTTACCAACTTACTCTCCTTCAAATTTAATTGAAGTAATAAATCAGCTTCCACAAAATAAAAAATGGACAATTTTTTCACCTGATGCAAAATCAAAAAAAATTATTTCAAATGTTAATGTTGTGCCTTTGTCTGAAGAATTATTTTTAGAAAAATTTGCCTCATGTTATGGAATTGTTTGTGCTGGTGGCTTTGCGACTACATCTGAAGCAATTTTTCTTGGAAAACCAATGTTGGTTATACCTGTTGAAGCTCAAATAGAACAGCAGTTTAATGCAGCAGCATTAAAGAAGGAGGGGGTAACAGTGATTGACAGGTTCTCCTCTAAAAATATTGATCATATTTCAAAATGGGTTGACTCACCAAGTATTTTTGAAATCAAGTATAATGACGAGTCAAAAGAAATAGTTGAAAAATTAATTTATGATTACTCAAATCTTAACTAAAAATTATCATGGAAGAAAACATTGA
>CABYMF010000028.1 GCA_902519955.1 uncultured Bacteroidota bacterium | reverse complement strand
TACATAATAAATCCTATAAGCAATCCAAAAAGACTACCGATAATAATATCAATAGGAAAATGAACACCTAGATATATTCTACTGTAGGAAATAAGCGATGCATATATTATAGTTATTAGAATTATATATCTAATTCTATTTTTGAATAAAAGACCAAAGAAAATAGCTAAAGAGAATGAGTTAGAGGCATGAGCTGAAAAAAAGCCATATTTTCCACCACAATTCTCTTTGACAAGTCGTAAAGAGTCTTTTATATATTCATTATAGCAAGGTCTAAGACGTTGAAAATGATCTTTAAAAAGATTTGCTCCTTGATCAGTAATTGTTATCATCAGTGCAATAACAAAAATAAGATAGAAAATATTTAAAAATTTTGGACGGATCTTTTGAATGCAAAAGAATAAACAAATTAAAAATGAATACATCAAAATATTTGCCCAGATGTTAGATAGAGCTATCCAAAAAGCATCAAATTCTGAAGTTCCTAAATTATTTAAGTAAAGAAATAATTTAGAGTCAAGCTTTAATATTTCTTCAATCATTAAGTCTTATTGTTTTTTTTGAAAGGTAGTTAAATCTAAGAAAAAGGAAAAGAGATGACGAGAACAGACCTATCATTAAACCTATCCATATTCCAACTACTGAGAGACTGGTATAAAAACCTAAAAAATATGAAGTTGGGAATCCAATTAGACCATAGGACAAGAATATGATCAAAGCAGGCTTATTTACATCTTGCATACCTCTTAATGCTCCAAGAACTACAGCTTGAATACCATCAAATAATTGAAAAACTCCAGCAATTATTAGAAGATTTGATGCAATTATAAGTACTTCATTGACATCAGTAAGATTATTAATATCATTAGGGTCAAGGTAAAGTAATGGCAGGTAATCATTAAAGATTAGGAATATTAAACAGAAAAATATATCTACAATTATTATTAAGAGTAATGTTGATAGGGCAACCTCTCTTAATTTAATGAAATTCATCATTCCTCTTTGATTTCCAACTCTTATCATTGCAGCAACTCCAACTCCAAGAGCTACCATATATGTCATAGAAGCTAGGTTAAGAGCAATTTGATTTGCAGCTTGAGAGTTTTTACCTATTACACCAGACATCCATACTGCTGATATAAAAAAAGCAACCTCAAAAAAGCTATGTAAAGCAGATGGTAAGCCTAGATATATAATTTTTTTTACTCTTTTAATTTGAACTTTTGAAGGAAAAAATCTTTTTATATATATAGATAACTTTTTATGTAGTTTTAGGTAGACAATTATAAATGTCAACATACAGATTCTTGAAATAAGTGTACCAATGGCGGCACCCTCAACACCAAGCTCAGGAAATATCCAGAGCCCAAAAATTAAAAGGAAATTTAAAATTACATTTATTACATTTCCTAAAAGAGTCGAATACATTGCTGCTTTAGTAAATGATAGTCCATCAGCAAATTGTCTAAATGATTGAAAAGTTACTATCGTTATTAACGAGAATGATACCCAAAATAAATATGGTGAAGCTAGTTCAACCACCTCAATTGGTTGATTCATAGAATATAAAAGGTTTCTATTTAAAAAAACTGTTGTAAACAGAATTAATCCAAGTATTAAACAAATCATAAAACTATGTTCAAAAATCCTGGATATATCTTTGTCTTTTTTTGCACCGTCAGCCTCAGCAATTAATGGTGTTATTGCTTGAGAAAATCCAATTCCAATAGACATTGCAATGAAGACAAAACTATTTCCTAATGAAATTGCAGCTAATTCAGCTGTACCAAGCTGTCCTACCATTACATTATCAATAAACTGGACAAAAGTATGACCAAGCATACCGATCATTACAGGATAGGCTAGCTTAAGATTATACTTAAATTCCCTAGTATACCTAGAGAGTCCATTAAGTACTTTATTCATTACTAAAGTTTATAATTATCTATTAGATAAACTAATGCTGTCATTGCTGCAGCCCCTAATTCAAGCTCTCGCTTATTAATTTTATCAAATGTATCAGATGCGGCATGATGATAATCAAAATATCTTTGTGAATCTGGTCTTAACCCTGCAAGAATAATTTTATCATCTTTTAATGGGACAATATCTGGACCACTGCCTCCATTTACAAAATTATCAATTCCATAATGTTTAAATAATATTTCAAACTCTTTTAAACTATTAAATTCGCTTTCTGATGTATCAAAACTAAAACCTCTTGGAGTAAATCCACCAGCATCAGATTCTAACGCAAAAAAGTGAGATTCATTATTTTTCTTTGCAAGCTCTGCATATTTAATTCCACCTCTTAATCCATTTTCTTTATTTGCAAATAATACAACTCTAATAGTTCTTTTAGGCTTATAATTTAAAATTTTTAAAATTCTTAAAACTTCCATTGATTGAACTATGCCTGCTCCATCATCATGACTTCCATCCCCTAGATCCCATGAATCTAGATGACCACCCACTAGAATTATCTCATCTGCTCTTTCAGAACCATCTATTTGGCCTATTACATTGTAAGAAAGTACATCTGGTAAGTTTTTAGAATTTTGTCTAAAAAAAAATTTAATATTAGGGTTTAGTGATAACATTGAGCTTAGAAGTTCAGCCCCATTAGTACTTATTGCAGCTGCTGGTATTCTTTCATTTAATGTCAATTCATCATAATACATTGAACCAGTATGAGGATAATCATCTAGTATAGTTGTCATTGACCTGACAATCACACCTATAGCACCAAGTTTAGATGCTTTAGCTGCACCTTGAATTCTCTGATTTACACTTCCACTATATGATTGAAAAGTGTTTATTAAAGTTGGATCCATTTTTCGATTAAAAAAGATAATTTTTCCATCTATGGAATCTTTTCCAATTTTATTTAATTCATCAAAAGATTTTACTTCTATTACATTAGCAGAGATACCAATTGATGGGGTTGATATTGATCCACCTAATGCAACAATTGGGACTGAAATCGTATTCCCAGGGCTTGATTCAATATGAGCATATTCAGGTGCACCTCTTATCCATTTAGGTATCATCAGAGGTTGAAGCCATACTGAATCTAATCCGATTAGATTAAGTTCTTCTTTTCCCCACTTTACAGACCTTTCATAATTAACTGAACCAGATAACCTTCCTCCTATCTGATTAGAAAGATAATCGAGTCTTTCATAAGATTCACCTCTAGATAGAGCCTCATCATATATCTTTTTTATAAATTGTGAATGAATATTTAAATCCTGAGAGTATATAGAACATGAAAAAATTACTATTAAAGAATAGATTAAATATTTCATATAAATTTATTTTTTTGAGGCAAAAAAATTTATATCCTCCTTTGTAATTGGATTACCACCAAGAATAATTAATCTTTCAATAACATTTCTAAGTTCTCTGATATTTCCAGACCAATTATATTCCTCTAATAATTTTAATGAATCTTTATTGAATACTTTAGTTTCTATACCTTGCTCTTTTGAAATTAATTCAGAAAAATAGGAAACTAGAATTGGAATATCTGATTTTCTTTTACTTAGTTCAGGAACTTCAATTAGAATAACTGCTAATCTGTGATATAAGTCCTCTCTAAAATTACCATCATCAATTTCTTTTTTTAAATCCTTATTTGTTGCAGCAATTACTCTAACATCAACAGAAATGTCTTTTTGACTTCCAACTCTTTGAATTTTATTTTCTTCCAATGCCCTTAAAACCTTTGCTTGTGCAGCCAAGCTCATATCACCTATCTCGTCAAGAAATAAAGTACCATTATTAGCAGCTTCAAACTTACCTTGTCTATCTTTTACAGCAGATGTAAATGAACCTTTTAAATGACCAAACAACTCACTCTCAATAAGTTCAGATGGTATTGCAGCACAATTTACTTCAATAAATGGAGATTTATTTCTACTGCTTCTTTCATGTATATTATGAGCTACTAGTTCTTTACCTGTTCCACTTTCACCTGTAATTAATACTCTTGCTTCTGTTTGAGCTACTTTATCAACCATGGAGTGAATCTCCATTATGGGTTTCGATTTACCAATAATCTCATACTTTTTTGCAACTTTTTGTCTGAGTAATTTATTTTCAGTTACTAACTCCTTTTTCTCAAGTGCATTTCTAACCGAGTTAATAAGTCTGTTTAAATCAGGTGGTTTTGAAATGAAGTCATAAGCTCCAAGTTTCATTGATTCTACTGCAGTTTCAATATTTCCATGACCAGTAAGCATAATGAATGGTAATGAGGTATTAGTTTTCCTAGTTCTTTGAAGTAATTCTATACCATCAATCTTGGGCATTTTTATATCACAAAGAACTAGATCAAAAGATTCTTTTTTGATTAAATCTATACCTTTTTTACCATCAGAAGCTTCTTGAATTTCAAAGCCAGAGTCTTCATCTGATAATATTCTTACGAGAACTCTTCTAATAGGCTCCTCATCTTCAATAATAAGGATTTTACTCATTTAAAATTAAATTAGTATCTAAGATAAAATTATTTATGCAAACATGTCTCGTACTTTTTCAAAAAAGGACTTATCAGTTTTATTGGGGTTTGGTTTAAAATTATCATCATCTAACATTTCTTTGAAAAAATCTTTCTGTTTTTTATTCAAAGTTTTAGGTGTCCAAATATTGACATGTACAAGAAGATCACCTTTTGAGTAACCATTTAGATCAGGAATCCCTTTGTTTCTAAGTCTTAGAGTTTTACCTGATTGAATGCCTGATTCAAGTTTAATCCTAACTTTCCCATCGATAAGATGTATGTCCTTTGAAATACCAAGTGCAGCTTCAGATATGCTTATGTATAAATCATAATGAAGATGTTTTCCTTCTCTTGTGAAATTGTTATCATTGGATTCCTCTATAAGCACTAAAAGATCTCCAGAGATTCCATTTGGATTATTAGAGTCGTTACCTTTTCCAGATACTTTAAGCTGCATTCCTTCCTCAACCCCAGCAGGTATATTTATTGATACTGTTTCCTCAGAATTCAACATCCCGTTGGAGTCAGTTCCTGGACCTCTAGAAATAATTGATTGACCGGATCCTCCACATGATGGACATATCGATGATGACTGCATCCTTCCAAGAATTGTATTTGTAACTCTAGTTACTTGTCCTGTTCCATTACAATTATTACATGTTGAAAATTTTGAATCAGGGGATAATACTTTTCGTTTGACTTTAATTTTTTTATCAACCCCGTTGATTATCTCATCTAAATTTAATTTTACTCTAATTCTGAGATTAGATCCTTTTGAAACTCTCTGACCACCTCCTCCAAATCCACCAAAGGATGAGCCGAAAGCACTCCCAAAAATATCACCAAATTGACTAAAAATATCATCCATATTCATTCCTCCACCTCCAAATCCACCTGCACCGTCAAAAGCACTATGTCCGAATTGGTCATATTTTGATTTTTTATTTGGATCACTAAGAACCTCATAAGCTTCAGCTGCTTTTTTAAAATTAGCTTCAGCAGTTTTATCTCCAGGATTTTTATCAGGATGATATTGAATTGCTTTTTTTCTGTAAGCTTTTTTTATTTCAGATGCAGAGGCTGATTTAGATACTCCTAATATTTCATAATAATCTTCTTTCATTTCTTATTTATTGGGCAACGACTACTTTTGGATATGTGATTATGTTATCCCCTACTTTATAGCCACCTTGAATTATATCAATAATTTTTCCTTTTTGACTATCCTCCTGTGCAGGAATTTGACTGATAGCCTCATGGATTTCAGCATCAAATATATCTCCTATATTAACTTCAACCTCTATTAGTCCTTGATTTTTTAATGTTTCATTGAATTTATTATAAATAAGGTTAATTCCATCGTCATCAGAGTTTGACCCCTCAAGTGAAATCGCTCTTTTAAAGTCTTCTAGAACTGGTACTAAACT
>CABYMF010000027.1 GCA_902519955.1 uncultured Bacteroidota bacterium | reverse complement strand
TCAAATTTACCTCCTGCACCAATTTTAGTCATAACTACCTCAAGTGCAGATACTCCTTCTTTCTTATGAATACCAACAGGAATTCCTCGCCCATTATCTTCAACAGTTAAACTAGAGTCTTTATTAATTTCAATTGATATTGCTGAACAATATCCAGCCATTGCCTCATCAATCGAGTTATCAACCACTTCATAGACTAGATGATGAAGACCTCTAGACCCGACATCACCTATATACATTGAAGGCCTTTTCCTAACATGTTCCATACCCTCAAGGGCCTGAATACTATCTGCAGAATACTGATTTTTTTTATTATTTGTAGACATTTTTAAGTATAAAAAATATACCTTTAAATATACTAATAAATGAGGGGGTAAAAAAGCCGAAAAAGCCAGTATTTATAGTAAACTTATCAACATTTTATTCATATGAGTCATTATGAATATTTGAGACAGAACGACCACTAGGATCATTCATTTTTTTAAACGCCTCATCCCATTCAAGAGCTTGTGGAGTACTACATGCTACAGAGGGGACAGAAGGAACAGATTTTGCAGCAGCATCACTTGGAAAATGATCTTTAAAAATTATTCTATAGTAAAATTCTTCCTTGTTTTGAGGAGGATTTACAGGGAATATTTTAGAAGCATTTTTTAAATCAAAATCAGAAACTTCCTCTGAAACAAGTTCTTTTAAACTATCAATCCAGGAATACCCTACTCCATCTGAGAATTGTTCCTTTTGTCTCCATAAAACACTTTCAGGAAGATAGTCCTTAAAAGCTTCTCTCAAAACCCATTTTTCAATCCTACCGTTTTTAATCATTTTATCTTCAGGATTTATTCCCATTGCGATATCAATAAATTCTTTGTCTAAGAAAGGTACTCTACCCTCTATTCCCCATGCAGCAAGAGATTTATTAGCTCTCAAACAGTCATATTGATGAAGCTTATCTAACTTTCTAACAGTTTCTTCGTGAAATTCTTTTGCATTTGGGGCTTTGTGAAAATAAAGATAGCCGCCGAATAATTCATCAGCTCCTTCACCTGAAAGAACCATTTTAATACCTAGTGATTTAATGGCTCTTGCCATTAAATACATAGGAGTAGAAGCTCTAACAGTAGTGACGTCATATGTTTCAAGATGATATATAACATCTCTAATAGCATCAACCCCTTCTTGAACGGTAAAGTTTATTTCATGATGAACTGTTCCAATATGGTCAGCAACAATTTTTGCAGCTTTGAGATCAGGAGCTCCATCTAATCCTACAGAAAAAGAGTGAAGCTGGGGCCACCACGCATCTTGTTGATCATTTGATTCAATTCTTTTAGATGCAAATTTTTTAGCAAGTGCGGAAGTTACAGAAGAATCTAATCCACCAGATAATAAAACTCCGTATGGCACATCACTCATTAATTGTCTCTTAACAGCAGCTGATAAAGAATCATGAATTTGCTTAATAATTGTTTTTGAGTCTTTAACTCTATCAAATGAGGTCCATTTAGGAGCGTACCATTTAGTTAATTCACCATCAATACTATCAAGATAATGCCCAGGTGGAAATAGCTCGATCCTATTACATATACCTTCTAATGACTTTAGTTCAGACGAAACATAAAATATATTTTGTTTATCCCAGCCCATGTAGAGAGGAATAATACCCATATGATCTCTAGCAATTATATACTTATCATTGGATGAGTCATATAATGCAAAAGCAAAAATTCCATTAAGATCATTTAAGAAATTAACACCTTTCTTTTCATATAAGGCCAAAATCACTTCACAATCTGATTCTGTTTTAAATTTATAATCTGGAGTATATTTTTGTCTTAGATCTTTATGATTATATATTTCTCCATTTACTGCAATTACTTTAAGACCATCATCAGATATTATTGGTTGTTTTCCAGAAGTAGGGTCAACTATAGCAAGCCTTTCATGAGCAAGTATTGCATTATTATTAGAATATATTCCACTCCAATCAGGACCTCTATGCCTGACCTTCTTTACCATTTTAAGAACATTTGACCTTACATCAAGACTATTGCTTTTAATATCAAAAGCACAAACAATTCCACACATATATCAGTTATATCTTCTGTTAAAAACTAACTCACCGTTTAAAAAAGTTGCAACAACATTAGTCAATGGTATTCGAACTTCAGTCGATTTAATAATATCATTATCTAGTATTACAAAGTCTGCAAATTTACCAACTTCAATACTACCTTTCTCATTTTCTTCAAAATTCGCATATGCTCCAGAGATAGTCATTGCATTTAAGGCATCCGTTCTATTTATACTATTTTCCATTTGAAAGCCTTCATCAGGAAAACCATTTTTGTCTTTCCTAGCAATTGCAGAGTAGAACGTCATAATAGGATTGACATCTTCAACAGGAAAATCAGTGCCAAAAGCAATAATAGATGATTTTTCTAACAATGTTTTGTATGCGTATGCATAATTAGCTCTTTTTTTACCAATTCTATCATATAACCAATACATGTCACTTGTAGCATGGGTTGGTTGAACCGATGGAATAATTTTTTGATTAAATAAATCTATATCATTTTCATTTATAACTTGAGCATGTTCAATTCTCCACCTAGGATCCCTGAAGTTAAATAATGCTTCTCTATAAGAATTGAGAACAAACCTGTTTGCATTATCCCCAATAGCATGTGTATTCATCTGAAATTTTGTACCCGCAAGTTTAAAAGCAAGAGCATTTATAGAATCAATCGGAGTTCTGATAATTCCAAAATAACCTTTTTTATCAGAATATTCATTAATCATACTCGCACCTCTTGAACCAAGAGCCCCGTCAGCATATACTTTTACTGATCTGACATTTAGTCTATCTGTTTTGTATGGACCTTGTTTAATATATAAATCAACATCTGGACCATTATTAATCATTGCATAGATTCTTATCTTAAGGGAACCATTCCTCTGAAGACTATCTATTAGATCAATTTGATCTTTGGAAATACCTGCTTCAGAGATCGTAGTTAGTCCATTCTCAAAAGCAATTTCTTGAGCGGTCAAAAGTGCTTTGATTGACTCTTCCATTGTAGGGCTAGGAATTATATTATTTATTAATTCCATTGAATTGTCAATCAGTACTCCAGTTAGTTTATTATTTAATTTAACAAATTCTCCACCAGGAATTTCAGAGTTAATGTTAATTCCTGCCATAGATAATGCATAATCATTAACCAAATAAGCGTGACCATCAACTCTTCTAAGAACAACAGGTTTGTCAGGAAAACTTTCGTTTAGTAATTTATTTGTAGGAAATACTTTTTTATCCCAGTCATTTTGATCCCAGCCTCTTCCAATAATAAATTCTTTTTGATTTACTCTATCAAAATCAATTACTTTTTTTACAACTTCTTCAAAGCTTTTAGTATCGTTTAAATCTACTTGATTATTAAAAAAACCCAGATTATAAAAATGAGCGTGTGAATCGATAAAACCAGGAAATACAGGAAGGCCTTCTGCATTTATAATGTTAGAAGAGGTAAACTTGGATAATACATTGTCATTTCCAACATAAACAAATTTTCCATCTTTTACTGCAAAAGAAGTAGCATTTTCAAAGTCCTTATTTAATGTATAAATATCAGCATTGTACAAAATAAGGTCTGCTCTTTCAGAACATGACATCGTCAAAAGTAGATTTAGAAATAGTAATCTTTTAACCATAAAAATAAAAGTACAAATTAAGTTAAATGATAGTTATCTAGCAAACAAAAACAAAATAATAATTAACAAAATAATATTATATTAATTTGTTACTTTAACATGTTCTAATTATGAAACTAGTTGAAATAATAAATACTGATTTATCAATTAATGGGGTAGATATTATTACCAATGTTAATTTTGATTTAAACAAAGGTGATATGAAGTTCTTAATTGGAAAAACAGGTAGTGGAAAAACAACATTTATAAATTCTATATTTGGAAACTTAAAACCTTCAAAATCTGATTTTTTTAATGTACTAAATTTTGATATAACTAATTTAAACAATTCTGATATTCCCTTTTTAAGAAGAAAAATTGGTTTTGTTTTTCAAGACTTTAAACTCTTACCAGACAGAAGTATTTTCAATAATTTAAAATTTGTACTTGATGCAACTGGTTGGTCTGAAATAGATAAAATTAATAATCAAATTGATAGAGTTCTTAAATTAGTTGGATTTACATCTGCCATAAGTAAATTTCCAGATGAGTTATCAGGAGGGGAACAACAAAGAATTGCTATTGCAAGATCTATGCTTAACAATCCTGATTTAATTATTGCAGATGAACCTACAGGTAACTTAGACCCCGAAACTAGCTCTGAAATAATATCTCTATTTAAAAAATTAAACTCTATGGGTACATCAATGATAATTGCAACGCATGATTATAATTTAATACTTAAATTAGATGGGCAAGTTTATAAATGTGAAGATGGTAGTATATTTAAAGTAAAAAGAAAATAAATATGATTACTGATAAAATATCTAAGGATAAATTTCTTTTAATAGCTGGCCCATGTGCAATTGAGGGAAAAGATATAGCTTCTAAGATAGCTGAGAAACTTGTTATAATAACATCAAAACTATCAATACCTTTAGTTTTTAAAGGAAGCTATAGAAAAGCTAATAGGACTAGACTTGATAGTTTCACTGGTATTGGTGATCTTCAGGCATTAAAAATTTTAAAAAAAATTAACTCTGAATTTAACATCCCTGTTATTACAGATATACATAGTAAGGATGAAGCTAAGCTAGCTGCTGAGTATGTTGATATACTTCAGATTCCTGCATTTTTAGCAAGACAGACTGATCTACTAGTAAATGCAGCTAAAACTGGAAAAACAGTTAACATAAAAAAAGGTCAATTTATGAGTGCTGAAAGCATGAAATATGCAGTTGATAAAGTTAAACAATCAGGGAACACTAAAGTTATGTTAACTGAAAGAGGTACTCAATTTGGATACAATGACCTAATTGTTGATTTTAGAGGAATCTCAGAGTTAAAAAAATTGGCCCCGACTATTTTAGATGTGACTCATTCAGTTCAAAAACCTAATCAAATTTCAGGGATTACAGGGGGAAGTCCAGAACACATTGAGTCACTTGCAAGAGCTGGAATAGTTAATAATATAGATGGAGTCTTTATCGAGACACATACTAACCCATCTGAAGCAAAAAGTGATGGATCTAATATGTTAGATATTAAAAACCTCGAAAACTTGTTATCTAATCTTCTAGAATTAAGAGAAGCATCATCTAAACTATAATCTGAATTATTATATCTTTGCAGATCTATTGTACTTTGAAATTTTGGGGTCGACAGGTTTTGACAGCAAGACTAATTTTTTTATTAGCAGGTCGAGGTTTGAAAATAAACTCGTTAAATTAATTTTCAACTTTTAAATGGCGAAAATAACTACGCTCTAGCTGCATAATTGACTGAATTATAGTAAGTCATTGCGAATCTCAACTAGGTTGAGAAGCTAGATGTCTCATAAAGACTTTGATTAACAGTTTTTATATATGAGATACCATTAAGTTAATCTAGAATTTTATTGTCACTGAATAAAATTTTAAATCAAAGTGATAAGGATAATATTTTGGTTGTTATCTACCAATTATTTTCTCGAAAACCTAAAGATAAATAAGCTTGTAGAAGGTAATTTAATTACTTGTATGGACGCGGGTTCGAATCCCGCCGACTCCACAAATTTTATTTTATTAGTTAATTTATTTTTAATCAATCAAATTCTTTATTAAATTGAGTTGATTAATCAAACTAATTAAAATGAAAAATTTATTATTAACACTTACATTATTATTTACCTTTTCTGTTAATGCTCAATATGCAGTTATGTATGCAGTTGATCTTAATGAAGGGGCTGAACAAGATTATCTGAAACTTGAGGCATTCTGGTCTGAGATTCATAAAGAAGCAATTAAACAAGGTTCTCAAAATGGATGGTCAGTCTGGAAAAGAACTCCTAAAGAAACAGATGAAGCTAGTGCACCGGAATACATAATCTTCGATGGATTTGAATCTGAAGAAAAGATGAATGCTGGTTATAATGGGACTGAATTAGCTTTTCAAGCTTACAAGGGCAAAATGTCCAGAAGAAGTATTCAAAGAATGCTTGATCAGACAGGTTCCGAGAGTAAAGAAAGAAGAATTTATCAACTTAAAGGAGTTGCTGCAACAATACTTGCAGGTGGTGACATCAAAAAAGGTGATAAGATGTCAGTTAACTTCATGAATAAGAAAACTGATGATTTTGAGAATTTTGAAACTCAAGTATGGAAACCAGTTGCTGAAAAAAATATTCTTGCTGGTAATTTAAGACAGTGGATTTTAGTCGAAGCAATTGGCAGATCAGAA
>CABYMF010000026.1 GCA_902519955.1 uncultured Bacteroidota bacterium | reverse complement strand
AATGCAACTTTGGAAAATATCTATTATTGATGAAAATAACATAGATATTTCTTTTGCAAAATTGACTACACTTACAATTGATAAATAATTGATAAAAAAATTTTTATTTAAGAAGCACAGGATGTAAATTTGGGCTTTCAAAAAGAGATTATGAAAAGTGTTATTATTTGCGATATGGAAGGTTTGATTACAAACCTTAACGATGGTGCTGTTAAAATGTTTGGATACCCCTCAAAGGAGTTGGTTGGTATTAAAAGAGTATCAATTTTTTCTCCAGGAGAGATAGTTCTTCAAAATGTTCTTGGTTGGTTAAGAGATGCTAACGAAACAGGGGAACATATAACCAAAACTAATTTTATTAGAAAAGATGGTTCAAAATTTGCTGCAAAGATTAAGATTACTCCAAATTTTGCAGATGGTAAGGATAATCCTCAAACAGGATATTGTGGTATTACAGAAGTAATTGAGGAAGAAGTTAATATCAAAATTAATTGGGTTACTAAAATTATTAAAGGTGTAGCAATAACTCGAGTAGGTTTTGCTTCAGCTTCATTATTCCCTGTTTTTTCAGTTGGATGTTATTATGCAGGAATTGGAGATAGCTTATTTAGTCCAATTTCTTTGACTCTAACAACATTTGGAATTTTATTTTTTCACTTATTTTCAAATCTTTACAATGACTATTTTGATGTAACTCATGGAACTGATGAAGCAAACACGGAATATTTTAATGCTGGAATGGACTCAACAATTCTTCAAGGTGCACAATTATCTGGCGGCAGTAGAGCAGTTGAACTAGGTCTAATTTCATTAAAAGGGACTAAAAGTCTTGCAAATATTATGTTCATTCTTGGCTTAGCAACTGCAGCCGGGATACTATATATGAGCTTTTTAAATACTGGATCTACAAATAATGCCTACTACTGTGCTATTATTGCTCTAATTGGTGTATTTGTTGGGTATTTTTATACAGCAAAGCCTATAAGATTATCCTCAAGATATGGTCTAGGAGAACTTTCAATTTTTCTATCATTTGGACCACTATTAACTTTAGGTACTGGATTTGCTATTGCAAATGAGACAATTCAGCTATATTCAAATGAATTTTATAATCTATTAATCCTTGGAATTCCAATAGGGTTTCTTACAACTAATATTCTCTTTATAAATCAATATCCTGATTACGCCTCAGATAAAAAGGTTGGTAAGAATCATTTAGTAGTTCTTCTTGGAAAAAAAGCCTCAAGATGGATATATGCATTTAATTTAATTTTAGCATTAGGTTCTTTGTACTTTATTGCAGAAAATATGTTAACTGGAACCAAGCAGATGTTATTTATTTATATGCTTATCCCTATATCGATGTTTTATTCATATTTTTTGCTTTCAGGATTATTTAAATATTACAATAGTAGAAAGCTAATAAAATACAACATTCACACAATTTATTTTCATATGTTGTTCTCATTTATTTACATGATAATTTTAGCTAATTTTCAGTAAATGTTTTTGTGGGATAAATCATATAATTTAAAAGGATTTTGGTATTATATATTAGGTTCATTTATTTTAATTTTATTTAGTACAATTGGACAGATACCGCTTTTATTTTTTATTGATTATGATTCGGTAAGTATAGATACAACTTCTGTTGATCTTTTAAATACAATACCCTCCAATCTTAGATTGTTTTTAATTATGATAAGTTTCGTCGCAGTCCTTCCTGCGTTATGGCTTGTTGTTAAGAAACTTCATGATCTTCCAATAATGTCAATTCTATCTGGTAGAAAAAGTATTGATTATAAAAGGATTCTTTTTTCTTTCTGTTTATGGGGTTCTTTAGTATCCTTTATGGTTATCACTGGGTACTTTATCTCACCCGATAATTATGAAATAAATTTTAAAATAAAGGAGTTTTTAATATTGTTAATAATTGCAGTCTGTTTAATCCCAATTCAGACTAGTGTTGAAGAAATTGTATTTAGGGGTTATCTAATGCAGGGATTTGGTTATTGGTTTAACAGCAGATTCATGGCTTTATTTATGTCATGTACAGTTTTTGGTCTGCTACATATTGCAAATCCTGAAGTTGCTCAGCTTGGAAATGGTTTTATATTTATTTATCTAATTGGATCATTTATATTAGGAATTACTGTTCTAATGGATGATGGCCTTGAACTTGTTTTAGGATTCCATGCTGCAAATAATCTTTTTATTGCATTGCTTTTAACATCTGATTGGACAGCTATTCAAACTGAATCAGTGCTTAAAGATATATCAGACCCTACATTTGGAATATATGACATATTAACTGGAGCAATTCTTTATCCAGCAGTACTTTATATTTTTTCTAGAAAGTATTCATGGACAAATTGGAAGGAGAAGTTATTCTCAAGAGTTAGGTAAATTATACTCCATTTTGATATCACTTCTTTCATATGGTGCATCGGGGTTATCTATCTTTTTAAAACCAAATTTATTGTAAAGATGTATTGAGTTTTCTAGAACTGTATTTGAATATAGTATAACAGATTTATATTTATTAATTTTTGCAAAATCAATGGTATACTGAATTAATTGATGTCCAACACCGTTACCTCTAAGATCTTTTTTAACGGCCATTTTATTTAATTCATAAATTCCCTCCTCTCTAGGAATTAATGCCATGGTACCTACAACTTCAGATTTAAAAATCGCAAAAAATATATGACCACCTTTATCAATGATCTCTTCCTTACAATTATTTAAGATCTTCTCATCATAATCCTCAACATAAAAATATTCATTAAGCCAATCATAATTAAGATCATGGAAGTAATGTGAGTATTTATCTTGAAAAGTGACTATTTCAACTTTCATTATTCGTCATTCTATTTGGATTGACATATTCATCAAATTCTTTTTCTGATAAATAATTTAGAATTAAAGCTGCTTCTTTTAATGTAATGTCTTCTTTGTATGCTTTATTTGCAATATCTGCAGCTTTGTAATAGCCTATTTTTGAATTAAGAGCTGTTACTAACATCAATGAATCATCAAGAAATTTCTTAATTCTTTTATTGTTAGGTTCGATGCCATTAATACAATTAACAGCAAAACTCAACGATGCATCTCCAAGTATCTTTGAAGATTCGATTATATTATATGCAAAAAGTGGTTTAAATACATTTAACTCAAAATGTCCATTTGCTCCAGCAAAACTAACTGCTACATCATTTCCAAATATTTGAGCGCATACCATTGAGATTGCTTCACACTGAGTTGGGTTAACTTTACCTGGCATTATGGAACTCCCAGGTTCATTAGCTGGAAGAATGAGTTCACCAATCCCTGATCTAGGACCAGACCCCATAAGCCTTATATCGTTTGAAATCTTATAAATTGATGCAGCTAAAGTTTTTAAAGCACCATGAACTTCTACGATGCAGTCATGAGAGGCAATTCCCTCAAACTTATTTTCAGACTCTTTAAAAGAAAGGCCTGAATTTTTTGAAATATGCTCAATGACTTTTTTTGCATATCCTTTTGGAGAATTAAGTCCAGTACCTACTGCAGTTCCACCAAGTGGAAGTTCACTTAAATGATTAAGAGAGTTTTGTAATGATTTAATACCATGATCAATTTGAGATACATACCCAGAAAATTCCTGACCTAAAGTTATAGGAGTCGCATCCATTAAATGAGTCCTGCCAATCTTTACTATATCTTTAAATTCTTTTGATTTTTTATCTAGGTTATCTCTTAGATTCTTAATATTCGGAATGGTATTTTCAGTAATTATTTTCATAGCAGCAACATTAATTGCTGTAGGGAAAGTATCATTTGAAGACTGAGAGAGGTTCACATCATCATTTGGAGATAATGTTTTATTTGATTTGCCAAGCTTTTTGCCTTCAAGTATATGTGATCGATTTGAAATAACTTCATTTATATTCATATTAGTTTGAGTACCAGACCCAGTCTGCCAGACTACTAAAGGAAACTGATCATTATGCTTATTGTCTAATATTTCATCACAAACACTCTCAATGAGCTCACATTTTTCTTTTGATAAAACACCCAGATCATAATTTGTTTGAGCTGCAGACTTCTTTAAAATTGCATATGCATGAATAATTTCAATCGGCATTGAGGATGGGTTACCAATTTTAAAATTATTTCTAGATCTTTCAGTTTGAGCTCCCCAGAGAGATTTTTGTGGAACTTTTACTTCTCCTAATGTATCTTTTTCAATTCTATAGTCCTTCATCTTTGTAATTTACTTAAAAAAAATTACTTTTGTAAAGCATTTACAAATATATGGAGTTTCAACAATACCTGGGATTTTTAGCCTTTTTAGCGATATTTACATTGGGTTTTTGGCTCATGATTTTCTTAGCTCTAGTAGCACCATATTGGGCTTCATCATATGTACTACAAAAAATAAAAGAATTTATAAATAAAAGATTTAAGTCTTAATTATTAAAAATGGGTTGATCACCACCTCCTTGATTCGAATCACGTTGATTTCTTCTGGTATTCTTTTTTCTTTGTTTATACTTATTATCATTAAACCTGTAACTAAAAGTTAGCACATAAGTTGGCATCCTCCATCTACCCTCACTTTTCCTATAGAAAGTGTCTCTAAATGATTCAGATCTAGATTTACTAGTATTAAATAAATCACTAAATTTTAAGGAAAGCGTTCCTTTTTTATCTAGTAAAGATTTTTGTATTGCTCCGGTAACAAATCCAAAAGCTTTTCTCTTAGAGAAAGCATTTTTGCTTGGTCCACGAACAAATCCAAAAAATTGAAGGCTAAAGTCTTTTGGAAATCTAATAAATCCATTAAATCTTGTACTCCAATTAGAATCATCTGAATCAAAATTTTGATCTTTGTATTGACCTCTCATAGAGCTAGAATTAATTGTAAAACTTGCGTTCAATCTTACACTCCTTGATGGAGTAAATGTCAAACTTAATTCTGAACCAATTCTTTTATTATTTGATAAATTTATTGGATACGAATCTAAAACAGGAACTTGAAGTATTGGAGCACTAGATTCATTATCAAAAATAAGATCAACAATTTCACCAGTTTCTTCAGTTATTCTCTCAATATTTCCATCAGATTGTCTGTAAAAAATTGAGGTATTGAGAGTAAATTTTTTAAATCTCTTTAAATAGTCTACCTCAATTGAAGTAGTAAAAGTTGGATTTAAAAAGGGATTACCTCTTCTAAAACTAGTTACTGAATTTCTTCTTGGAAATGGATTTATATCCCATCCTCTCGGTCTTCTTATTCTCTTACTATATCCAAATGTTAAAGACTCCTGACTTGAAAACTCATAAGCAAGATTTAAAGTTGGAAAAAGATCAGAATACTTTTTTATTTCAAATTCATTAGTTGTTTTTTGATTAATTTCTTGTTTTGAATTTTCATATCGTAATCCAAATAATGCTGATAATTTATCAAATTTTTTACCAAGCTGTGTGTACAGCGAGTTAACAGACTCATTATAGTTAAAAATATTTGATAATCCAGAATCTGATATGAAACTATTACCTGTTAAGAAAGACACATCATAATCAGTTTCTCTCTCTAAAAAACTACCTCTATAACCAAATTCAAATTCAGTCTCGTTATCAATTGGATAAATAAAATCAACTTGTCCTAGAAATCTTTTTTGAAAATCAATATTTGATACTTTTTCAAAAATTGACTCTGAAATTAAAGGAAAGGTTGCAAAGTCTTCGATATCTTCAAGTTCGTCATCTTCACTTTCTTCGTATGATATTCTTGCACTTAGTGTTTGTCCATCTCTATCATAATCTTTGTAGAAGTCTATTGCGTATTCAAAAGATTCATCCATCTCAGTTTCATTTCTTAGTCTATTGTTTGTTGAAGATATCGTACCTCTTGATATATCATTAACTATGTTAGTAGCATAGCTGGAATCATCACCTTTTTTGTAAAAACCACTTATGGTTAAGGATGTCTTGTCATCAAAATAATATTCACTTCCTAAATTGATAAAAATGTTTTTATTGCCATAATCCCAATCATTTGCTTCATCAATTGTTAAGTCTTGTCTAGTATAATTAGTTTCAGAAAAATAAGAACCTGAATTTTCAGAGTTTCTTAGGTTAACTGTACTAAATAGGTTTAATTTTTCATTTCTTACATTTAAGGTACCATTTAAGCCTTCATTTCTAGGGATACCAAGATTTAGATTAAAGTTTCCATTGAAACCAAGTAGACTTTGTTTCTTGAGTATTATATTTAAAATACCAGCAGTTCCTTCAGCTGAATATCTTGCTGATGGTGAAGTTACTACCTCAACTTTTTCAATTGATTCAGAGGGTAGTGATCTTAAACCTTGTGGTCCGGATAGACCAACGAGACCTGATGGCTTTCCATTTATTAAAATTCTAATATTACTGTTTCCACGTAGTGAAATATTACCATCAAAATCTACGTCAATTGATGGTATATTTGCAAGAACATCAGAAACATTACCTCCTTTAACAGTTATATCTTGACCAACATTATATATCTTTTTATCAAGTCTAATCTCAACTTGAGTTCTCTCAGCCCTTACTTCAACTTCATCAAGCATAGACACATCTAGTTCTAGTGGGATGTTACCTATATCAGTATTTCCCCTTACCATAAGATTTTCATTTGAGTATGAAATGAATGATACATAATCTATTTTTAGTTCGTACAAACCTGGGTTCACATCAACTGAGAATTTTCCATCTTTATCAGTTAATCCTCCAAATATTTTTTCTGGGTTATTTTTAGATTTTATTGATATTGTTGCATATTCAAGTGGCTCTTCTGTTTCCGAATCTGAAACAATTCCGAAAACTTTAAAGTTCATATTTGCGTATCCTTGAAAATTACTATTGCTTGGTTGTTGAGAAAGTAGTAATGACGAAAATAAAAAGATAAATAATCTTGATAGATTTTGCATTATGTTTTTTGTTTAGCCGAACAAAGATATTTTTTAAAAGACAATACTGAACACAAGGTTTTGTTAAAAACAAATACATTTTATCAAGTATTTAGCAATAGCTGTAAACAAAATAAAATTTAGGTAAGATAAGGGGAGGACTATTTTAAAGACTTTACTATGGCTTCAAATGCTTTTGGGTTATTCATAGCTAAGTCAGCTAAAACTTTTCTGTTAAGAGAAATATTATTTGACTTAAGTTTGAATATAAACTCATTGTATGAGAGACCATGTTGATGAGCAGCTGCATTTATTCTCATAACCCACAAAGATCTAAAGTTCCTTTTCTTTGTTTTTCTGTCTCTGTAGGCATATACAAGAGCTTTTTCAACAGCATTCTTAGCAACCGTCCAAACATTCTTTCTTCTTCCGAAGTAACCTTTTGCTTGTTTTATAATCTTCTTTCTTCTTGCTCTAGAAGCAACAGAATTTACTGATCTTGGCATAATTATAAATTTATTTTAACCTTAATTGTCTTTTAATATTATTTTCATCACTTTCATGAACTAGACCAAAGTGTGTCAGCCTTAATTTTCTTTTTTTTGATTTTTTTGTCAAAATATGATTTTTAAAGGCATGTTTTCTTTTAATTTTTCCAGAGCCGGTAACCTTAAACCTTTTCTTTGCACTAGATTTTGTTTTCATTTTTGGCATTGTTCCCTAATTTAATTTTTTTTTGGTATTATAAACATTATCATACGTTTTCCTTCTAATTGAGGCATTTGTTCAACCTTTCCAATATCTTCTAGGTCTTGTGCTAGTCTTAGTAGCAATATTTGACCTTGTTCTTTAAATATTATCGATCTTCCTTTAAAAAAAACGAAAGCTTTTAATTTTGCACCTTCATTTAAAAACTTTTCAG
>CABYMF010000025.1 GCA_902519955.1 uncultured Bacteroidota bacterium | reverse complement strand
AAGCGCACGAAAATCTTGCTATTGCTATGAACCGCATAGGTGGGAAAAGTAATTCTGGAGAGGGTGGAGAAGACAGCAATAGGTTTAAAAAAGATAAAAATGGAGATCTTAGGAATAGTGCGATAAAACAAGTTGCTTCAGGTAGATTTGGTGTAAGCTCATACTATTTATCAAATGCTGATGAAATTCAAATTAAAATGGCACAGGGAGCAAAACCTGGAGAAGGAGGCCAGTTACCTGGTCCAAAAGTTAACCCTTTAATCGCAAAAGTTAGGAATTCTACACCTTATGTTGGATTAATTTCTCCTCCACCTCACCATGATATTTATTCAATTGAAGATTTAGCTCAACTAATTTTTGATTTAAAAAATGCCAATAGAAAGGCAAGAATAAATGTTAAACTTGTTTCGGAGGTGGGAGTTGGAACAATTGCAGCTGGTGTTGCGAAAGCTAAAGCTGATGTTATTTTAATTTCAGGTTATGATGGGGGAACTGGCGCTTCACCCTTGACTTCTTTGAGACATGCTGGTCTTCCATGGGAACTCGGAATTGCTGAGGCACAACAAACTTTAGTAATTAATAATTTAAGTGTAGATATACCAATTTTGTTCATCACTTTTAATATACCTTTTGCTGTCGCATCATTAAAATTGGAGATAGCTTTATCTTTTGAAATATTTTTTATATATCCTAAATTATGGTGGTAATCAATAATTTCATTTACTAAGTAAGGGTTTATTGCACTTGCCCCAAAACCAAATAGCATAGAAAAATGGTGAGGTTCTCTCGGCTCAGCAGATTCAATCAATATACCAAATTTGGATCTTTTCTTCTTTTTAATCATAGTTTGGTGAACATAGGAACAGACAAGTAAGATAGGAATAGGAGACATTTTCTTAGATACATTCCTATCACTTAAAATAATGATGTTTGTCCCTTTATCAATATATTTCTCAATATTAATTACTATATTTTCAAGCGCTTCCTCAATTCCATTGTGACCCATTTTGGATTTATATAAACAACTAATTGATTTGGATTTAAAGTTCTTATGATCTATGTACTTTATTTTATCTAAATCCTCATTTGATATTATAGGATTATTAATATTTAAATTAATACAGTGATCTTCAGTAATTTCAAAAATATTAAAATTCTTTCCAATCGATAGACTTGTATCAGTAATGATTTCTTCTCTAATTCCATCGAGTGGTGGGTTTGTTACCTGTGCAAAAAGTTGTTTGAAATAATTGTATAGTAGCTGAGGTTTTTTAGATAAAACAGCTAACGGAGTATCTACACCCATAGAGCCAATAGATTCCTTACCAGATATACTCATTGGAATTATAATCTTCTTGAAGTCTTCCTTTGTATATCCAAAAATTTTTAATCTGGTCTCAAACTTTATTTTTTCATCGGGAGTTCTATTACCTGTGTATGGAACATCCTTTAATTGTAATATATTCTTATTAACCCATTTCTTGTATGGCTGCTTAGAAACTATTTGTGATTTAATTTCTTCATCATTAATTATCCTTCCCTCTTCCATATCAACAAGAAATATTTTTCCTGGCTCAAGTCTTCCATGTGATAAAACATTCTTTGGTTCAATATCTACAACACCTGTCTCTGAAGACATTACAACATAACCATCTTTAGTTACAGTATACCTTGAAGGTCTAAGACCATTTCTGTCTAGAAGTGCGCCAATGTATTTCCCATCTGTAAATGGAATTGAGGCAGGCCCATCCCATGGCTCCATTATGCAACTATTGTATTTGTAAAATGCTTTTCTACTTTCATCCATTGAATTGTGCTTCTCCCATGCTTCCGGGACCAACATCATCATAACCTCTGGTAATGATCTTCCAGTCATTAGTAAAAGCTCAACAACCATATCCATTGAGGCTGAATCTGATTTTTTTGGAACGATAATTGGAAGAATTTTTGACATTTCATCGTCAGAAATATGATTTGATCTAAATAGCTCTTCTCTAGACTCCATTCTACTTATATTGCCTTTAAAAGTATTTATTTCTCCATTATGACACATATATCTGAAAGGTTGGGCAAGATCCCATGTGGGAAAAGTGTTTGTTGAGAATCTTTGGTGAACAAGTGCAAGTTTTGTTACCAATAAAGAATCTTTGAGATCTATAAAGAATCTTTCAATGTCTTCTGGAACTAATAAACCTTTATAAATAATTGTCTTTGTGCTTAAACTAGAAAAATAGAAAAAATCTTTTTCAGATAATTCAGAGGAGTAAATTGAGTTTTCTGCAATTTTTCGAGCTTTAAATAATTTTAGATTAAAATTAGTTTCATTCACATCTGAATCATTGGAAGTTATAAACACTTGTTTTATATCTGGTTGAGATTTACTTGCAATTGAACCTACAACTTTAGAGTTGACAGGTACACTTCGCCAACCAATTACTTTTAGATTTTGATTATTAATTTCATTCTCAAAGACTTTAATACAATGATTTGATTGCATTATACTTTTAGGTAAAAAAACCATACCAACTGCATAATTATTAGGCTCTGGGAGGGAAAAACTACATTTTTTAGTGAAAAAATTATGTGGTATTTCAATTAAAATTCCAGCACCATCTCCTGTTCTTCCATCTGAGCTAACTGCACCTCTATGTTCTAAACATGTGAGAATGTTGAGAGCTTTGCTTATGATACCGTTAGTTCTTTCACCATTGAGGCTACAAATAAATCCTGCACCACAATTATCGTGTTCAAACTCTGAAAGATATAGTCCTTGGTCTTTTAATTTCATAACAGATAAGCAAAATTATAATTATGAATAAATAATATAGCCCATTGAGCATGATTTCAAATATGTAAAAATTATATTTATTATATCTATAAAAAAAGGTTAAAAAAAATACCATATTAATATTTTTTTAGAAAATAAACTGAAAAATTTATGAGTAATAATTAACTATTGATAGACCATTCACCAGTTAAGAGTAATTTCTCTGCTTGCTTGAACTTCATGGTTTTAATTTCACCAGTAGTATTATTTTTAACCTCAACTTTTTCATTTCTACCGATTTTGGGAACTACTCTTGTGATAGTTTCAACTCTCTGGCCCTGTTGGCTTGCACTTGCACCAATTCTTCTAGCCCTTTCAGCTAATTCATCGCTATTAAGACTTTCTTCTTTTGAAGTTTGATAATTGTTATTTTTTGAAGAATTCATTGAAGCGTCTTTTATATTACCTTGATTATTTGGAAGATTAGATTTAAATAAAAATGATAATAGTTCTTTATTAAGAATATGAATCATGGATTTAAATAACTCATATGCTTCAAATTTATATATTAATAAAGGGTCTTTTTGCTCGTGAACTGCTAATTGAACAGATTGCTTTAATTCATCCATTTTTCTTAAATGATTTTTCCACTTTTCATCAATTATTGCTAAAGAAATGTTTTTTTCAAAATCATTAATTAGATTCTCTCCATTACTATCAAATGATTTTTTTAGATCGGTTACAATATTTATAACCTTTTTACCATCTGTAAATGGAACAACAATTCTCTTAAAAGAATTTGCCTTATTCTCATATACGTTTTTAATAACAGGGAGTGCAATTGCTCTATTTAACTCTTTCTTATTGATGTAAAATTTATTCAGTTCCTCATAAAGAGAATTAATTAAGTCCTCTTCAATTGATTCGATGAATTCGTCCTCATTAATAGGAGAGGTCATTGAAAAAGTTGTTATGAGTTCAAACTCAAAGTTTTTAAAATTATTAGCACCCTTATTATCTAGAACTATCTCTTCAATTGTGTCATACATTATATTTGAAATATCTATTTGTAATCTATCTCCTTTCAATGCATTTTTTCTTAAAGTATAAATTATATTTCTTTGAGAGTTCATAACATCATCATACTCTAGTAATCTCTTTCTTATACCAAAGTTATTTTCCTCTACCTTTTTCTGAGCTCTTTCAATTGATTTTGTTACCATTGGATGCTGAATATTTTCTCCATCTTTTAACCCCATACGATCCATTATATTAGAAACTCTATCTTGGCCAAATAGCCTCATTAAGTTATCTTCAAATGAAACATAAAATTGAGAACTACCTGGGTCACCCTGTCTTCCAGATCTACCCCTAAGCTGTCTATCTACTCTCCTTGAATCATGTCTTTCTGTACCAATAATTGCAAGTCCTCCAGCGTCAATAACATTTTTGCTTAGCTTAATATCAGTTCCTCTACCAGCCATATTGGTTGCAATTGTAACAACACCAGGATTTCCTGCCTCAGCTACTATGTCGGCTTCTTTTTTATGAAGTTTAGCATTTAATACATTATGGTTTACATTCGCTCGATTAAGCATCTTACTTAATAATTCTGAAATTTCAACAGATGTTGTTCCAATCAATACCGGCCTTTTGTTGTTTCTAAGATCAATTACCTCCTCTATAATTGCATTATATTTTTCACGTTTTGATTTATAAATTAAATCATCCTGATCTTTTCTTGCTATTGGCTTGTTTGTAGGTATCTCTGTTACATCAAGTTTATAAATTTCCCAAAATTCACCTGCCTCTGTAACAGCAGTTCCAGTCATGCCAGAAAGTTTAGAGTATAATCTAAAATAATTTTGAAGAGTAATTGTAGCAAAAGTCTGAGTAGCTGCCTCAATTTTTACATTTTCTTTTGCTTCAATTGCTTGATGTAGTCCATCTGAATATCTCCTTCCATCCATTATCCTACCAGTTTGTTCGTCAACAATCATTACTTTATTTTCTACCACAACATATTCAACATCTTTCTCAAATAAAGTATAAGCTTTGAGTAATTGATTCATACTGTGAATCCTTTCACTTTTGATATTAAAATCATTGAATAAATCATTCTTTTCTTTAGCCTCATCTTCTGCAGATAGACCTTTACTCTCTATTGAAGTAACTTCAGTTGAAATATTAGGCATGATAAAAAAATCTTTATCATCTAGATCCTCAGATAGTGTATCAATACCTTTATCTGTAAGTTCAATCTGATTATTCTTTTCATCAATTGTAAAATAGAGTTCCTGATCAATTTGATGCATCTCTCTATTATTATCTTGCATATAAAAGTTCTCAGTCTTTTGAAGTGTTTGTTTGACACCTTCTTCACTTAAAAATTTAATTAATGCTTTATTTTTTGGAAGTCCTCTAAATACCCTGTAAAGAAGAAAACCACCTTTATCATTATCAGAATTTTGGATTAAACCTTTTGCCTCTGAGAGAATACTAGTTAAGTATGTCTTTTGAAGGGAAACCAATCTCTGGATCTTTGGCTTTAGATTATCAAATTCATGCCTGTCACCATCCTTTGTTGGGCCAGAAATAATTAATGGTGTCCTAGCATCATCAATAAGAACAGAATCTACCTCATCAATTATAGCATAATTATGTTTTCTTTGAACAATATCATCCAGAGAGTGTGACATATTATCTCTTAAATAATCAAAACCAAATTCATTATTTGTTCCATAGGTTATATCTGCCTCGTATGCTTTTTTTCTTTCAGGAGAATTTGGCTTATGGTAATCAATACAATCGATCTTTAAACCATGAAATTCAAGTATTGGTCCCATCCACGCACTATCACGTTTTGCTAAGTAATCATTTACAGTAATCAAATGAACTCCATCACCTGAAAGAGCATTTAGGTAAATTGGTAATGTTGAAACTAAGGTTTTACCCTCACCAGTTTGCATTTCTCCAATTTTTCCTTGATGAAGAACAATTCCACCAATTAATTGAACATCATAGTGAATCATATCCCAGACAACATTTTTTCCAGCTGCATCCCAATTATTTTTCCATATAGCTTTATCACTTTCAATCTTAGTATAAGATTTTTTTGATGCAATTTCTTTATCAAAATCTGAAGCAGTTACTTTAATTTCTTCGTTTTCAAAAAATCTTTTTGCAGTCTCCTTCACAACTGCGAATGCCTCAGGCAATAATCTGTCTAAAACTTCAGACTTTTTTTCAATTAAATCATTTTCTAAAGACTCGATTTGCTTAAATATTTCTTCCTTTTCAGAATTAGACAAGTCATTAGAAAGCTTATTACTCAAAGCAGAAACTGAAGAATTAAGGTCTTTCGTTTCGTCTGATATCAATTTTTTAAATTCAATTGTTTTATCTCTGAGCTGATCATTTGTGATTGAGGAGAGTTTAATAAAATGATTGTTGATGTCATCAACTAGGGGAGTCAGTTTTTTTAGATCTTTCCCAGATTTATCCCCAAGAAATACTTTCAGAAGGGAATTAACAATAGACATACTGTTTTTTTTTCAAATTTATTTAAAAATTACCAATTAATATTAATCAAATTAGATTAATACTCATCCTCATTCCAAAGGTAATCTTCTTCTGTTGGAAAGTCAGGCCAAATTTCTTCAATTGATTCGTAAACATCACCTTCATCTTCAAGAGACTGAAGATTCTCTACTACTTCAAGAGGTGCACCAGTTCTAATTGAGAAGTCAATTAGCTCATCTTTTGAAGCTGGCCAAGGAGCATCACTTAGGTAAGAAGCCAATTCTAATGTCCAATACATACGACTTGTTTTCTGCAAAAGTATATTATAAGTTCAAAAAACCAAAAGTTTTTTATTCTTTTACCTTTGAAAATGAAAGAAGCAATAATAAAATTGATACAAGCATAGATAGTCTAGCAATATAATCTCCATTTTTACTGTAGAAAGTTCTCTCACTAATTGAATATCCGCTTCCACTTATTACACCTTTCTCATCAAAAGGTAATATAGCTTGATATTCACCTACTTCATTTATTACAGCAGAGATACCAGAGTTGGCGCTTCTAATTATATATCTTCTGTTTTCGATTGCTCTTAATCTTGCATAACTAAGAAGATGTCTGTGGCCAGGTGTATCCCCCCACCATGAATCATTTGTAATAATTGAAATAAAATTAGCTCCTAGCTCAACATAATTGGCAACATATTCTCCATAAATTGTCTCATAACATACAATTGGAATAGTTTTTAGCTCTTTTAAAGAGTGTTTAAATACTTTTCTTTCGGATTCATGTTGTGTACCCATAGAACGAATTGTCCCACCTAAATCAATCATCACAGTACCTATTATAGGTTGAAGGAAAGACTTAAATGGCATATACTCACTTCCAACTACAAGTTTAGACTTATGATTATAATCAAAACCTTTATTTGCAGACATATTTATTGAAGAATTAAAATAATCAACCCAAATATTGTCTCTAACTGGATTCGCTGATTTTGTAGGTTTTTCTTTCTGATTTTGATACAACTTATAAAATTGTATTCCAGAAATTAGATTGGTATTATTAAATTGACTTAAATAATTATTAAGACTATCATACAGCTTTGTAAATCTAAAATAATCTACATTTTCTCCGTATCCTTCGGAGAAATATGTTTCTGATGTAAAGACAAAATCATATTCATTAGCACTTAATTCTTCATTAGTTAAATCCTTAAAAATTTTAAAATAATCAAGATTACTTTTAGAATTACCATATTTTGCACCCCAAGGGTCAATTTTTGGCTGAGTAATTAGAATTCTAAATTCCTCTCCTTTATTTATCTTTGGTTTAACTAAAAGTGAAATAATAATTGGAAAGCTTATAAGAAGAAATCTTGGAATAATTCTAATGTAGAATCGCCTTTTGTCTTTAAAACTTGAATATTTTCTTAATATAGTAAATAGTAAAAAGTTAGCACATAATACCCAAAGGCTTCCCCCAAACACTCCAGTATATTCGTACCATTGAATCCAATTAATTCTTTCAGAAAAAACATTTCCAAGGTTTAACCACGGCCAAGAAAATTCCCAGTTTAAATGAAATTTTTCAAATGTAATCCAGAATGTTATTAAAAAGAGTATTGCAGCTTTAAAATCAATTTTTCTTTTTACTCTACTGTACAATAAAAAAATTATTGAATAAAAAGAAGAATTAACAACATTAGCAAATATTGCTCCAGGTATTGTTGAATAAACAATCCACCATGTAGTAGCAATATTCCACGTGAGAAAGGCAATATATGAGTAAAAAAACAACCTAATGTTCTTTTTTGCTAAGTTATCCCCACTTATTATGTCCTCAACGAAAAGTATGGGTATTAAACTTATAAAAATTAATGGTGTGATACCATTAACTGGCCAGGAACCAGCAAGCAAAATCCCACTAATTAATGAATAACCGAGAAGTCTACTCACATTAAAAGTTTAAATGGTTTTACAATCTAATATTACAATTTTTTTATAAATTGAGCGCCATAAATATCATGATAAAATCCTTTATACCTAACACTCTGACTTTATTAAACTTAATCTGTGGTTGTTTTTCAATTGCATTTGCGTTTCAATTTCAATTTGATGCAGTATTAATTTTAGTCTTGTTTGGTGTACTTCTTGATTATTTGGACGGCCTTGCAGCTAGACTTTTAAATGCTGAATCTAATTTTGGTAAACATTTAGATTCATTGTCTGATATAATTACAAGTGGAATAGTTCCAGGAATAGTTGTTTATCAAATGTTTAAGTTATCTGGTAATAAAGTAATCGATTTTGATTTAAACAACTACATATCACCTGTTCTTGATTTAGATCTTGTATTTTCTATATCTCCTATAGCATTTATTGCCTTTTTAATTACCGCGGGTTCAGCAACAAGACTTGCAAAGTTTAACATAGTAGATTACACTGATGAATTTGAGGGACTTCCAACCCCAGCAAATGCTATTTTTTTCGTTTCACTACCAATTCTTATGGATAATCTATATCTAATTGAGTCAAAACAATACCTTCTAAATAATATAACATTAATAACCCTAATTTTATCTAGTGTAATACTAATGAATGTTCCGTTTAGGCTTTTTTCATTAAGATTGTCATTAAGTAAATATGACTATAATATTTTTAAAATTTTGACAATTGTTTTATCAATACCTATAATTGTATTTTTTGGTCTTGGAGGATTCTCAATTGTAATAATCCTATACCTTTTCATGAATGTTATCAGGAATTTGTGGTCTCTAATTTAGTTATAAATCAATTTTTTTTCTTTTAAACTCAAAGTTTTTTCCTAAATAAACTTTTCTTACCATTTCATCTTTGGCTAAGTCTTCGGGAATCCCTTCTTTTAGTATTTTCCCCTCAAACATAAGATATGTTCTATCAGTTATTGCTAATGTCTCTTGAACATTATGATCTGTAATAAGTATTCCAATATTTTTGTTTTTCAAAACCGAAATTATTGATTGAATATCTTCAACAGCTATAGGATCTACTCCCGCAAAAGGTTCATCTAATAATAAAAATTTTGGATCATTAGCAAGTGCTCTTGCAATTTCAGTTCTTCTTCTTTCTCCCCCGGATAACAGATCGCCTCTATTCTTTCTAATTTTGATAAGACCAAACTCTTCCATTAGCTGCTCTGCTTTTATCTTTTGTTGTTTTTTTGACAAATCTGAAAATTCTAAAATACCTAAAATATTATCTTCAATTGATAGCTTTCTAAAAACAGACTCTTCTTGAGCTAAATATCCAATTCCTCTTTGAGACCTTTGATACATAGGATAATTTGAAATAACTTCATCATCTAAAAAG
>CABYMF010000024.1 GCA_902519955.1 uncultured Bacteroidota bacterium | reverse complement strand
CATAATGACCTCTTTTCTCATATGTTCCAAGTAAAACATTTATAAAGATTATTATGTTAATTATGACCCCAGAGAATACATGGAAACCATGAAAGCCTGTAATAAAGAAAAAGAAATCAGCGAAGAGAGGGTTTCCATATTCATTTCTAATCAAATTTGCTCCTTTAACAACTCTTGTTGCTGAATTAAGTTTTATCTCTGCCTCGTCACGTGATAATACTATTTTATGTCCGGTGTCATCTAATTTCTCTAATCTTACTGTTAGATTCAAGTCATTATTAAATCCTGTCATAACTTCATTAAGAGTTATTTCAGGTAGCTTCGCTTCACTCTGATACCAAATACCAACATTATCGTCATGTGTTATTCTTTCTTGGTTTGAGGAAATATAGAATTCATCAATAGATATTCTTTTTTGTTTTTTTAAATCAAAGAATTGTAAAATTTCACCATTTTGAATCTCAACTGCACCATAATCTCCGTTAATAAAATTTTTCCATTCCCATGCTTGAGAACCAACGAATATTGCTCCACCAATTATTGTTAACAGCATATAAAAAGCAACACGATTTTTATTATTATTATGTCCAGCATCTACAGCTAGAACCATGGTCACTGATGAAAAAATCAAAATAAATGTCATCAAAGCAACATAATACATAGGAGCATCAACTCCGTGAAGGAATGGAAAATGATGAAAAACCTCATCAGCAATTGGCCATGAATCAATATTTTTAAATCTCGAGAAACCATAAGCAACTAAGAATCCAGAAAATGTAAGGGCATCAGATACGATAAAAAACCACATCATTAGTTTTCCGTAGCCAGCATCTAAAGGTTTGTCACCTCCTCCCCCCCAAGAATTTTTATTTGTATTTGATATTGTAGATGCTTGCATCTAGGGCAATTTTGAGAACAAATTTATTAATTTTTAACTGAAGTATTTAATAAAAAAGAATAAATATATCCATAAGGCTCCAAGAAAATGCCAGAATATTAATGCCAGTTCAAAACCAAGCTTATTTTTTTCATATTTCTGTTTGTTAAACTTTGTTATTACAACAGTCAATACAATCATACCTGCAAATAGATGTGCAAGATGGAGAAACACTAAAATGTATACATAAGATGTTGTTACTGAACTTTCTGGTCCTGTAAAATAATATCCCTGGGATATAATTTCATTAAAACCAAGGAATTGTGAAACAACGAATATGACTGCAGTTAGAATAGTCAGAACCAATAATAAATTAACATTATTTCTTTCAATGTAAATATTTATATTTTCTGGAAGGGAGACCCTGATATATTTATCGAGTCTAAACTTTGCAAGCTGAAAAAATAAACTACTAAGAACTATTGAAACCGTACTTATTGTAAACCAATTAGGAAGTATAAATGAATCTAACCAATCTGGTCTTGAACTACTAACAATAAAGGCGCTAGTTAAACCAGCAAATGTCATAGTTATACTGATCATACCAAACCAAAGCATCATTTTTTTTGCTTTTGAAATTTTAAGTTCTATCGAATCTATCACAGTCATTATCACAATAGTTTATTCATCACAAATATAATTTGAATAAAGCTTAAATAAAAAATACTAGTATACATTAGTCTTATGGCGTTTTGATTATCCTTATACTTCATTAATCTTATAGCTTGAATCAACATAAAAATTCCTGCAACTAATATTAAAATTATTGAATGAAGCCCTACAGTAAATGTTCCAGTGAAACTAAAGTATGGTAAAGTTGATACCAAAATCATCCAAATAGTATAAAAAACAATTTGGAATGCTGTAGCATTATCAGGTTTACCTGAGGGAAGCATCTTGAATCCAGCCCTTGTGTAATCATCATGTGAAACCCAACCAATTGCCCAGAAATGTGGAAATTGCCAAAAGAACTGTATCATAAATAATATTCCAGTTTCTATTGAAAATTTATTTGTAACAGCTACCCAACCCAACATAAAAGGGATAGCCCCAGGTATAGCTCCGAAAAAAACAGATAAAGGTGTTATTGGTTTTAGTGGAGTGTAAACTGCCAAATAAATAATCATTGATACGAATCCAAAAAAAGCCGTTCTAAAGTTTATAGTATAGAGCAAAAATAAGCCAACAAGTCCTAAAATCGAACAGACTATAATTGCCTGATATATACTCATATTACCAGAGGGTAAAGGCCTATTTAATGTTCTTGACATAAGAGAGTCCCTTTCTCTTTCAATAATTTGATTAAATCCATTTGATGATCCAACTACAAAAAATCCACCAATAATTAGTAAAATAAAAGTAGAAGGTGAAAATATTTTAAAGGCAAGAAGATATGATGCAACAGAGGATAGAACTACACTAAAGGATAGCCTATATTTTATCAGAACAAGAATTTCAGAAAATAAAGACTTATGCTTTATATTTAAAGTTTCAGACATTAATTATTTATGTTAGGAGATATCCTTATTGAAGTCTGAAAGTAATAGGTATACTAAATGGAACTCTTACAGCTCTTCCTCTTTGTTTTCCTGGTGTCATTTTTGGGAGTCTACCAATAATTCTAGCAGCTTCATTTTCAAGGTTCTTGTCAGGACCTCTCATCCTAATATTTGTAATTGAACCATCTTTAGAAATAATAAAATTTACAAAAACTCTACCTTGGATACCCATTTCCTGAGCAATCTCTGGATATCTGAAATTTCTTCTAATATGTTTATTCATCTGTTCCTGAAAACAAGCTCTTCTCTCAGATTTAGCAACTGATTCACAGCCGGGGAAAATTGGAACATCCTCAATTACGGCAAAAGGGACGTCTATATCTTCAAATTCATCTTCGACTTCTATGTCCTCAATTATAATTTCGTCTTGATCTGTTTCAGTTGACTCAATCACAGTCTCTTCGACTTCTTCTTCATCTTCAACAACTTCAATCACCTCAGGAGCAGGTGGAGGTGGAGGAGGTGGTGGTGGTGTTTTTATCTGCTCAGTAATTGGGATATCTTCATCATCATCATCCTCAATATTTAAAGCCTCATAATCAAAAGTTTTTTCATAAGTTTTTGATTCTATTGCCTGCCATGTTATAAAGGTTACAATTGTTAGCCCTATAACAAAATATAGATTTCTATTTTTATTTAAATCTGCCTTTGGATTTTTCTTAGGTTGCATGAATCAAAATTATTATGCTAATCTATAAAAAATAATAATTATTTCATATAGTTAGCAAATTCTTTATAATTTTTTAACTATCAATAAGGTTTTTATAGTCACTAGGACTTAGAAGACTATCAATTTGTGATTGTTCTGAAATGTCAATTTTAATAATCCAACCTTCACCATATGGATCTTCATTAACCAGTTCAGGTTTATCCTCTAGACTAGAATTTACTTCAATAACTTTACCAGCGATTGGCATGAATAAGTCTGAAACTGTTTTAACAGCCTCAACCGTTCCAAACACTTCATTTGAATCAATTTGACTATCTAATGTATCTATCTCTAAATATACAATATCACCTAATTCACCTTGCGCAAAGTCAGTAATACCGACTATAGCAATATTATTTTCAATTCTTACCCACTCATGCTCTTCAGTATATTTTAATTCTTCTGGTATATTCATGATTATAATTTATTTAATGACTTTTTAATTAATTCTTGTAGCTCAATATCTTTATTTTCAAAATATACTTTACTCACAATATTTTCTGCTTTAGATTTACTAAAACCTAGTACTGATAAAGCAAGCAAAGCCTCCTTTTTAATATCAATATTTTCACCTGATAAATCTAAATCTTTTTTATCAAATAACTCTACTTTATCTTTCAATTCTATTATTAATCTTTGTGCTGTTTTAAGTCCAATCCCTTTAATAGATTTTATTCTATCAACATCTTCTGACCAAACTGCATCTTGAATCTCTAAAGGCGATATCGATGATAAAATAGTCCTAGCTGTACTTGGTCCGATTCCTGAGACTGAAATAAGTTGTTGAAATATAGATCTCTCAGTTTGAGAGCTAAATCCAAACAGAATGTCAGAGTCTTCCTTCCTTTGCAGATAAGTAAATATTTTAATATTTTCCTCATCAGGAATATTTTCATAAGTATTTAAAGAAATATTAATCTCATAACCTATTCCATTAGATTCAACAACTATTTTAGTAGGTGTTTTCTCTATTAATCTTCCTCTAATATAAGTTATCATTTTTTCTTTATTTTTCTTTGGTTAGCATCTATGACTGCAATAGCTGACATATTTACAATTTCATCTACTGAAGCACCTAATTGGAGGATATGTATAGGTTTATTAAGGCCTATTAAAATTGGTCCAACAGAGACTGCATTATCTAATTCTTTAATAATCTTATATACTATATTAGCAGCATCAAGATTTGGAAATATTAAGGTATTGACCTTTCTTCCATTTAAAATTGAAAAAGGGAATCTGTTTTTTAACATGTCTCTATTCAAAGCAAAATCTGATTGGATAGGGCCATCAACAATTAAATCAGGATAATCTTTATGTAAAATTTCTACAGCTTTTGAAACTTTTTTAGCATCGTCAAAATCTGAAGAACCAAAGTTTGAGTATGAAAGAATAGCTATTACTGGTTCAATTCCAAGATTTTTTACAACTCTTGCAGTATCAACTGTAATCCTTGCAATTTCTTTATCTGTAGGATCAATATTTAATGATGTATCTGAGCAAAATAGAGGACCTTTTTTTGTGATCATCAAGTTTGTTGCAGCCACTTTTTCAACATGTTTAGCTTTTCCAATAGATCTAATCAAAGGGACAAATACAGAAGGGTAGCTTTTAGAATAGCCTGAAAGCATACAATCAGCATCACCATTTTCTACCATCATTGATCCAAAATAATCTCTATCTCTTAAAAGTCTTTTTACATCATCAAGTGTTTTACCTTTTCTCTTTAATTTTTTGAAAAGAATCTGAGAGTATTTATCTATCCTTTCTTTATTAAACTTATCTTTTGGATCTATAATTTCTATTTCCTCATTAAATTCTAGTGACACCATCAACTCTTGAATAATTTTTTTCCCACCGAGCAAAATAGGCTTAGCAAGACCCTCTTCAAAACAAATTTGGGCAGCCTTTAAAACATCAAGATGATCAGCCTCTGTAAATACTAGTTTCTTGTCTTTTGCCTTCCTTGCTCTTCTATGAATAATTCTAATTAGTTTCTGACTACTACCCAATCTTTCTTCTAAAATTTGAGTGTATTTATCCCAATCAGTAATGGGTTCTTGTGCAACACCAGATTTGATTGCTGCTCTAGCAACTGCAGGGGGAATCTCCGATATTAATCTAGGATCAAAAGGTTTTGGAATTATGTAGTCTTTTCCAAAAATTAATTTTGTTTCGTCATATGCAATGTTTACTTGTTCTGGAACAGGCTTTTTTGCTAGTTCGGCTAAAGCAAGTACAGCAGCTTTCTTCATTTCCTCGTTTATCTTTGTTGCTCTTACATCAAGTGCACCCCTAAAAATAAAAGGAAACCCTAGTACGTTATTAACTTGATTTGGCAGATCAGATCTTCCTGTAGCAAATATTATATCATCTCTTACAGACATTGCTTTATCATAGTTTATTTCAGGATCTGGATTGGCCATTGCAAAGACAATGGGATTTTTTGACATTGAACTAAGCATTTCTGCTGAAACAATATTAGCCATTGATAGACCAATGAAAACATCTGAGTTCACCATTGCCTCTTCTAGAGAGCTAATTTTTCTTTCAGTAGCAAAGTATTTTTTTTCGTCTGTTAAGTTATCTCTGCTTTTATTTATTACACCCTTACTGTCTGTCATGACAATATTTTGTTGTTTTGCACCAAAAGAAATATATAATTTTGTACAAGCAATAGCTGCAGCTCCAGCCCCTGAGACAACTATTTTCACATCCTCAATTTTTTTATCTACAAGCTCTAAGGCATTTAGAAGAGCAGCTGCAGAAATTATAGCAGTACCGTGCTGATCATCATGCATTACAGGAATATCTAACTTTTCAATTAACTCCTTCTCAATTTTAAAAGCTTCTGGTGCTTTTATATCTTCAAGATTTATTCCCCCAAAAGTTGTTGATATTGATTTTACTACGTCAACAAATTTATCTGGATCTTTTTCATTTATTTCAATGTCAAAAACATCTATATCTGCAAAAATTTTAAATAAAAGTGCCTTACCTTCCATTACCGGTTTTGATGCATCTGGACCAATATCTCCTAGACCCAAAACAGCAGTTCCGTTAGAAATAACTGCAACTAGATTTGATTTATTGGTATACTTATAAACATTAGATTGATCCCTATAGATTTCTTGACAAGGTATAGCAACACCAGGGGAATATGCAATTGCTAAATCTCTTTGAGAGTTATATTTTTTTGTTGGTACAACCTCAATTTTACCAGGTTTAGGCTTAGCATGATATACTAATGACTCTCTTCTTTCTTTACTCTTTGCCATAAAGACGAATATATATAGTCAAATATATATTATTAATTAAATAAATTATTCTGATTGTTTTTATTTCTTCCTAGATGAATATATCCTTTTTCTGTAACCTGTCTACCCCTGGGTGTCCTTATTATAAAACCTTGTTGAATAAGAAATGGTTCATATACCTCCTCAATTGTTTCAGTATTTTCAGATAAGGAGGTCGCTAGAGTAGATATACCAACAGGTCCACCACTATATTTTTCAACTATTGTCTCAAGAATTTTATTATCCATTTCATCCAAACCATTTTTATCAACATTAAGTGAACTTAGTGCATACTTTGTAATTTCTAAATCAATTTTACCATCACTTTTGATTTGGGCAAAATCTCTTACTCTTCTTAATAATGAATTTGAGATTCTTGGTGTTCCCCTGCTTCTTCTGGCTATTTCATAACATGATTTTTTATCAATTTTCAATTTTAAAATATCCGAACTCCTTTCAACAATTCTGGAAAGCAAATCATCACCATAATGTTCAAGTCGATTGGATATTGCAAATCTTTCTCTCATAGGGTTTGTTAGAAATCCTGATCTAGTTGTAGCACCAACTAATGTAAATGGGTTTAGGTTTAATTGTACTGTCCTTGCGTTAGGACCAGACTCAATCATAATATCAATTTTATAGTCTTCCATCGCAGAGTAGAGGTATTCCTCAATTACTGGACTTAGTCTATGAATTTCATCTATAAAAAGTATATCTCGCTCTTCTAAGTTTGTTAATAATCCTGCAAGATCTCCAGGCTTATCTATTACAGGACCAGAAGTTACTTTTAATCCAACATTTAATTCATTTGCTAAAATGTGAGCCAATGTAGTCTTTCCGAGTCCTGGTGGGCCATGAAATAATGTGTGATCTAAAGCATCATCTCTTTGATTAGATGCCTCTACAAAGATTTTAAGATTGCTGATTATAGATTCCTGACCAATAAAATCAGTGAAATAAATTGGTCTTAAGGCTTTGTCAAATTCATTATCTTTTTCTTGATTAATGTCCATTATTCAAATATACATTAATTGAGAAATTTTTGATGAAATACCTGCTAATGTTGAAGTTCTTTCTCTCCTTTTTCCAACGGTATATTTTGAGGTATAAAATCTTTTTTAGAACCTGGCTTTGAATAATCATATGGCCATCTGAAAACGTGTGGAATTTTTCCAGGCCAGTTTCCATGCATATGTTTAATTGGAGCAGTCCATTCTAGTGTGGTTGACCTCCAAGGATTTTTCTCAGCTTTTTTACCATAAAACATACTGCTAATAAAGTTGTATAAGAAAATTATTTGTGCAGCACCTGCTAAAAGGGCAAATAAAGTAATTACAACATTTATATTAGCAACATCGTCAAAATAAGGAAAGTTAGTATTTGTATAATACCTTCTAGGTAGACCTGCCATTCCAATAAAATGCATTGGGAAGAATACACCATAAGCACTTATTGCAGTAATCCAGAAGTGAATATAACCTAAGTTCTTATTCATCATTCTTCCAAACATTCTAGGATACCAGTGATATACTCCAGCAAACAGACCATATAGAGCAGAAATACCCATTACTAAATGAAAATGAGCAACAACAAAATAAGTGTCATGTAAGTTTATATCTAATGCACTATCCCCTAAGATTATCCCCGTAAGTCCTCCAGTAATAAATGTTGAAACTAGTCCGATTGCAAATAACATTCCTGGATTAAATTGAATGTTACCTTTCCAAATTGTAGTTATATAATTGAACGCCTTGACAGCAGATGGAATTGCAATTAATAATGTTGTAAATGTAAATACTGACCCTAAGAAAGGATTCATCCCTGTGACAAACATGTGGTGACCCCATACAATAGTAGATAGAAAAGCAATAGCAAGAATTGACCCAACCATTGCTCTATATCCAAATATAGGTTTACGAGCATTTGTTGCTATAACTTCAGATGCAATTCCTAATGCAGGCAAAAGGACAATATAAACTTCAGGGTGTCCTAAAAACCAAAATAAATGCTCAAAAAGCACTGGTGAACCACCTTGATAATGCAAAACTTCGCCCTGAATAAAAATATCTGAAAGGAAGAAGGATGTGCCAAAGCTTCTATCCATTATTAAGAGCAGTGCTGCTGATAATAAAACCGGAAATGATACAACACCAATTATTGCAGTAACCAAAAAAGCCCAAACTGTTAATGGAAGTCTAGTCATTGTCATACCCTCTGTTCTTAAATTAAGAACTGTAACTATATAGTTTAAAGCTGCTAGAAGAGACGATGCTATAAAGAATGCCATAGAAACTAACCATAAAGTCATTCCAGCTGCAGAACCGGGTTGAGCCTGAGGAAGAGCACTTAAAGGAGGATAAATTGTCCAACCAGCTGCTGCAGGCCCAGCTTCAACAAATAAAGAGGCAATCATTAGCGCAGATGAAATAAAGAATAGCCAGTAGGAAATCATATTTAGAAAACCTGAAGCCATATCTCTAGCACCAATTTGTAATGGTATCAATAGATTACTAAAAGTTCCACTTAACCCAGCAGTAAGAACAAAGAAAACCATAATTGTTCCATGAATTGTAACCAGTGCTAAATAAACATTAGGATCCATAACTCCATCTGTAGCCCATTTTCCTAATAGAACATCAAAAATACCAAAAGATTCTTCTGGCCAAGCTAACTGAAGTCTAAATAATAGAGACATTGCAATCCCTACAATACCCATAATTAATCCGGTTATTAGGTATTGTTTAGAAATCATTTTATGATCTATACTGAAAATATATTTTGTTATAAAAGTTTCTTTATGGTGATGATTATGACCGTTGTCGTCATCATGAGATTCTATTACAACATCTTTTTTCTCAGATATATCTAGTTCGATATCCGTTCCAACAATTTTCGCTCTTCTATTTTGTTTTTGTGCCATAATCAGGTATTAATTTATTGAACAAACTCCTTAAAAGTTAATTGATTATCAATCCATTTATTAAATTCTTCTTCTGTCTCTACAATTATTTTCATCTGCATATTGTAATGAGAAGCTCCACAAATTTTATTACATAAAAGTAGAAAATCAAATTCATATGGGTCAAGTGGAAATTCACCCTCAGCTATAAGTTTTTCACTTTTATCAAATCTAATTTTATTAATTTTTCTAACCTTTTCGACAATTTCGGGTCTCAATCTAATCTCTTCTGTTGTGACATTTGGAATAAAAGCAAACTGGTTAATCATCCCAGGCACTGCATTCATTTGTGCTCTAAAATGAGGCATAAATGCAGAATGAAGGACATCTTGTGATCTAATTCTAAAAACAACTTCTCGATTGACAGGTAAGTGTAACTCTTGAACAACAATATCATCGTCTCCGTTTCTGTCTGTTGGATCAATTCCAACTAAGTTTTTTCCACCGAAATCCTGTAAGAATCTAACATTTGCATCACCAAGGACTCCGTCTTCTCCAGCATATCTTGCTTTCCAATTAAATTGTTGAGCGTATAATTCTACAACTAAAGCCTCATCATTTTCCTCGATAGTCATAATATCAACCCAAGTAAATAATCCATAAAGAATTAGACCTGCTAGAGAAATTGTAGGTATTATAGTCCAGACACCTTCCAAAAAGTTACTATCAGCAAAGAATAAGGCTTTTCTCTTTTTATTGCCTCTATATTTAAATGCAAAATAATGCAGTAAAGCTTGTGTTACGGTTTGAACAAAAAATATCACTGCAAAAGAAAACCAAAGAAGACTATCATAATTTTCTCCATGTACAGAGGCAGACTCTGGAAGAATAACATCGCCATATTTAAAGAAAGAGAATATTGTAAGACCGTAGATAAAAATCAGGAAAAGGAACATAAGTTTTCCTTGTATATCATTGTCTTTGTCAGTTGCTATTTCATTACTTTTATAACCTACTGGCTTTGAAAGTTCAAGAATTTTAGTCAACTGCCATACTGCAATTGAGATTAAAATTAAAGATGTTAAAATAAGTAATAATGTCATTTTAGTCTAAATTATAATATTGAAACGTTTTACTTTCCTCGATAAATGGATCCCCTTTTGCAAGAATTGGTGCTTTAGAAATTTCTTTGAATACTATAAAAATAAATATTCCCAAGAAGAACAAAAATCCACCAATTTCAGAAGCTCCGAAAGACCACATATCCCCAACAGCAGAAGGCATTATCATGTTGTAAACATCAAGATAATGGCCTATAATAATTACAATTCCTGTTAAAATTACAATAAAGTTAGTCTTCTTGAAATCACTATTCATCAGAACAATTAATGGGAATATAAGATTTAACACTACCATCCCAAAAAATAATAAATTATAATCTTCT
>CABYMF010000023.1 GCA_902519955.1 uncultured Bacteroidota bacterium | reverse complement strand
AAGCTTGAAATAAATGTTGATGAGCTTCCCACACTATCAAACTATAAAATTAATGGAGTAAAGAAAAGTAAAGCTGAAACTTTTGAGAAGGAAACTGAGCTATCAGAAGGCAAAAGGCTTTCTGAGAGCTTTCTTACAAATACAAAAAATTATATTGAAAGTGATTTAAAAAAAGTTGGTTACCTAAATTCTAAAGTAAATATTGTTTCTGTTCCCGATTCAATTGGGTCTAATAAGCTTAATCTTAATATAAACATTGACAAAGGAGAAAGGATTAAAATCAAGAATATATCATTTTCAGGAAATGAAATATTTAGTGATTTTAAGTTAAAATCAAAACTTAAGAAAACAAAGAAAAAATTTCCACTTAGATTCTGGAAAAAATCTAAACTAATTGAATCTGATTATCAAACTGATAAAGAAAATTTAATTTCTTTTTACAAAGAAAAAGGATATCGAGATGCAAGAGTTGAATTTGACACAATAATTATTAATGATGAGAAGACAATCGATGTTGAATTAAACATTGATGAGGGTAACAAATATTATTTTGGTGATATAAACTATATAGGAAATAGTTCATATACTGATTTTCAACTAGACCAAATTCTAGGTATTAGCCGAGGTGATTCATATAATGGAGTATTGCTAAAAGAAAGGATTCAAGATGATAATCCAGATGCTAATGATATTTCAAATCTATATCAAAATAACGGTTATCTTTTCTCATCTGTTAATGCTGTTGAAGTTAGTGCTGAGAATGACACCATTGACTTTGAGATAAGAATTAATGAAGGTAAACTTGCTAGTTTCAATAAAATCTCTGTTGTTGGAAATACTAAAACAAATGATAATGTAATATATAGGGAGCTTAGGATCAAACCTGGAGAACTATACAGTAAAGATAAAGTAGTAAGAACAATTAGAGAAGTAGGACAACTTGGATTTTTTGATGCTGAACAGATTAGTCCTGATTTTAAAAATGTTGATCCTAATCAAGGAACAGTTGATATTGAATTAGGGTTAATTGAAGCTGGAGCAAGTCAAATAGAGTTACAAGGGGGCTATGGTAACGGTGGTTTTATGGGGACTGTTGGTCTTGCATTTAATAACTTTTCTACAAAAAATATAAAAAATAGAAAAGCTTGGAGACCACTTCCAATGGGAGATGGCCAAACACTTGCTATTAGATTACAAACTAGTAATTTTTATAACACTAAGAGTTTTAGCTTCGTAGAACCTTGGTTTGGAGGAAGGCAGCCTGTTCAGTTCTCACTTTCACTTTCTTCAACGAAACAATACAGATATGATTATTTTACAAGAAGGGCAGATAAAAGCCAATCATTTGAAATTGCTGGATTTAATATAGGATTAGCAAAAAGACTTAGTATCCCTGATGATTATTTTGTTTTATCTCAAGCAATTTCATACCAATATTATAATTTACAAAATTACTTTACTGGTCTTTTTACATTTGGAAATGGTGAGTCTCACAATGTGGCATATAATATTGCATTATCAAGAAATAATACGTTTACAAACCCCATTTTTCCAGTTGGTGGATCAAGTTTCACTTTGAGCGCTAGATTATCTCCACCTTATTCTTTGATTAGAGGAGATGACTATGCTGATCTTGAAAACAGACCAGAATATCAAGATAATAGGGGTAATCCTATTCAGTCAGATATTGATCAAGCTAAATTTAAGTGGCTAGAATTTTATAAGATAAAATTTGATGGAAGTTGGTATACAAGATTAATTGGGAAATTTGTATTAAAAGCGCAAACAGACTTTGGGTTTCTAGGAACATATAACAGCAATTTGGGTAATATACCATTTGAAAGGTTTTATCTTGGTGGAGATGGTATGCAACAATATGCCATGGATGGAAGGGAAACAATTGCACTTAGAGGATATGAGAATGGATCACTTTCTAGTAGAGATGGTTCTGTAATTTATAATAAGTTCTCACTTGAATTAAGATATCCCATAAGTCTTAAACCAAGTGCATCCGTTTTTGCTCTAAGTTTTCTTGAGGCTGGCAATGGGTTTGACGACTTCAAAGATTATAGCCCTTTTGATATAAAAAGGTCTGCAGGTGTTGGGGTTAGAGTATTTATGCCTGCATTTGGATTACTAGGTGTTGACTTTGGTTATGGATTTGATACATCAAATATTTCTAATACTGGTGAACCTTCCGGATGGCAAACTCACTTTATAATCGGTCAACAATTTTAATCGTTTTTTAAAGAAAAATTACGATATTGCACTCGAAAAATATTTATAGATTATGAAATCGATATTTAAATTATTACTTGCTACTTTTTTAACATTAGCTCCATTAACTGCAACTGCTCAGTCAAATGTTGCACATATTAATGTTCAACAGCTAATAAGCGAAATGCCAGAAGTAATAGCTGCTCAAAATGAGTTAGCAAAACTTGAAAAAGATTACACAACTCAAATTGACAATGCATTTAAAGAGTTCCAAACAAAAGCTCAAAGCTATTCTTCAGATGCTGCAAATCAAACTGATGTTACTAATCAAGCAAGACAAAAAGAGCTTGAAAGTATGCAGACTAATTTGCAAGAGTTTAGAGATTCAGCTGCTCAAGAACTTCAAAAGAAACAAATGGATTTAATGACTCCACTTCTTGAAAAGGCTAGAAATGCTATTACAAAAGTTGGAGAAGACCAGGGCTTTAATTACGTTATTGACTCAAGTCCAAATGGAGGTATTATACTTGCAAACGGTAAAGATCTTTTAGCTGACGTAAAAAAAGAACTTGGGTTCTAAATAATACTTTAGTTCACATAAGGCTTTTTAACATACATTGGCTCGATGTATGCTATATTCTCAAACTTTTTCTCATTTAGTGATATATGAGATAGGGTAATCATGTCAGTTGAACTTATAGTTCTTTTAAAAACCTTTGTTTCCTCATTTACTAAATTAGATATAAATTCATTCGATTCATCTGTATTGACCACTATAACTGATTCATCATCTAAAATATTAGAAATATAATCTCTATCTATAAGTTTAATTTTAGGTTCAACTATCTGTTTTAGATCACTACTGTGTTTAGAAATATAGAAATGATCTCCTTTATCTTTAATCAAAGAAATTATATTTTTATTTTCCTTAATAACTGAGTTTGCAATAATCTTGAGAGATGATATACCAATTAAATCAATATTATGAGAATAACAAAGTCCTTTAGCAACTGAAAGGCCAATCCTAAGGCCCGTAAATGATCCTGGACCTATACCAACTGAAACAGCAGATAAATCCTTAACACTTAAATTATTTTCATTTAAAATATTTTGAATAGATGAAGTTAAAAGCTCACTGTGTTTATAGGTGATATCCTCTGAGTCAAAACTTGAAATCAGTTCTCCATTTGATGATAAACAAACTGAACAATTTTTACTTGATGTCTCTATGTTTAAAATTGTTGACACCTTGATAAAACTTAATTTTCTTGAGGTATGGTTAATGGCAACCCAAAATAAAATTCTAAAACTTTCAATCTAAAAATATAATCAAATTTTGCACGTATGTTGTCTGAAACAGCTGCTTCATATCGTTGTTTAGATTGAATAAAATCGAATGAATTTATAGATCCAATTAAGAATTGATCAGATGCATCCTCAAATGCATTTTCAAAAGATTTAAGTGTTTTATTAGATGCTTCGTATAACTTAATTGCACCAATTAAATCAAAATATGCTTGATTAATTGTATTCTCAAGATTAAGCTTTTCTTGATCATATTGATATTTTAACCTATCTAAATTGACTTTTGTTCTTTCAATATTATTTCTAATTGCTTTACCCTGAAAAATTGGAATATTAAGTCCAAAACCATAAGTCTGTCCTTTGTTAAGATCAAATTGATCATTAAAACTAGGAGTAAAATCTTGATAAGAAATTCTTGTATTCCATGAATAAAAAGAGGTTATAGATGGAATAAGAAATGATTTTGATATTTTAATATCCTTTTCAGCAATAGATATATTTGTTTCAGCTAGTTTTATATCATTTCTAAAAGTAAGTGCTTTTTCAAGTATTTCTTTTGGGTTTCTGTCTAAAATATCTGAGAACGGAATGCTAAAATCTTCATATGCAATATCAAAGCTTTCATAGTCATCAATTAATAATATTTGGGCCAAATTAAGTTTTGCATCTCTATAATTGTTTTCTGCTGTTACGACACTTTGTTCTTGTGATGCTAAATTTGCCTCAATTTCAAAAATTTGTCTTGGAGAAAAAAATCCAGATTCAATTAAATCTTTCGTTCTTTCATACTCAACTCTTGTTATTTCGAGTTGGGACTTCTGGACTCCCAATATTTCAAAATTAAACATTATCTGAAGATATGAGTTAGCAACAAAAAGCTTAACATCATCTTTAATATCCTCTAATTGGTATTTTGAAGCAAGTAACTCAAGGTTTGCTCTATGAAGCTGGTAAACATTCCTTGATCCACTGTAAACAGGTAATCCAATATTTATATTACCCGATGAAAACTGTGTAGTGATTTCTTCAATTATATTTGTTGTAACATTTACTCCTCTTCCAATGTTCCATTGATGATTTGCAGAAGCACTTATATTAGGTAAAAAGTTACCAATAGCATCTGACTTGTTTAATTCAGAATTCTTTAGATTTAATTCAGATTGTTTAATATTTATGTTTTTTTCAATAGCTAAATCAACAGCATCTTCAAGACTAAGTATATTTATCTCTTGTTGAGAATTAATTGTATTAATATAGAAAAGAAGGAAAAATATATATTTTATTTTCATGTTTTTTTGTTATTAGTTATCCTCTCTGAATTCATCAAAAGCTGATTCTTCAGGTTCAATTTTTATTGGCTCTGTTTTATTCCAAATTTTAATTTGATCTGACATTTTGACTCCAGAAATTATTTCAACTATTATACCATCTGATAATCCAATCTGTACATCTTTCCTCTCAAAATTTTGATTAGAAGTTTGAATTTCTACATAGGGTTCCTGAGTTTTCCTATCAAATTGAAGTAAAGCCTCTGGAATTACCATTATGTTTTTTTTATCTTCTATAATTAATGAGCCATTTGCACTATATCCAGCTCTAATAAATATATCATCCTTAATTATGACATCAGCCTCTATTTTGAATTGAACAGCACCACCCTCCTCAGTTCCCTTTGGTGCAACAAATTTTAATTTTGCATCAAATTCTTTATCAGGTAATGCAGCCATGCTAATTTTTAGATCTTGTCCTATAATAAGTTTACCAACCTCAGCCTCATCAACCTGTCCTTCAAAAATCATTTTATTTAAATCTGCTATAGTTGCAACTGATGTCCCCTCATTAAAATTATTGGATGCAATTACTTGATCCCCAAGTTTAACAGGAATTTCTAAGATAGTTCCAGAAACAGTTGCCCTAATATTTGTGTTTGCGGTGGAAGATCCTGCAACTGATCCTTTTCTTAAAATTTCTAGATCATTTTCTGCAGCTATTAAATTTTCTTTTGCGGTATCAAAATTTAATTCAGCATCTTCATATTCTTGTTGAGATATTATTTGTTTTTCAAATAATTCTCTAACTCTTTTTATCTGTCTTTCACCATTTTCTAAAGTAAGTTTTGCTGCATTAACCTGAGCTCTAGCTGCATAAACTGATCTTTCATCAGGAACAACTTTAATAATTGCAATTAATTGACCATTCAAAACTTCATCACCTTCCTCCACAAGAATATTCTGAATGATTCCATTTAATTGAGGTTTAATTTCTACTTCATCTTCTGGAATAACACTTCCAGTTACTACAGATGTCTTTTGAATACTAGATGTAAATGGAGTAGTTGTATCATATTCTATTGATGATGTACTATTAGATCTTATAAAATATGCTATGGCCATAAGAAAGCCTAGTATTAGTAAAATGATTAATATATTTCTTTTCATTATTTTTAATTTAATTATTATTCTTCTCTTAGTGCTTCAATTGGTTTAATACTTACAGCTCTCTCTGCAGGAATCAAACCTATTAATGTTCCAAGTGTCACCATTATTACAAAAGCTCCAAAAACAATAGTTAATGGAACAGTTGGGTTAGTAAATGGAAACTCTTCTAATCCAGATGTTCCAATATTAATTACAAACAATAGGAAAGCACCTACTATTATTCCTATAATACCTGCAATTATCGTGAGAAAAACTGACTCTAATACTATTTGAATCTTTACTTCCGCTGGTGTAGCGCCTAAGGCTCTTCTAATTCCCAGCTCATTTGTCCTCTCTTTGACTGCAATTAACATTATGTTTCCAATCCCAATGACACCTGCAAAGATTGTGGCTATTCCAACTACTAAAGATAAAAAAACCATACCTCTGGTAAATTTTATAATACTTTCAAAAAGAGAGCCAATATTAAAAGAACCAAATGCTCTATCATCGTCTGGATGAACAGTTTTAATAATTTTTAAATTATCAATTATTGTTTCTTCAAGATAATTTGGATTCACATAGTCATATCCAGAAATAAACATAAATCCAAACCTATCACCTCTGTTATAAATTTTTGCAAAAGTTGTATAAGGGATTGTAATATCAGAATCTGAGCCAAAACCTGATCCTTCCGTAAACTTTTCGACACCAACAACTTTAAAATTAATATCATTAATTCTAATATATTTCCCTATTGGATCTTCTCCAACATCAAATAGTCGTTCTTGTGTACCCTCACCAATTACAGCAACTTTTCGTTCATACTTTATATCCTCATCATTAATAAATCTTCCACCATCAAATATTTTTATTACAGAAATATTAGCCTGGTCAGGAAAGTTGCCAAATAAATTAAAATTATCAGATTTTAACCCCCTCACAACAAGTGGTGGAGAACCAGAAAATGCACCTCTTTGAAGTCCTGGAGATATATATTGTATTTCAGGTATTCTATCTTTAATATAGTCTACGTCAGAGAGTTGAAAGACGGGGTTTCTTCCCTCTTCGAAACCTTTATATGGAATTGAAGTAGATTGAGCCCAAATCCCCATTGAGTTTTTGCTTAAACCACTAAAAGCTTCATCAAAACCGTTTTCAAGTCCTTTTGCAGACCCTGCAAGAACTAAGTAAATAAAAATTCCCCAAAATACCCCAATGGTTGTAATGATTGTTCTTGTTCTGTTTTTTGATATTGATTCAAAAATTTCATCCCAAGTATCCCTATCAAATATTTTTTTTAAACTATTCATCTGATAATGCTTCAATAGGTTTAATACTTGCCGCTCTTTTAGCAGGAATGTAACCTGCAATAACTCCAAAAACAATAAGGATAATAGTTGCAAAAAATGCTATTCCAAAGTCTACTCCTGCTCTTGTAATAAAATAATCTTGAAGAGTTCCTGAATCCAATGAATTTAATATTATAATGCCAATTCCCATTCCAAAAAATCCTGATAGTGTAGTTATAAATATTGATTCACTTATAATCATTTTAATAATCTCACTTGGTTGCGCACCAAGAGCTTTCCTTATTCCCAACTCTTTTGTTCGTTCTTTCACTATAAATACCATAATATTAGAGATACCTATAACTCCTGCAATTAAAGTTCCTATCCCCACAAAAGTTATAATTATTTGAAGAGCATTTGCAAATTGAAGTGACCTGTCAATCTCATCAGCTACATTCCTAATTCTAATTCCACTTGGATCAGATGGAGAAATAGACTTTCTTTTTTTTAATAATGATTTTACATCATTTGATAATTTTACAGCACCTGAACCGCCAATACTTTGATCAAATGTAAATGCAATTGTCCCAATGACATCAGTCCCTTTTAGAATCTGTTGTCTTGTGGTGTATGGTATAATTAGCTTATTTTCCTCAGTGTCTCCACTAATATCCTGAAAAACACCAACAACTTTAAATGCTCTAGAACCAATGTTAATAAACTTACCAATTGGGTCTTCTCCTTTAAAAATATCTCTTGCCACAAGTCTGCCAATTGTTGTAACTTTATTTTTTTCAAATAAATCTTTTTCATTTATATACCTACCTTTCATCAATACATGTTTTTCAATTAATTGATTTGAAGGTGATACCGCACTTATCTCAAAAGTATAAGATTCTAGGCCATATGTAATAGGCTCACTGACAAATAATCTAGGATTTAAATACTCAATAGTACTTGAAAACTCTTCATTTATAGCATCAACATCTTCATTTTTCAATTCAATTATTCTATTTGTTTTAAATCCTGCATATGGTTTAGTGGTTTTTCCTGGATAAATATATATTACGTTATTAGCTTCATTAAGGAAAAGATCAGAATATGAATTTTTTAGACCTTCGCCAAGTCCAAATAAAATTATGAATATTAATATTCCAAGAGAAACAGTTAATCCTGATAATACAGTTCTTAACTTATTCTTTTGAATAGATTGAAAAATTTCTTTCCAACGCTCTAAATTAAACATCTTTAATTATATTTTGTTTGATTTTTTTATCCTCAACTATAACTCCATCTTTAAGATGAACTATTCTTTTACACATATTTGCAATATCATTCTCGTGAGTTACAACAAGGATAGTCTTTCCTTCATTATTAATTTTTTGAATGAGTGCCATTACTTCTCTTGAAGTAGCAGAGTCTAAAGCCCCTGTAGGCTCATCTGCAAGTAAAACTTTTGGGTTTGCTGCTAATGCTCGTGCAATTGCAACTCTTTGTTTTTGTCCACCTGAAAGTTCACTAGGTAAGTGTAAAGACCAGTCTTTTAACCCAACTTTATCTAGATAGTTTAATGCAGTTTTTTGTCTTTCTTTTCTTGCAATACCCTGATAATATAATGGAAGAGCAACGTTCTCTAATGCACTTTTATAATTTATTAGATTAAATGACTGAAAAACAAAACCCAAAAACCTGTTTCTATAATTAGCAGCTTTCTTTTCGTCCATATCTGCTATTCTAATATCGTCTAGGTCATATGTACCCTGATCAGAGATATCTAGCATACCTAGTATGTTTAAAAGAGTAGATTTTCCAGAGCCTGAGGATCCCATTATTGCCACCAATTCTCCAGCCTCTACTTTGAAATCGATCCCCTTTAATACATGAAGAGAAGATGACCCCATTTCATAGGACTTATGGAGTTTATTTATTTCAATCATATTGATGCAAAATTAGTTTTTCTTATAATAATATCAGTGTTTTTCCAAATTAATTAATTATTAATTCACTGGTTTCATCATTATTTTTTTGTTTTCATAAATTTCAAACAACATCTTTTCAAACTTTGGGGGGCCAAGAACAGGTTTTACATCATTTGAACTTCCATAACTTTCTTTAGGAATCCCAATAAGATTCAAATCAAGTTTTCCGTTTTGATTTTCATCATGATAGAATTGAACTGCATACCTACCTGGATAGATTGAGTCAAAAGAAATTTTAGTAGAGTAATTGTCTACTAATGATGTTCCTACAATTACTGGATTTTCATTCTCATCTAGAATACGAATATATATAGGTCCATTGTTAGATTCAAGATTATTTATTTCCATCTCTAAAGAAATATTACCTTTAAGATCCGTGGTGTAATATTTGCTGATTTCTTCTTGAGAAAAGATTACATTTAAAAATAGAAAGTTTAAAATAACTAATAGATGTAAGTATAATTTCATAGCGGTAATTTAAATAAATCTTCAACGTTACATCAAATATTTATAAAAATTATATAGATGACTTATTAGTCCTATAAATTTTCCAAATTATTAACCCAACTAATATGTATGGAATAGACATTAAGTAAACGATACCCCTATTTAGTCCTTTAGCAGCTTCAAATTCCTGGTCACTCTCCATTATTGCACTAAGCATTGAACACTGTGAATACATATCAGAACTAGATAGAATTAAAATTATAAGTACGAAGAAAAGCTTTTTCATCAATAAGTATAATAAGGTGAAATCATTAGAAAAACTATTACTCCAGTGACAGCAATATATAGCCAGATTGGAAATGTAATTCTTGCTATTTTCTTGTGCTTATCAAACATTTTAGATATAGCTCTTACATAGGTAATCAAAACCATTGGTACGATAAAGACAGATAAAGTTATATGAGTAATAAGTATAAAAAAGTATAAGTATCTTATAAAGCCTTGACCACCATAAGGAGTAGGATTTGTTGTCATATGATAGAGTATATACATAACAAGAAATACAAGAGAGAGAAAGATTGAAGTCTTCATTAATAATTTATGCTGTTTTATCTTTTTGTTTTTTATACTATATAGAGCAGCTATTAAAAGTAAAGCAGTGATACCATTAATTGATGCATAAATAGGTGGCAAAAATGTAAGCGGAGGAAGAGATGTTATTCTTATGTTAAATAAGACCAAAACAACAACAGGAATAACTACTGAGACAATAATTATTAGTGTTTTATATCTTAATCCCTGACTTGATTCTTTAATTTTACTCATTGATTAATTTTTTTATATCATAGCTTAACATGTCTATTCCTTGTAGGTTTACGTTAATATCATTAATACCTAAATAGTACATAATTGGGTTGCCAAAATTATCTTTTCTAGATCGAATATACCCATCTTTATCAATAAGTGCAAAATAACCCTGATGTTCAAAACCTCCGGCAAAATTTACATTTTGATTTGCATAAATATTAAATCCATTATTTGCAAGATCATATATGTAATCTTTTTCTCCTGTTAAAAAATGCCAGTTTTGAGACTTAATTTCGAGTGCCTCAGAGTATTCTTTTAAAGTTGATGGATTATCATTATCCGGATCAATAGTTATTGACACAATTCCAAACTCATTTGAATCACCAAATTTTTCATCTAATAACTTCATATTCCTATTCATTTCAATACAGATATCAGGACATCTTGTAAAGAAAAATTCTAAGACGTATACTTTATCATTTAAATCTTCGTTAGATATTAAAATAGAGTCTTGATTGGTTAATATAAAATCTGGTGCTTTTCTTTTTTCATCGGATGTTATCATGTATGACAATCTCTCATTATTATTAAGTCTATTTGCGTCTTTAATATCAGAGTTCACAACTCTTTCATATATTTTTGGAATTGAAAAAATTCCAAAAATAATTATAACTATTACTAATCCAATATATTTTAAATTATTACTCATAGAATAAAGAATCATTTTTTTTGAGGGCTAATCTATACTCTGCAAGAATAATCTTTACATCATCAACCATTTTGTTGTTTATCTCAGCAACTGATTGAGAGTTAAAACCAAATAACATTCCAATATCTTCATCATCATCTCTTCCTCTTAAGCTCAGGTCTCTGTCAACTATAAAAACATATGGGGTGCTAAAACTAGGGTCCAATTCAATATTAGTTTTAAAACTATCAAAAATCATTTTGATATTTGATTGAGTTGTTGGTATAAAATTCCAGTTTTTTAAATCAGTTCCAACTCCACTAACTAAATCACTCTTTAAATCCTCAATTACTTCATTATCGTTTTTATTATGGAGTAAAACAAATTGGAAATCTTGAAACTCATTAAATCTTTTATATATTTTTTGATTTAAATTAAGGGCTTCAGACTTTTT
>CABYMF010000022.1 GCA_902519955.1 uncultured Bacteroidota bacterium | reverse complement strand
ATTTCTACAAAAAATAATGTTCAGGACCTTATATCTTCATTATATTATCTTAGAAAAAATTTTTCTACGGATGAAATAAAAGAAGGAGATTTTTTTACTATTAATATGTTCTATGATTCCAAGAATAGCGAGTTAGCTCTCAAATATCTTGGCAAAGAAACCATAAGAACTAAGTATGGTAAAATAGAGTGTCTGAAACTTATGCCTGCCACAAATAGAAGTAGAATTTTTAAAGGTGAAGGGAGTATAACTATCTGGCTTACAAATGATGAAAATAAAATTCCTATTCGTGTTCAGGCAGACTTATTAGTTGGTTCTATTAAAGCAGACTTGGATAATTACTCGGGAATTGTGAGCCCTCTTTTAATTAAACAAAAAAGCTGATGAATAGTAAATATTATTTTTTTTCATTGTTTTTTTTAATTATCAACTTATTTAGTTCCTGTAGTTCTGATATCACTTCACTCATTCTAGAAGAAAAGGAGCAAATTAATTATAAATACGGATATGATGAGTCAAAGTATATGTTTGAAGAAAAGAAAGTCGGAAGAGGTGATACTTTTGGCGATATTCTTGAAGGCCAGGGTATTGATTATCCCGAAATATATAAAGCTCTAGAAAAGACTAAGAATGATGTTGACTTTAGAATGCTACAGCGTGGAAAACCTTATACGCTAATATTTACGAAGGACTCAATACCAAATTTAAAAGCTTTTGTATATCACCCTACTATTGAGGGATATTCTATGATTCAACTTAGAGATAGTGTGTATGGAAAAACATTTAAAAAGGAGAGAACATACAAAGATTTATCTGCATCAGGTGAGATTGACAACTCATTATATTTAACACTTGAAGAGCAAGGGAAAGACCCCCTATTAACATACTATTTATCTGATATATATGCTTGGACAATCGATTTTTTTAGACTTGATAAAGGCGATAAATTTAAAGTTATTTACACACAAGCCTACGTAGATGACACTATTCCTGTTGAAATCACAAAAGTTAAAGCAGCATATTTTTTACATAAAGGGGTTGAAAGGTATGCTTTTGAGTATGAGACTGACTCAATTAAAGGAATTGTTGAATATCTCGATCAAGATGGCAAAAATCTTAGGAGAGCCTTTTTACAATCCCCAATCAAGTTCGGAAGAATTTCGTCAAGGTATAACTTAAGAAGGCGTATTGCATTATACGGAAACCGTGTGAGACCTCACAAGGGTACTGACTTTGCGGCTCCTGTTGGAACACCGATTATGTCAACAGCAAATGGGACAATAAGTGAGGTTAGCTACACAAGCGCAAATGGAAGATATGTGAAGGTGAAACATAATAATACATACTCAACTCAGTATTTACATATGAGAAAGGCTAATGTTAAAGCTGGACAGTTTATTGAACAAGGAGATATAATTGGTTGGGTAGGGATGACAGGAAATACTTCAGGACCACATGTTTGCTATAGATTTTGGAAGAATGGTATTCAAGTTGATCCATTTAAACAAAAACTACCTGAAGCTAAACCAATTAATGAGTCTTTAAAAAAGAAGTATTTTAGTGATATTGTTTTAATTAAATCACAAATTGATTCTGTAATAATTAAAAATAAAACTTCATTATAGTGGCTCTTTCAAAAATTAATCCTTCAAAACTATCTTCATGGAAAAAGCTAGTTCAACAATGTGATAAGGAGTATGGTCATCATATGGATGATTTTTTTAAAGAAGAAAATGATCGCCTTGAGAACTTTTCGGTAAGTTGGAGTAATTTTTACCTTGACTTCTCAAAGAACAGATTCAGCAATAATACATTTAAGCTTTTAACCAATTTGTGCGAAGAAACCGATCTTAAAAATAACATTGATCAATATTTTAACGGAGCTATTATAAATGAGACTGAAAGCAGAGCTGTACTTCATACTGCCTTGAGATCATCAGGAAATGATGTAGTAGATAAAACATTAAATAAGATTATTAATATGTCAGATGAAATAAACAATGCAAAAAGGTTAGGATATAGTGGTAAAAAAATTACAGATGTTGTAAATATTGGAATTGGAGGATCCCATTTAGGTCCAGAGATGGTAACAGAAGCGCTAGGATATTATAGCAATGGTGTTAAACCACATTTTATCTCAAATATAGACCCTGACTTTACATCAAAACTCCTGAAAGACCTAAATCCAGAAACTACAATTTTTATAATTGTTTCAAAAACTTTTACAACTATTGAAACACTTGAAAATGCCAATAAAGTAAGAGCATGGTTTATTGATAATGCAAGTGAAGTAGCAATAAAAGATCATTTTATTGCTATTTCAAATAATACTGAAGCTCCTAAAAAGTTTGGTGTTTCTCTAGATAATATTCTTTCAATACCTGACTGGGTTGGTGGAAGATTTTCATTATGGGGATCTGTAGGGCTAATTATATCAATCGTTATAGGTTCTGAAAATTTTAAAGATTTTTTAAAAGGTGCACACGAAATGGATATTCATTTTAAAAATTCTCCATTTGAAAAAAATATTCCAGTAGTTCTTGCTTTAATTAGTATTTGGTATAATAATTTTTTTAAGTGTGAAACTGAAGCTGTATTGCCTTACAGCCAGTTCTTAACAAAACTTCCTGATTATCTACAACAAGCAAGCATGGAGAGCAATGGTAAAAGTGTTGACAGAAGTGGTAAAAAAGTAAATTATGAGACAGGATCAATAGTATGGGGGTCAACAGGAACTAATGCTCAACATGCCTTTTTTCAACTAATGCATCAAGGGACTAAAATTATTCCATCTGACTTTATTGCATTTAAAAAATCATTATATGGTGATTCTGATCAACATGAAATTCTAAACTCCAACTTTTTAGCTCAAACAAATGCTTTGATGCTAGGGAAATCAACCTCAGGTAGTGACGTTCATAAAAATATTGATGGGAATAAACCATCAACTTCAATAGTTATTAACAAGTTAGACCCATCAAGCCTTGGGTCATTAATTGCAATGTATGAAAATAAAATTTTTACAATTGGATCTATTTTAAATGTCTTTAGCTTCGATCAATGGGGTGTTGAGTTAGGAAAATCAATAGCTAAAGAAATTTTACTTGGTAATGATGACAATCTTGACAAATCCACAAAAAAAATAAGGGAGCAACTAAAAGATTAATTCATCAATTTTATTTGATTATTGATTAACCTTATGTTAATATTTCGTTAATGCAAATACAAGTGAATAATTTTACTTTTGTTTAAACAAAAATTAAAATATTCATGAAAAAATTAATCTTAATAACAATGTTGTTTTTAGTTTCCTCTTTTGGGTTATACTCTCAAGATTTAACTTCAAACGATTCTCTCCCTGAGGGTTCTACGGTTGACTTAAAAGAAGTTGTACTTACTTCTGGAATCATTGATGTAGCAAGGGAAAGACAAACTCCAATTGCAGTTTCTACAATTGGTGCAGAAGCCTTAGAAACAAGAATGGGTAATCAAGAATTTGTTGACATCATGGCAAATACTCCTGGTATTTTCGTAAATAATGAAAAAGGAGGATACGGTGATGGATATGTATATATACGTGGATTCAGCCAAACAAATTCAGCCTTTTTGATAAACGGAATACCGGTAAATGATATGGAGAATGGAAAAGTATACTGGTCAAATTGGATGGTATTAAGTGATTTTACTGATCAAATTCAAATTCAAAGAGGTTTAGGTTCATCTAGTCTTGCAGTTCCAAGTGTCGGGGGAACAGTTTCTATTTTTACAAAATCTGCTGAAAGACCTAAAGGTGGTTTCTTTAGACAAATGATTGGAAATGATGGCTTTTCAAAAACCACTTTTAACTACAACACAGGAATGAATGATAAAGGTTGGTCCAGTTCATACCTCGTTTCTTATTGGGAGGGTGATGGTTATGTTGACGGAACAGAAGGTGAAGGATGGAATTATGCTTTTTCCCTAGGCTATAAGCCAAGTGAAAGAAATAGATTTGAATTTTCATTTTTAGGAGCAGGTCAATGGCATCATCAAAGAGACCATGACTCATCTATTAGAGATCACTTGCATTTTGGTGGTGGTGGAGTAAATTCAAGCCAAATCAATAATAGATGGAATGCTGATTATGGAACTCGAAATGGTGAGACTTTTAATATTGAAAGAAATTTTTATCACAAACCAATTGCTACATTAAATTGGGACCATAATTATTCCGATAAAATATCTGTTAATACTTCTTTATATGCAAGTTATGGAACTGGTGGAGGTACAGGTACAAGAGGTAGAAATTATGATATTTTCCCTAGAGGTGATCTTTACAACGATTTTGTAATAAATGGTAATAATGAATTTAGACGTGCTGACGGGACAATTAATTGGGATGCAGTTGTATTAGATAATAGATCATCTGTCTACACAGATGCTGGAAATTATGGAAGAGCTGGTGGCAGATATGACGGATATGTTGTAGGAACGCATGGTGGAAGAGGTGATGGTTTAAAACGAGATGGAATGTTTAGACGTTCTTCGATGAATAATCACAATTGGTTTGGTGGAATTACTAAAATTAATATAAAAGGTAAAAGAATGAATTATTCTTTTAATCTCGATTTCAGAGACTATACAGGTTTTCACTATCAAGCTATGAATGATTTACTTGGTGCAGACGCTTTTCTTGCAACATATGACAGAAATTCTGCAGGTCAATTTATCACAACAATGGCACCAGCATCTCCATTTGAAAACATTAGAGTTTATGGTCCTAAAGCAAATTATTTTGATGTTGACTATGTTGGTTGGATAGGAGCTGGAGCACTTGCAGAGTACTCCTCATTAGATAACAAACTAACAGCTGTTGTTCAAATGGGACTTTCTCAACAATCCTTCCAAGAAGAAGATTTATTTGGATATACATTTAACCAAGTAGGTGAAGAGGTAACTATAAATGGAGGATACATCAAAGGAGGAGCAAATTATAATATATCTGAAAAATCTAATGTATTCTTTAATGCTGGAATTATTGATAGACAACCATTTAAAGACGCAGTTTTTCCAAATTATGGAAACATTTTCAATGAAGATGTTCAAAACGAAGAGATTACATCATTTGAATTAGGATATGGGTTTACATCAAGAAAGCTAAAAGCTAATGTAAACTTATACTCAACAGTTTGGGGAAATAGATTCATAGAAACAGACATCACTTTAGCAAGTGGTGACTCAGGTAATGCTCAATTTACAGGTGTTGAACAAACACATAACGGTATAGAAGTTGAAGCATTTTACTATCCATCTAACAATCTAAAAATTTCTGGTATGATATCAGCTGGTGACTGGAAATATACTCAAAACTTTAATGCTACGATTTTAGATGAAAATAATCAAGCAATAGGAACGTCTACATTATACATGGATGGCGTTAAAGTTGGACAAGCTGCTCAATTTGTGTCATATTTAGAAGCAGATTACAGGTTAGGCTCTAACTTGAGACTTAACCTAGGCTGGAGAAGTGTTGACGGTCTATATGGAAACTATTTTAATTATGAAGATGGAGAGATCGATGATCAATTTTATTCACCTAACAATAGAGGTGCAGTAAAGTTCCCTTCCTATAATTTAATTGACTTTGGAGCATCTTATCGATTTGTTTTTGATGATAGTGAGTTATTCGCTAGACTTAATGTAAACAACCTTTTCGATGAAACTTACATAAATTATGCAATGACAAATATTCACGCGGATAGTGGTACACCAAGATGGAATGGTGTTGGTACAAATAACTTTGTAAATTTTGGATACGGTACTACGTGGAATTTTTCTTTGCAATACAAATTTTAAATTTAGCTTACACAAGTTAAAGCTTGTGAAAATAAAATTTAAAACCCTGCTTCGGCAGGGTTTTTTAATTAAAGCTAATTTCTTTAATAGTTATTTCTACTTGCTCTTTACCTGAGTAAGAATTAATACTTATAGTAAAAAGAATATTGAAAGATGATTTTAAATTAACAAGTTCATCCTTTTTACTAAATGCAATAAATGGAAGTTTAGTATTTGATGAATCAATTATATAAGATTTTACAATTTGAGATTCTTTTCCGACAAACGTTAAGTCATCAATTATCTCACAATTATCTGATCTAAAGATTGGTCTCTTATTTTCAAGTCCAAATGGAGACATTCTTGAAATTATCTTTACATTTTCAATCGTAAGATCTGAGAAAGAAACTTCAAGATCATACTTATGTTTTCTTTCAAACATATTTCCATTAACTGATTTTTTGACAACCTTTTCAAAATTCTGACTAAATATATCTAGTTTGGATTTTTCAATTTTTAATCCTGCCGCAAATTTATGACCCCCAAATTGATATAAATATTTTTCACATTTAACCAATGCGTCATAAACATCAAATCCAGATACAGATCTAATAGATCCGATAAGTAGATTTTCATTAAAATCAGTAAGTATAATAGTAGGCTTATATGATTTTTCAATAACTCTTGAGGCAACAATTCCTAATACACCTGTACTCCAGTTAGGACCATAAAAAATATTAGAGTACTTACTGTAGTCAATTTTTTCTGCTACATTTTCAAATACATCTTTTTCTGTAGCCCTCCGTTTTAAATTCAAAAACTCTACTTCATTTGATAAAGACATAGCCTTATTAGGATCTTTCTCTACTAGAAGGTCTACAATAATTTTTCCATTTTTCATTCGTCCTGCAGCATTTATTCTTGGCCCAATGTTAAACGATATCTTTGATTCATCTACTTTATTATTATTTGATTTCAAAAAGTTTCTAATTCCTAGTCTAGGGTTATTATTAATTTCTTTTAATCCGTGGAATACCATAACTCTGTTTTCATCAATTAAAGGCATCATATCAGAAACAGTTGCTAATGCAACAAAGTCTAGAAGACTGCGAATATTTAATTTATTTTCTGATTTTAGATTGTGTGCTGTTATTAATTTATAAGCTATTCCACAACCACAAAGATCTTTAAAAGGATAGGTACAGTTTGATTGTTTAGGGTTTAAAACCGCGTAAGCTTCAGGAACTTTATTGTCAGGTAAATGATGATCACAAATAATAATATCAATTCCATTTGAATTGGCATATTCAACTTGGTTTACTGCTTTTATTCCACAATCTACAGTGATTATTAATGAGATATTATTGTCTTTAGCGTAATCAATTGATCCTAACGATACCCCATATCCTTCTTTATATCTGTCTGGTATGTAATATAATAGGTCATAATTCCTGTGACTAAAATAGGTAAACAGCATAGATGTTGAAGTAGTTCCATCAACATCATAATCTCCTAAAATCATAATTTTTTCTCCTAAAGCATTATTAATCCTAACTATAGCTTTCTTCATATCCTTCATTAGATATGGGTCATGGAGAGAGTCTAATTCTGGTCTAAAAAAAAGTTTTGCTTTATCTAAAGAATTAATATCGCGTTGAAGTAAAAGTGAACAAATAAAGTGAGGAATTTTTAAGTCCATTTGAAGAGAATTTACCTCATCAATATTGGGTTGATCAATTTTAATCCAGTTTTTCATTAAGCTTTTTCAATACATATTACAAATTCACCCTTAATTGTTCTTTCATTATATTCTAAAATCGCTTCTTCTATTGTTCCTCTGAATACTTCTTCATAGATTTTGGATATCTCTCTAACTATAGCAATTTTTCTTTCCGAACCAATTGTCTCTTTCATATCAGAAAGTGTTTTAATTATTCTGAAGGGTGATTCATATAAGATTGAAGTTTTAGTATTTTGAGAGATTTCATACAGTTTAGACTTTCTCCCTTTTTTTCTTGGAAGAAAACCTTCAAAGATAAAGGCATCACTTGAAAGTCCACTTAAAACAAGAGCAGGTATTAGAGCTGTTGGGCCAGGTAAACATGTAATTTGAATTTCTTTTTTTATTGCTTCCCTAACTAATAAAAATCCAGGATCTGATATACATGGTGTTCCAGCATCGGTAATTAAAGAAATTATTTTATCCTGAAGCATTAGTTCAACATACTCATCCACTTTTTTATGTTCATTATTCAAATGATAACTTTTGACTTTTGTAGATATTTTATAATGACTTAAGAGTTTTTTTGCATGTCTAGTATCCTCTGATAAAATTAAATCTGAGTTTTTTAGAGTTTCAATTGCTCTTATTGTTATATCATCTAGATTTCCTATTGGGGTTGGTACAATATAGAGTTTGATATCATTTATCATCATCTGACTCAGGTATTTCAGTTACTAAATCTTTAATTGTATCAATTAGAGGGATAATTTCACTTGCATTATGAGGAGTTGAAATTGTTTTTTTTGTATCCAGATTTAGATCTTTCAATGTCTCTTTGAGTCTTTCCTCATGAAGGAGCCAGTCAGCATCTCTTTCTTGATTCTTAAGATATTTATGTATAACTGTTAATTCATATAACCTTTTAGAATCTTCATAAATACTTTTTGAGTCATTTAGTCTTGAATCATGAATTCTTAAAGCAAGTTCTTTAATTTTATTTTCTAATTTTTTAAACACCTTATTTTATTATTATAATGATTTACTTTTTGATAAATTTGTTTTTATTATAAATCAAATTACAAAATGTTTTTAGAAAATCCAGTATATAACAATGAACAATTCGGATGGATTGAGGTTATATGTGGATCAATGTTTTCAGGAAAAACCGAAGAGCTTATTAGACGTATTAAGAGGGCAAAGATTGCTAATCAAAAGATAAAGGTATTTAAACCTATCATAGACTCAAGAAGTAAAGACTTTATTGAATCACATGATGAGAGCAAGCTTGAATGTATAGAAGTAAAGTCTTCAAATGAAATTTTGGAGAAAGTTAATAATTGCGATGTTGTAGCTATAGATGAAGCTCAATTTTTTGATGATCAAATAGTAACCGTATGTAATAAAATAGCAAATAGTGGTATTAGAGTTATAATTGCTGGGTTAGACATGGACTATCTTGGAAATCCTTTTGGACCAATGCCAAATCTAATGGCAGTTTCAGAGTATGTTACAAAAGTACATGCCGTTTGTAAAAAATCAGGAAATATTGCAAACTATAGTTACAGAAAAAATAAGAAAAAAGACATAGTTGTTATTGGAGAAAAAGATAAATATGAACCTTTAAGTCGTTCAGTCTTTTACAAAGAAATGAACAAAAATAAATAAATATGAAAGTAGCTGTTGTTGGTGCAACTGGGGTTGTTGGAACTGTTATGCTTGAACTCTTAGATAAAAGAAAATTTCCTGTTACTGAGATAATACCAGTTGCCTCAGAAAGGTCTATTGGAAATAAGATTAAGTTTCACGGTAAAGAGTATAGTATAGTTTCATTAACTGACGCTGTAGAAATGAAACCAGATATTGCACTTTTTTCAGCTGGAGGTTCAACCTCACTGGAATGGGCTCCAAAATTTGCGGAGAAAGGAACTCGAGTTGTAGATAATTCATCTGCTTGGAGAATGGACTCAACAAAAAAGCTTATAGTTAGTGAAGTTAATTCAGGATCTTTAACAGAGCATGACTATATAATAGCTAACCCAAATTGTTCTACAATGCAGTTGCTTGTAGTATTAGCTCCTCTTCACAGAAAGTTTAAGATTAAGCGTCTTGTAATATCTACTTATCAATCTGTCTCTGGTACAGGTAAAAATGCTATAGACCAGTTATACAGTGAGAGAAATGACTCTAAACCTGAAAAAGTTTACCCTTATTCCATTGATCAAAATCTTTTACCACATTGCGACGTATTTGAAGAGGGGGGTTACACTAAAGAAGAGAATAAACTAATCAATGAGACTAGAAAAATATTAAATGATAATAGTATTCAGATTACATCTACTGCAGTCAGAGTGCCTATAGAATTGTGTCACGGTGAGTCTGTTAATATTGAATTTGTAGATGAATTTAACCTTGAAGAAGTATTGAGTGTTTTAAGAAGTTCGCCCGGATTAATTGTTGAGGATGAGCCAGAAAAAAACATATATCCAATGCCAATTAACGCTTCAAATAAAGATGAAGTTTTTGTAGGAAGAATTAGAAGAGATTTTAGTATAAAAAGTGGATTAAACCTTTGGATTGTTTCAGATAATCTTAGAAAAGGTGCTGCTACAAATACTATTCAAATAGCTGAAAAATTAATTGAGATGGGTATAGTAAAGTCCTAGACTTCCAATGACTCCATGAATCTTATGGTATAATTTCCTGATATAAAGTCTGGATGCTCCATCATTTTTTGGTGAAATGGAATAGTTGTTTTTACTCCTTCAATAACAAATTCATCAAGAGCTCTTTTCATTTTGTTTATTGCCTCTTCTCTAGTCTGAGCTGTTGTAATCAGCTTAGCAATCATTGAATCGTAGTAAGGAGGAATTACATAACCACTATATACATGGGTGTCAATTCTTACCCCATGTCCACCAGGAAAATGAATGTTATAAATCTTTCCTGGATTAGGCATGAAATCATTTTCAGAATCTTCTGCATTTATTCTACATTCTATTGAACATAATTTTGGAAAGTAATTCTTCCCCTTAATTGGTTCACCAGCTGCTACTTTTATTTGCTCTCTTATTAAGTCATAATCTATTACTTGTTCAGTAATTGGATGTTCTACTTGAATTCTAGTGTTCATCTCCATAAAATAAAAATTCTTATGCTTGTCAACAAGAAACTCAACAGTTCCAGCTCCTTCATATTTTATATATTCAGCTGCTTTTACAGCCGCTTCACCCATAGCTTTTCTCAATGGCTTAGTCATAAAGGGTGAAGGTGTCTCCTCAATTAATTTCTGATGACGTCTTTGAATGGAACAGTCTCTTTCTGATAGATGACAGGCTTTACCCTTAGAATCAGCCATAATCTGAATTTCAATATGTCGTGGATCTTCTATAAATTTTTCTAAATACATATCATCATTGTCAAAAGCTGATTTAGATTCTTGTCTTGCTACTTCCCATGCTTTCATCAAATCATTTGGATCATTTGCCATTCTCATACCTTTACCTCCTCCACCTGCAGTTGCTTTTAACATTACAGGATAGCCTATTTTGAGAGCAATATTTTGAGCATCTTCCAGAGTTGGAACAAGACCGTCAGAACCAGGAATAACAGGTACTCCAGCTTTTTGCATTGTTTTCTTAGCTGTTGACTTATCTCCCATTGCTTCAATCATTGAAGGTGAAGCTCCAATAAATTTTATTTTATGCTCCTCGCATATTTTTGAAAAATTACTATTCTCTGACAAAAAGCCATAGCCAGGATGAATTGCATCAGCATTTGTTATCTCTGCTGCTGCAATAATATTTGCTGGTTTTAAATATGATTCATTACTTACAGCAGGCCCAATGCAAACTGCCTCATCTGCAAACCGAACATGTAAGCTTTCTTCATCAGCTTTAGAATAAACTGCTACAGTTTTAATACCCATTTCTTTACATGTCCTAATGACACGCATAGCTATTTCTCCTCTGTTAGCAATTAATATTTTTTTAAACATTTTTTATGATGGATCGATAAGAAATAAAGGCTGATCAAACTCAACTGGACTTTGATCATCTACAAGAATTTTTACAATTTTTCCAGATACCTCAGATTCTATCTCGTTAAACAATTTCATTGCCTCAATAACACAAAGCACATCACCCTCTCCTATATTTTGTCCAACCTCTACAAATGCAGGTTTGTCTGGTGATGGTTTTCTGTAGAAGGTTCCAATTATGGGAGACTTAATCATTACATGATTTGAATCTTCATTTTTGGAAATATCAACATCTGGAATATTTTCTTGAGCAATTTCTTGACTAACAGGAACTGTAACCTGAGTTGGAATATTTATTTTATTAGGTAAGTCTTCAACAACTATTTGCTGTGGAGTGTTTTTCTTTGTTTTAATTGTTATTTTAAAATCCTCTCTCTCAATTTTAACCTCTTCAACACCAGATTTTGAAACAAATTTTATTAGATTCTGTATTTCTTTTATATCCATGATTTATGTTTAATTATAGGCCCATGTTAAATATGCTGCACCCCATGTGAGACCTGCTCCAAACGCAGCAAGAATAATTTTATCTCCTTTTTTAAAATTATTCTCATAGTCATGCATTAGCAAAGGTATTGTTGCTGATGTTGTATTTCCATATACTTCAATATTCATTAATACTTTATTTTTATCTAAATTAATCTTTTCTGCGGTAGCATCAATAATTCTTTTATTTGCTTGATGAGGTAAAAAATATTTTATTTCGTCAGGATGAAGATTATTTCTAATAATAATCTGCTCTGTCGCATCGGCCATTTCTGAAACTGCTGATTTAAAAACAGTCTTGCCATCTTGTTTAATATAATGCCATTTTTTTTTCAAAGTTTCTTTTGAGGTAGGGTGTAGTGAACCTCCTGCTTTGATTTTTTAACCACTCAGCACCTATTCCGTCTGATCGTAAAAATTCATCCTCCCAACCAAAGTCATTATCACTTGGTTCAATCAACACTGCGCCCGCTCCGTCTCCAAATAAA
>CABYMF010000021.1 GCA_902519955.1 uncultured Bacteroidota bacterium | reverse complement strand
CCATAAAGTTTTAAATTATAGATACAATTTTATTGCCAGATCAAATATATGCCAGAATGTCATATTTATTTAGACAAATCTTTTATGGCTTCATCTATGTTGGGAAATTTAAAAACATAATCTTTTAATCTATAGGATATAACTTTTTGACTTGATAAAACTAATTCAGACATTTCGCCAAAAATAGCCTTTACTATAAAAGCTGGAATATTTGGAAAAATAACTTTTGAATTATTAAATAGTGAAATTTTTTTTAATAGCTCTTTTTGAATCAACGGATTAGGTGCGACTAAATTAAAAATACCCTTTTTATTATTTTCTATAGATCTTAGAAAAATTATCGAGACATCGTCTATATGAATCCATGATTGCCATTGATTTCCATTTCCAAGTGAAGATAATAGAAATAGTTTTGAAAGATTTTTAGAGATCTTATAAATTCCTCCAGAATTTGAAAGAACTAAACCAACCCTTAAAATAGAAAATGAAATTTCTGGAAGTATTTTTTCATAATCTCTTACTTTAGATTCCCATTTTACTACAACTTGATTAATAAATGAACTTGGTATATTAACTCCATGATCCTCAGATGAAACATTTGTAAAAGAATTATTATAGGCTGCAATTCCTGATGCGCTGACAAAAGACTTAATCTTTATATTTCTCTCTTTTATTTGACTCAATATGAATGATGTAGATTCTATTCTACTTTTTAAAATTTTAGATTTATTTTTATTTGACCAGTAACAAAAAACATTAAAACCTGACAGATTGATTATTGAGTCAACGCCAACAAAACAATTATTATCAATTATTCCTGAACTTGGATCCCAATAGTAATATTTTAGACCACTATAATTAGAGGAAAGTTTTTTATTTCTTGTTAGAATATTTACGTGATAGTTTTTTGATAAGGCAAGTTTAGTTATTTTCTGACCTAAAGTTCCTGAGCCTCCTGTTATTAATAGCTTCATATTATTTTTTTATTTATCTTTCGTATTATATGGAAATCAATAGATCTAACAGCACAAAAATAAATGATGTTGACTTTAATTCTATCAAATTTGGGGAAATTTTTACTGACCATATGTTTGAATGTAATTTTAAAAATGGTCAATGGGAATCTCCTGTAATAAAACCATATGAGTCTTTAACTCTTGATCCTTCAACCCATGTTTTCCATTATGGACAAGCTATTTTTGAGGGTATGAAAGGATATAAGGATAAAACCAATAAATTATGGTTATTCAGACCAGAGGAAAACTATGATAGATTAGAAAAGTCATGTATTAGAATGAATATTCCAGTACTTCCAAAAAAATATTTTTTTGATGGTTTAAAGAACATAATGAAGGTTGAAAAAGATTGGGTATCAAATGAGCCAGGTTCATCACTTTATATAAGGCCTTTCATTTTTTCTTCATCTGAAATGCTTGCTGCTAGCCCCTCACTCGATTATAAATTTTTAATAATATGCTCACCTGGTGCTTCATATTATTCAAAATCTTTAAGTGTTTATATTGAAGATAAATATAGCAGGGCTGCACCTGGTGGTGCTGGATTTGCTAAAGCAGCTGGAAACTATGGAGCTGCATTTTATCCTACCACATTAGCTATGGCTAAAGGATTTGACCAAATTGTGTGGACAGATTCAACAAATCATCAAAAAATTGAAGAGGTAGGTACTATGAGTATTGCTTTTAGATTAAATGATAGGCTTGTAACACCATTAACTAGTGATACTATTTTGGATGGTGTTTCAAGAAAAACTGTCATTCAAGTTGCAAAGGACCATGGAATTGATGTTGAAGAAAGGGATGTTACTGTCAAAGAATTAATAAAAGAGTATAATTCAGGGAACTTAAAAGAGATGTTTGGTTGTGGAACAGCAGCTGTAATTGCAAAAATATCATCATTTGGATACAAAGAGGATAAATTTGAAATTGAAAGTGTACCTAATTGTTATGCTGATAAAATTAAAGAATCAATTGTGAGTATTCAACAAAACTTATCTGAAGACCCTCACGGCTGGAGATATAAAGTAGAAGACTAATCTAGCTATCTAATATTTTTTTGATATTAGGCTTGAAATAATTTGGACCCTTTAAAATTTTTCCATCTTCCCTAATTACAGGATTTCCATCAACACTAAGTTTACTCATATTACTTCTTTGTATTTCATTAAATACCTCTAAAATTTTGTGTTGTAGTCCATGAGCTAGAATAGTACCACAAAGGATATATAATTTATCTCCAAGAGCATCCGCTATTTCAACTAAGTCTTTTTTCTTTGCAGCCTCTAGATATTCATTATTCTCTTCTTGCATTAGCCTATATCTTAAATTAACAATTGATTCATCAAGATCAGCTTCTTGTGTTTCTGAGTATTCTATTTTAAAAGCTTTGTTAAATTCCTTAACTGCATCAATAGCATTAGTTATCATAATTATTAAATTTACGTTAGAAAAGTTTATTAAAATTAGTTAATGTTTACTAAAGGACAGCTTATTTTTGCCATAATATTTGTAATACTATTCTCCTTGATTATAGTGTATTCATATATTAAAGATTCAAATATCAATAGAGTTTACTATAAGAACTCTTATGTGATTCTGATAATATTTATTGTCTTTATCTCAATCATAGCGGCTTACAGTAATTTATTTAGATAATGAGAGAATTCCTTTTAATTTTTATTGGAGGTGGATTAGGATCTGTATTAAGATTTATGTTCAACAAACTTATTCCTGATGGATCTTTTCCATATTCAACACTGACTGTTAATATGATTGGAAGTTTTTTAATTGGTTTAATAATAGGTTATTTAATAAGTAATAATATGTTAAAGTCAGATTATTATTACTTTTTAATAATTGGGATTTGTGGTGGGCTGACTACATTCTCTGCTTTTTCTCTTGAGAACCTAAATTTACTTAGGTCAAATGATATACTAAATTCAATTTTATATATATTAATTAGTGTATTTTTTTGTATTATTTTAGCTTATGCAGGATTTACATTAGTAAACAAAATTTTAAATTAAAATGAAAAAACCTATCACATTATTAATTTGCTTATTATTTTTGACTCAAAACTTTTACTTGAAGATGTAAAGAAAATGGTTAAAAAAAGCAAAGAAGATATGAGATATGAGATATACCAACCTGGACAAAAAAAGGTGCTAAAAAAATAGACTAAAGAGAATTGTCAAGAAAACCTAACATCTTTGAATTAAAAGTCTCTGGCTTATCAACATTTACTACATGTCCACAGTTTGGGATTATACACAACTTAGAGTTTCTGTGAATTTTTACAAGATTTTTTACAGGTGGTAAAAACATATAATCTTGATCACCCATAATATAATAAGTAGGGATTTGAATCTCAATTTGTCTAAAAAATTTTAGTAATGGTACTAATTCAGTTGTTAACTGAAACCATTTTTTAAATTCTTTTTGGTATAATTTTTTTGCTTCATTTACAAATAATGACCTAGACTCTTTATGATTTTTGTTAGGCATAATTATAAATGCAAGTAATTTATATATCCACATGTACGGAAGAATTGACTTTGTTGAATTACCAAGGAACATTAAGATTTTAGACCTAAGATTCAATTTCATTATAGCACCACCCATTATTAGGCTCTTAACTCTTTCAGGGTATTTTTCTGCGAAGTTTCTAATTAAAATAGTTCCTAATGAAATTCCTACAAAATGAGTTTCTTTGATATTCTCTGCATCAATTACTTCCAGAATGTCATTAGTAATATAATTGAAAGTATATTTTTTCTTAAATGGATTAATTGAAATTGACTTAGATTTTCCATGGCCTCTTAGATCAAGTAATAAAAGATTATATTTTTTTGAAAAATATTTGATCTGTTTATACCAAATTGTTGAACTTCCACCAGCTCCATGGACAAATGTAATCCATTCTGCATTTTTATTTTTAGATATAAGCTTTGTGTAATGAATCATACTATATTGTTTAAATACTTCTCCATCTCCGTCTGGATTTTTTTTGCCTCGTTTTCAGCCATTTGTGCAAAGTCAGAACTATCAGAAGCATATATTATCGACCTAGATGAATTAACAATCAACTTTAGGTCTTCATCTAATCCATGCTTACAGATTTCTTTAAGATTTCCACCCTGTGCTCCAATTCCTGGAACAAGTATATATGAATCTGGTGTAATTTTTCTAATGTTACCGATCTCCTTGGTATTTTTAGCTCCAACAACATACATTATTTTGTCACTATTTTTCCATCTTCTTGATGTCCTAATTACTGATTCAAAGAGTTTTGTAGAGTTATTCATTATTAACTCTTGAAAGTCTCTAGATCCTTTATTTGATGTTAAAGCTAATAGAAAAACATATTTATTTTTAAAAGATAGAAAAGGTTCAACTGAATCAGACCCCATGTAAGGAGAAACGGTAATAGAATCAAAGTCTAAGTCTTTTAAAAAAGCTTTAGCATACATTTGGGAAGTATTTCCAATATCACCTCTTTTTGCATCAGCAATTGTAAAAATTTCAGGAAAATTAGTATTTAAATATTTTGAAATTTTTTCAAGAGATTTATAACCATGAATTCCGTGAGCTTCAAAAAAAGCAATATTTGGTTTATATGCAATTGCATACTTATTTGTTGAATCTATAATTTGTTTTGCAAATTCAAAAATAGGATCATCAAGCTTTAGTAATAATTTTGGAATTTTATGAATATCAATATCTAAGCCTACACACAGAAAAGACCTCTTTTTAATTATTTGACTGTGAATTTTATTATTTAACATTATACTTCTCCTGCCTCTTTTAATCTTTCAGTATTAATAAAGAGTTGTATTTCATCAATTAATTTTGATACATCTCCATCTAAAATCTTTGGAAGGTCATATAGTGTCAATCCTATCCTATGATCGGTAACTCTTCCTTGAGGATAATTATAGGTTCTAATTTTGGCTGACCTATCTCCTGATTTAACAAGTTCATTTCTTTTTTGTGAATCAGACTCCATCCTCTTATTAAGTTCAATCTCATATAATCTTGACCTAAGAACTTTCATTGCCTTTTCTTTGTTTTTGTGTTGAGACTTTTGATCTTGACATTGAGCTACAACTCCAGTTGGTTCATGAGTTAATCTAACTGCTGAATAGGTTGTATTAACAGATTGACCTCCTGGTCCAGATGAACAGAAATAATCAACCCTCACTTCACTCATATTTACTTCTACATCAAATTCTTCTGCCTCTGGGAGAATCATAACAGTTGCAGCAGAAGTATGAACTCTTCCCTGTGTCTCAGTTTGAGGTACTCTTTGGACCCTATGCACTCCCGATTCATATTTTAAAACACCATATACATCCTCTCCAGCAATTTCAAAAATAACTTCCTTAAATCCACCAGCCGTTCCTTCGCTTGTATCAACTACACTAATTTTCCATTTTTTATCTTGAGCAAATTTGGTATACATTCTGTATAAATCACCAGCAAATATACTTGCTTCATCACCTCCCGTACCAGCTCTAATTTCAACAACAACATTTTTAGAATCATCAGGATCTTTTGGAATTAACATAATCTTTATTTCCTCCTCAAGATTATTAATAGATTCCTTTGAAGCCTCAAGTTGTTCCCTAGCCATTTCAATCATATCTTTATCTCCAGATGAATTTAAGTATTCCTCAGCTTCTTTCTTTTGGTCAATTGCGTCTTTATATAACCTCCCTTTATTAACCAGCTTACCAAGTTCTTTCAACTCTTTATTTAATTCAATATATTTTTTTTGATCGGCAATAATTTCAGGATTGCCAATTAGTTTATATATCTCATCATATCTTTTTTCAACGATATCAATTTTCTCTAAAAGCATTATTTAATTTAATATTCAAAATTACCTAATTCAGATTGAATAGATAACTTCTTTTTTTCTGATTTTGAAACTTCACCTATAATCCTTGCATCAATACCATCAGACTTTGCTATTTCAATTATATTAGAAGCATATTTCTCATCAATATATATTTCCATTCTGTGCCCCATATTAAAGACTTTATACATCTCTTCAGGAGCTGTTTTAGATTCACTCATAATAAGTTCAAAGATTGGGGGTATTTCAAATAAGTTATCTTTTATTATGTGGAGATTATCAACAAAGTGAAGAATCTTTGTTTGACCACCGCCAGTACAGTGAATTATTCCATTTATTTTATCCCTTCCGACTTTATCAAATATTTTCTTTAATAGTGGAGCGTAAGATCTTGTTGGAGACAAAAGCATTTTACCAATATCAGTTTGTTCAATTTTATCGGTTAGTTTTTTTGTTCCACAATATGTCAATTCATCAGGGACATCCTTATCATAAGATTCAGGATAAAGACTTTTTATATAACTCGACAATACATCATGCCTAGCTGAAGTTAAACCATTACTTCCAATACCAGAGTTGTACTCTAGATCATATATTGAAGTTCCAGTTGAAGATAGACCCACAATAATATTTCCAGGTTTAATATTAGAATTATCAATTATGTCATTCTTTTTTATTCTAACAGTTAAACAAGAATCAACAATTATAGTTCTTACTAGATCTCCAACATCTGCAGTCTCTCCTCCACCACTGTAGATATTTATACCATGACTTCTGTAATAGGATAAGATTTCATTTGTTCCAGAAATAATTTTAGAAATTACTTCTCCAGGAATTTTATTTTTATTTCTTCCAATAGTTGATGAAAGCACAATGTTATCTATAGCTCCAACACATGCAACATCATCAAGATTCATGACTATTGAGTCCTGAGCAATTCCTTTCCACACTGATAAGTCAGATGTTTCTTTCCAATATATATAAGCTAAAGATGATTTAGTGCCAGCACCATCGGAATGTATAATTAGTGCATGATCATCTGAGTTAGAAATATAGTCAGGAAGTATTTTACAAAAAGCTTTTGGAAATAGACCTTTATCTTGATTTTTAATCGCATTATGAACATCTTCTTTATCAGATGAAACTCCTCTTAAATTATATCTGTTAGCCATTTACGTAGCAAAGTTATCAAAAAAAAATCTTAATAAGTTTTTAATAAAAATCATGAATATTTTAACTCATAATTTTCGGTTTAATATAATTTAGGATTTTAAATTTTATGTTTAAATATTAGATTAAAAGATTTTCAATGTTTTTTAAAATTAAATGCAAAATTGATAATTTTTTTATGTTTAAATATTAGATTAACAAAAGTTAATTAATATCACTTTATTTAGTCATCAAGATTTTAAAAAAAAATTAAATTGATTAAAACAAAAACAAGAATTATGAGCAAATCTAAATTAGAATATATCTGGCTTGATGGGTATAAACCTACTCAAAGCTTAAGAAGTAAAACAAAAATTGTTTCTGACTTTGATGGTAAACTTTCAAGTTGTCCTATGTGGTCTTTTGATGGGTCTTCAACGCAGCAAGCCCCCGGTGGATCTTCAGACTGTTTGTTAAAGCCAGTTGCAATTTATACTGATCCCGAAAGAAAAAATGGATACTTAGTTATGACTGAGGTTTTAAATGCTGACGGAACTCCTCATGAGTCAAATGGTAGATCAACAATTGACGACAGTGATAATGATTTTTGGTTCGGTTTCGAACAAGAATACTTTCTTTGGGATACTGAGACAAACCTTCCACTAGGTTTTCCAAAAGACCAAACACCTCAAGGGCAATTTTATTGCTCAGTCGGAGGAGCAAATACTTTTGGTAGAGAAATTATGGACCGTCATTTAGATGTCTGTCTTGAAGCTGGAATCAATGTTGAAGGAACAAACGCAGAGGTTGCTGCTGGGCAATGGGAATTTCAAACTTTCGCAAAGGGTGCACAAGAAGCTGGAGATGAAATGTGGGTAGCTAGATATTTACTGGAGAGAATAGCTGAAGATTATGCAATTAAAATTGAATATCATCCTAAGCCACTTGGAGCAACTGATTGGAATGGTTCTGGTATGCATGCTAATTTCTCAAACACTACTTTAAGAACATGTGGTTCAAAAGAAACATATGAAAAAATATGTGAGGCCTTTAGACCTGTAGTAGATGACTGTATTGCTGTATATGGAGCATATAATGATCAAAGGCTTACAGGTGATCATGAGACACAGTCAATAACTGAGTTTAGCTATGGTGTTTCAGATAGAGGTGCATCGATCCGAATTCCTATAATGACTGTTGAAAGTGGATGGAAGGGATGGTTAGAAGATAGGAGGCCTTCTTCAAATGCTGATCCGTATAAAGTTGCAGCAATAATAGTAAAGACTGTAAAAAGCGCCTAAATTTATTCTATCTTAACAAAGGGATTATGAATATTAGATACAAAACTAATAGCATGATTCCTTTTTTTCTTGTTAACACATTCCTTCTACTCATATAGGCAAGAGGTAAAATAATAATAGAGAATAATACTACCCAAAGCATATCATTATATATTAACCCATCTTCAATTCCATTAATTGGAATTATTGAAGAGGTAATGCCTATTACTACAAGTAGGTTAAATATGTTCGAGCCAATTAAGTTTCCAATCGATAAATCATTTTGTCTCTTAAGAGAAGCAACAATTGACGCTGCTAGTTCTGGAATACTAGTCCCAAATGCAACAATTGTTATACTTATAATTCTTTCAGAAATTTCAAACTTATTAGCCACTGATACAGCTGACTTTATAAGGGTCTCTGATCCTAACCATAATAATGATCCACTAAAAAGTATAAATAAAAATGATTTATAAATTGATATATCATTTTTATTAAAATCTTCAAGCAATTCATCCGAACGTTTTTTCTGGTATAAAAATAGATATAGTAAAATTAATATTATGGCTAATAATAATGTAAACCCTTCTTGCCGTGAAATTTGACTCCCAGAATAAATTATATAGTAAAATAAAGCAGTTGAAATCATCAACAATGGAAAATCGGTGTTATAGAATCTTTGCTTTAATGTTATTGGATATATAATAATAATAATTCCTAGGACAAAACCAATATTTGCAATATTAGATCCTAAAACATTCCCAATTGCAAAATTTGGGAAACCGTTGAGTGTTGCATTAAGGCTTACTATTAATTCTGGAGCTGATGTAGCAAAGGAAACAACAGTCATACCAATTATTATTTTAGGAATAGATAATTTTAATGAAATGTCAACTGAGGACTTAGTCAACAAGTCTCCTCCATGAGAGAGCAGTATTATACCAAATAAAATTCCTAAAAAATCCAAAAAAATAATTTTGAGGGCAATGGAGGACTCAAACCCCCATCTGAAGAGCCGTAATCTTCTGTTCTATTCAGTTGAACTAATTGCCCGAGTTAATGCAAAAATATATATATAATTTATAATTTTGATATTAATGAATATATTTCTGATTTGTTTTATTAATGGACTATTTAAAGAATATAGATGGTTATATAAAGAGTATAATAAAAGTTGGAACAATCCTCAAAAATATTCCGAGCTTACTCCAAAAGAAGTCAGATTAATAATTAATAAATATGAATCTGAATTACACCAAAATACAACCAAGAAATTAAAATTTAAAAAGGTTCAAAAAGTTCAAAATATTTTAGACAATAGACTTAAAAAATATCAATCTAATACTTACAGTGAATTTAATAGATATGGAAATTTAAGTGAATTTAGATTTTACCAATTTGTTGTGGCTTATAAAAAAGGATTAGAAAATTATTACAAAGAAGTTATTGTCAGTTGATTTTTGTAAATTCAAAAGAAAATTATGGATTGTAACTGTACTAAATGTAACTGTAATAAGTCATGCAATTGTAATTGTTGCGATTGCTAAGTTATTGTAAACAAGTGTATTATGAAAAGTTATTAACAATTTTAATTTTACATTTGTTTTTTCTATTAATAATCTTACTTTTATATTTGATAAGAGGAAATTATGGAAAAATCCGCCATGATACTCAAAGTGTAAACTGCGATATAACTTATCAAACTTTAAGCATATAAAACCAGTAAGATTAACTGAAATTTGGATAACCAATAGTGCTTAAAGAAAAAAGATCAAGCAGAAGTGCAGAAAGAATCATTCAGCACATCGAAGCGAAAGCAGAGATATAACTTGTGAAATTTTAAGTGATGATCAGAAAGATTATCTAGGATTTAAAGAAATTTAATAATCACTTAAAGAGAATTAGAAAGCCCGATTCATTCGTGAGTCGGGCTTTCGAATTTTAAATACTTTCTTAATTGATATTGTGTATCTCTGCATATGTTTTATATGGGGGGATAATCGGAGAAACGATTTCAAAAAATTTACACTTTTTTGAAATTAATAATTCAAGATCTTTCTCATTTTTAATTATTACAAAATCTCCTTCATTTATTTGTTTATTATCTATTATTAAGTTTCCTGATAATATGAATAAGGAATGGTATGAGTCTTTCTCAATTTTATGTGTATATCTTTTATCTACAATTTCATATTCAAATATTTGAATACCAGAGGATTCTAGGCAAATTTGGTTTTCTTTATTTGAGATTGTCTTAACTTCTACCCCATTAGTCTTTTCCTTATGAAAAATCTCTGATTTAAAGTCACTATAACTGGGATCTACATAAAGTGATTCAATAATATTTGGATCAAACCATATTTGAAAAATTTCAGAACCCTCTTTTAATTTCTCTGAGTGTGAAATACCTCTACCAGCTTTTATAACCTGTACGTCACCTTTTTTTAGGGTAATCCATTTATCGAGAAGCGTATCATAATGCTCAATTTCACCTTTTAGTACAAAGCTACATATTTCAAAACCCCTATGAGGATGAAGACCAATAATACTATCTTCAGTAGGTGCCCATGCATGGGCCCAATAGAATAAATTTGAATATGGCTTTAAATTTCCTCCGTCTTGAGGAAAACCAATAGGTTTTTTTTCAAGTATCTTTCCATTATTAAAGTTACCATTCGCTTGAGTATCCTTTTTAAATACATTTATTGACATCTATAAATATTTATTACTAAAAAGAAAAATCATTTAGTGATCATCTTTGATTTTTATGTAACTAGATGCCTTTTGCTTAAATCTATTAAATCTTGGGATAGAAACATTCTGCACATATGGATTATATGGATTTTTTTTCTCATAATCTTGGTGATATTCCTCTGCATAATAGAATTTATCAATTTTTTTTACCTCTGTAATAATTTCTTTACCAAATATTGAGCTTGTTGAAAGAAAGCTTATATAATTATTAATTTTATTTTTTTCATCTTGATTATTATAAAAGGCAATTGATCTATACTGAGTACCGTAATCAGGCCCTTGTCGATTAGGAGTTGTAGGATTGTGTGAATCAAAGAAAACTTTTAGAAGAGTATCAAAAGAAACTTTGTTGCTATCATATATAATTTCAATAGCCTCCGCGTGGCCAGTTTTACCAGACATGACTTGATAATAGTTAGGATTAATGGTAATTCCACCTGCATATCCTGAATAAACTTCTTCTACACCATCCAGACTCTCATATATAGTTTCAACACACCAGAAACAACCAGACGCAAAGTAAGCTTTGCTCATATTTTCAAACTTTTGATCTACAGAATAAACTGGATTAATATTATCAATTGGTTTAGAACTACTTACATCACATGATAGACAAAATACTAATAGAGTTAAAAAAAGTTTTTTCATATAAGTTACTTTAACAAATATAAGGTTAATCAAATTGTTAGGTTAATTAGGAAAGTTAATATTAATTTAAAAATTTACATGATTTTTTTATCTTTAAAATATAACGGTTTTATAAAAGAATTATGATGACTGATAATAATCACAAAGAGATTCCAGGGAATCCATCAACAGCTAAAAGCTGTATACAAAAGTTAAGAAGTTCTGCATCTACTGATACTTTAAGGGTTTTAACAATAGATCAATGGAATTTTTGGATTGAGAATGGTTATATAGTTATCAAAAATGCAGTTTCAAGAGAACAAGCAATGAAAACTGCCGAATTTATTTGGGAATTTGATGATAAAGATCCAAATGACCCTTCAACATGGTATACTGAAGCAAGAGCTGAAATGGAGATGAAAGAATTAGCAGGCACTGGAATGGTGGAGGTTTATAACAATCAATTTTTATGGAACAATAGACAAACAAAAAGGGTTTACGACTCTTTTGTAGATATATGGGGAACAGAAAAGCTCTGGACCACAATCGATAGAGCTAATTTAAATTTTCCTATTATACCTGGTTTTGAGTATAAGGGTTTCATTCACTGGGACTATGATCCTGACACAAAACCTCAAAATGTACAGGGAGTTTTAGCTTTAGCTGATCAAACTGATCATGAAATGGGAGGGTTCCAATGTATTCCATGGCTCTACAAGAATTATGATACTTGGAGATTATCTCAACCCGAAGAGAGAAATAAATTCCAACCTGATATTTTTGGTCTAAAGGACAAAATAGTCAAGGTTTCACTTGAAGCTGGAGATCTCCTAATTTTTAACAGTACTCAACCGCATGGTATTAGACCAAATAATTCAAAAGATAAAGTAAGGATTGCTCAATATATATCAATGATGCCAGCACAGGAAGATGATACTGATTTAGTTAATTGGAGAATTAATTCATGGAAAAATAGGATAGCCCCTGAAGGTTTCGCTTTTCCTGGGGATCCTAGAAATTGGGAACAAGAAAAGTATGAAACAGCAAAGCTTTCGAAACTTGGTGAGAAAATTTTAGGTCTAGAAAAGTGGTAAACACAACAAATATTTCATTATGAATTTACATTTAAAAGGTAAAAAAGTTTTTATATCTGGATCTACTAAAGGAATTGGTTTTGAGACAGCAAAACTCTTTTTAGAAGAAGGAGCTATAGTTATAATAAATGGTACATCTGTTAGGGTAGACGGAGGTAGCATGGGATCAATTATATAAAAAAACCCACCTTATTTAATTTCTGGTGGGTTTTTTAAATTAGTATTTATAAGTTATTCATTTGGAGGTCTACTATATTGAACAACTCTAGCAATTTGATCTTGTTCATCTATGTATAACCTTTCATAAAATATAATTGTTTCAGTTGAACTATCCTTAAGATATCGAGTTTCTGTAAAAGCAGTAGTTACAAGTCTACCATCTGAATCTTCCATATTAAGTGGCATTATAAAGATATAATCTCTTGATATTGAATCCCAATTAGATTGTCTTTCAACAATAAAATCAGTATTAGTCATATCTATATCAAATACTCCGCCTATATCAGCAGGATGGAATTTAACAGTATCAGCAGATAAATCCACCATTAACTGTGCATCCATATTCTCATATGCATCCATAAACTCTTTAGCAATATTAGAATCTTTTTTATCTCCGATCATATACCCTTTTCCTAGTCGGGAACCCTCACGTAACCACTCTCCGGCAATCTTTTCAGATTCAGAAGAAATATTACAGGAGGTCAAAATGATTAAAGCTATAAATATTGAAAATATTTTACTCATTTGTTACTCTAGTTGGATGCGGCTTCTGCTGCAGCAATTTCATCTCTGAAGAACCCAGCATCAAACTGAGCATTAAAGTTCACAACTTTACCTTCATCATCCCAGCCCCAATTTAAGTGAATAAACTGTGTTACTTCATTTCCAGTAAATTTACCAGTTCCAGACCATTGCCCCCAATAATGTGACCACGTGCCTAATTCATCATAATATACTGTCTGAAGTCCACCAATTATATCACTGCCTGGCAATCCCATTTGGATATCATCAAATAAAGAATTATGTATTTCAGCAGTTGATATAAAATCCTCTGCAGTTATAGTTTGAACAGCAAAATTACCTTGAAAAGAATCTGAAATTAGACCTGAAGCACTTTCAGTATCATATTCTTCAGTTCCATATGCAAGATAGTTTTCTAAATCACTCAAGATTCTTTGAGTTTTTTCATCGGAAGTTTTCACAACACCAATTACATCAGTATCTACAGGTTGCTGACAGCCCATAAAAATTATTGTACTAAATATTAAAATTATTTTTTTCATAATGTATAAATTGATTTATTTTTGAAATATAAAAAAACCTTTTCAAAATCCAATGAAAAGGTTTTTTGTATTTTATTATTCATCAGATGAAACAGCCATAACCATTCCCGTGGCATCAAAGTAATCCCCAGTTCCAATAATTTGACCATCTTCAAATTCAAACCAATGATAACCAGTGACAGAGAAATCTTTACCAGTTTCATTACTAATGCCACTCCAAGTTCCATAGAT
>CABYMF010000020.1 GCA_902519955.1 uncultured Bacteroidota bacterium | reverse complement strand
GGGTGTTTTGGACTTACAGAGCCTGATCATGGATCTAATCCAGGTGGTATGATAACTAATTTCAAAGACGTAGGTGATCACGTAATATTAAATGGAGCTAAAATGTGGATTTCTAATTCACCATTTGCTGATATTGCTGTAGTATGGGCAAAAGATGAGAATAAAAGAATTCATGGTGTAATTGTTGAAAGAGGCATGCAAGGCTTTTCAACTCCTGAAACTCATAATAAATGGTCACTTAGAGCCTCTTCTACTGGGGAGTTAATATTTGATAATGTCAGAGTACCAAAAGAAAACATTCTTCCAGGAAAATCTGGGCTAGGGGCACCACTTATGTGTCTTGATTCAGCAAGATATGGAATATCATGGGGAGCTATTGGTATTGCAATGGATTGTTATAATACAGCATTAAAATATTCACTTGAAAGAGTTCAATTTGGGAAACCTATTGCAGCTAAACAACTTCAACAAAAAAAGTTAGCTGAAATGTTGACTGAAATTACAAAGGCTCAATTATTATCATGGAAATTGGGAAAGCTTAAAAATGATGATAAAGCATCCTCGGCTCAAATTTCTCTTGCTAAGAGGAATAATGTAGATGTGGCAATCAATATTGCAAGGGAGGCAAGACAAGTACTTGGTGGAATGGGGATTACAGGTGAATACAGTATAATGAGACATATGATGAATCTTGAATCGGTCATCACATATGAAGGTACTCATGATATACACCTCCTTATACTAGGTCATGATATAACTGGGCATAATGCCTTCTAGTTAAAAGTCAAAGACAAATCCAATACTTGGTATTAATGAATTCCTATTATCACTAGTTACTTCAATTAGATTCCTAGGGTCAACAATATTTAAGTTTCCATCTCTTTGAAGTCCATATTCGGGTGGAACTGGAATCTCATCCATCAAAAGATTCTCAATATCAATGTAGAAATTCATGGATGTTGATTTAAAATTCCATCTCTTATCAACTCTAACATCTAACTTCGTAAAATCATTCAAATAATAATTTCCAAGTTGCGAATAATCAAAAATAATCTCTGGATAAGACTGTGTGCTTGATACTATATCTACTGGAGAATATGGAGTTTTTCCAGTAAATTTAATTTTAGTACTTAGTTCCCAATTCTTTTTTAGCTTATAGCCTCCAGTAAAAGAGAGTAAGTGTCTATTATCCCAGACAGAAGGAAGATAGATTTTATCTAATCCGGAGAACTTACTATAAAAGAAAGTATACGAAAGTATTCCGTAAAAATTGTCTTTCAATTTTTGTTGGTAAAGAAATTCTAAACCATATGATTTCCCTTTACCAATTGTTAGGATCTCTTCATTACCAAGAACTTCAAAGTCAGCCCCCTTGTTTGCTAAAGATACACCGTCAACTTTTGATACTGGATAATTGTTATATTTTTTATAAAAGGCCTCAAAAGTAAATCTTGAAGATTTTGTCCAATTAAATTCAAAACCTCCAACAATATGATCACTCCTGGTATATTTAGTGCTTTTATTTAAAAATACATTATCAAAGTTTTTGAATCCTAAAGAGGTGTATGTTGGAATTTTAAAGTATCTACCTGTGGCAAAATTAAATTTCCATTTTTTATCTTCTGATATTATTAGTGAAAGTGCTAACCTTGGAGATAAATTTTCAAAAATATTATTCTCTTGTGTAAAATTATCTTGGTCTAATCTTACACCCAATGATAATCCAAGCTTATCATCAATAAATGTGCTATTTGATTTTAGAAAAAGACCATATTTTACAAAATCTATTTTAGTATTATAATCTATGTTATAAAATTCAAACTGAGTGTTATTCTGATAGTTTGAGAATTGTATATTACCCCCATAAGAAAATTTTAAATTTTCACTTTTTTGATTACTAATAAATCTAATTTTTGTTTCATCTTCACTGGATATATTAGAAAATGAAGGATTTGATTTAGAAATGTTATTTTTGAATCTTTCAAAATTATTTTCTAGCCTGTTATTGCTAATCGATAGATTAAAAAACCCATTTTTATTTTTATAAATTCTCTTCCAAGAAACACCAAATGTTCTAGATTTTTGGTTAATTATAGGAAGTTGTTCTATTTGAGATTCATTTTCGAAATCAAATTCATCAGCCTCATTAATAGTGATCTCATCTATTGAGCCAATCCCTATAAAATTTATATGATTAAAATCATCTATTTTATGTGTTATTTTCATCTGATAATCCCAGTAATCAGGTAAAAAAGAAAAACCAAATGCTTTAAAAATAAATTGTAAATAACTCCTTCTAATTGAAAATATAAAAGACGTGTCTTCATTACTGAACAACTTTAATGGACCTTCAAAAGTTAAACCAGCTTCACTTGATCCTACTCTAAAGTTTCCTGAAACTTTATCAATATTTGCGTCTTTTTGTTCAAATGAAAGAACACCCGATAGGGCATTGTCATATTCTGCACCAAATGAAGAAGTTGAAAGAGTAACATCCTTTATAAACGATACGTTTATTAATCCAACTGGGCCTCCTGAGCTTCCTTGAGTACTAAAATGATTTATATTAGGTATTTCAATCCCATCAATATAGTATACAGTTTCATTAGGACCTCCACCTCTTATAATTATATCATTTCTGAAGCCACCTATTGATGGTGATATTCCAGGTAGACTTTGAATTACTCTGGTAATATCATTATTTCCTCCAGGATAAGTTTCTATCTCAACAGCTGAAAATGTTTGAGTTGAGAGAGGAGTCTCTAAAGAGGTTTTAAATGGTGATTCTACTACAATTATTTCATCAAGTTCCTCTGATGAAGGATTTAGTCCATACTGCAAAGATTGATTTCCAGCTGATTTAACTATTACATTATATAATGTAAGAGATTTAAAGCCTATAAAACTGGCCTTAACATTATAACTTGATGTGGGTACATCATTAATTTCAAAAAACCCTTCACTATTAGTTATTGCAAAAAAGTCAGAATTTTCAACTTGAATTGTTGCACCTTCAAGGAATAGTCCAGTCTCATTATTAAAAACTTTACCTGAGATAGTTCCTAGATTTTGAGAATGTAGGCTTACTGATATAAATAGTAAACAAAAAATTAAAAGCTGTCTCTTCATTTATGAGTTTAGAGCTTTTTTACAATATTCAAGGCATTTTTTAACTTCTTTAACTCTATTTGATCCCTCAGGAATCCTGTATTCAAGTTCTACAGTAGCAGTAAATTTATATGAGTTATCTCTCATTAACCTAAGAACTTTATCTATTGGTGTGTCTCCAAAACCCCATATTTGATTATCACTTACACCTGGGTTCGCAATTTTCCCGTACTGCCTGTCTTTTAAATGAAGACTGCATATTTTTTTGTGATTATTCTTTATAAATTCTATTAGAGACTCTCTTGTATTACCTCTAACATTTATATAGTGTCCAATATCTAAATTTATAAAGTTTCTTTTTGATGAACTAAGAGCATAATCCCATGCTTTGTCAGTAGCCGCCTTATTTGACCCAATATTATTACTATGTGCATGATAACCTACTTTAACCTTGTGTTTTTCAGCAAAATAATTAACTCTATCAACATCCTCATTATCCAGTAACTCGTTCATTAGAAAGTCTGCTCCTAATGCTTTTGTTGCTCTCATAGCATATTCAATCTCACCATCTGTATTTCCAGAGCTTATACATCTAGGCTTATAGGCAAAAATATTAATCCCATTATCGTTAAAAAACTTTCTCATACTCTTGAGTTGCTTATTTGTAACATTCTCTCTCCAATTAGCATGTGATCTTCTAGATCTTGGGATTCCCAATGTTTTTTCTATGTGATTACCCATTAATTCAATATTATCTATACCAGCATCTAAACAATTTTGGACTATAACATTTGCCTGTTCTGAACCTGTATTAAATGAATAAGTAATTACCGATATATCAACACCACTTATATCATTAATTATTGGACTAAAATTATAATTTAAGGCTCCTATTGTAAATAAAGAGGATTTTTTAATAAAGCTTCTTCTTGAATTCATAATAATGTTAATAATTTATATTAGTTTTTTTTAAGTTGATACTTAACTTTAAATATAATTAAATACTTTTTCAATATAAGATCTTAAAATGATAAAAGGTGTGATTTTCGATATGGATGGGACTATCGTTGATAGCTTACCATTTCACTACAAAGCTTGGAAAATTTTCTTCAATGAAAATAAAGTTGAAAATTTCTCAGAGAAATTAAAAGATTATAAAGGTGGTGGAACTCTTGATTTAATGAATGCTGTTTATGGTGATAAGTATTCAAGGAAAAAATTAAAAATTATGACTGATGATAAAGAGATAATCTTTAGAGAAATCTATAAAAATAATGTAGTTCCAATTATGGGTTTTATGGAGATGTTTGAATTAATTAAATCTAAAAATATTTTAGTTGGTATTGCGAGTAATGCCATAAGAAAGAATGTTGAAATGATATTGAGTGAACTAAAAATATATGAAAAGTTTGATAGCATTATTTGTGGAGATGAAGTAAAAAAGGGTAAACCTGATCCTGAAATGTTTAATGAAACTGTTAAAAGATTCAATTTGAAAAAAGAAGAATGTCTAATTTTTGAAGATTCAGTAGAGGGTGTATTAGCAGCTGTTAACTCGAAAGTGGATGTAGTTGGTATAACTTCAAGTACTTCAAAAAAAGTCCTTAGTAATAAAGGTTGTAAAATAACTATTGATAATTATTTAAATTTTGACATGTCAATTTATGGTTAATATGTATCTTATTTATTAACATGTTTTTTTAAAATTTTTGTTGCATTAATTTTGCTTTTGGAACTCTTTCTAACCTTCCAAATTTTATCTAAAGCTTTTTTTCTAGATGAATCTATATCAATAATTGGATAAGGATAATCCTTGCCAATGAAAAAATCATACATTTCTTGTTCGATCTTTGTCATTTTCCATGGTTCATGAACATACTCTGGAGGAATGGATTTGAGTTCAGTAACCCACTTTTTTATGAATTCACCTTTTGGGTCTAAATCAATCGAGTTTTTCACAGGATTGTAAATTCTTAGAGTATTAATCCCTGTAACAGCTGATTGCATCTGAATTTGTGAATAGTGAATACCAGGTTCATAATCAAGAAATTTCTTAGCTAAATGATGACTAAAATATTTCCAATCTTGCCATAGATTAAATGCTGCAAAAGATACTATCATTGCTCTCATTCTAAAATTAAGATAGCCTGTTTGATCTAGACATCGCATACATGCATCAACTATAGGTATACCTGTACTACCATCTCTCCACTTTTTAAGTAAATTTTCATCATGATTTAAACGAATTGAGTCATAAGCTCTATTGATATTTTTAAATTCCATTGATGGCTCATCATCAAATTTTTGCATAAAATGGCATCTCCATTGAAGTCTTGACAAAAAATTCCTGATATCTCTATTCTTTAATGATTTATTAAAAATCTGATAAACTTGTTTTGATGACAAATTTCCATAGGTTATGTAAGGAGATAGTCTACTACAAGATATCCTACTCTCATTGGGTCTACTTATATTTCTGGTATAACCAATATGTCTAGATTTTTGAAAAGATTTTATATACATCCAGGCATAAGATTCTCCACCTGGTTGAAAGTTTTTATCAAATTCATGTTTTGAGTTATAAACTTTAATCTTTGATGGGATTTTTACTTTTTGTTTATTTATAGAATTTAAATCAGTGACTACAACTTCTGATTTCATCTCTTCAATCCACTTCTTTTTCCAATTTTTTCTTGAACTTAAGCCTCTTATTATTCCATTAGTTTTATTCTGAATCCAATTTATATTTTTACTTCGAAAAAATTTTGCTATTTTTTTATCTCTTGAGTAACTTAGATTATTTCCAATTTCTTGATATGATAACACATTTTTTATTTTGTAAGTTTTAGATATTTCCTCAAAAAATTCTGTTACCTCACAATTAAAACATTTAATATCTAAAGAAAATTTTTTTAACTTCTTTTCAATATCAATTATTGACTCATTTATAAATCTAATATGACGATGATCACAATCAGGTGAATCTATGACTGATGGTTCAAATATGTATACAAATAACGTTGGATTACCTGATTTTGAAACAAATTCAAGAGATTTATTGTCTAATGTTCTAAGGTCTCTCTTAAACCAGACAATATCGAGTTCAGTATATTTTTTATTAAGGGGCATAATAAATAGTACTTCGGGTGGGAATCGAACCCACACTCCAGGAGGAACTGGATTTTGAATCCAGCGCGTCTACCAGTTTCGCCACCGAAGCTAAAGGGCTCAAAATTAATAAATTCCAGCATATTAAATAATTTATAATAAAATTATACTGAACAATAATTATTTATAAATTTGCACTCCAATTAATTGAATGTGAAAACACCAGTCAAATTATTTTCTTGTACTCAAAGTATGACTTTGTCTAACCAAATTGCAAAACATTTTGGGCAAGAGCTTGGTAGTGTATATATTCAAAGATATAATGATGGGGAGTTTCAACCTTCATTTGAAGAATCTGTTAGAGGATCTAGAGTCTTTATTATTGGATCAACAAACCCATCCTCTGATAATTTAATGGAAATGCTTCTAATGCTAGATGCTGCAAAAAGATCTTCAGCGCGACATATCACTGCTGTTATACCCTATTTTGGTTGGGCTCGACAAGATAGAAAGGATAAACCTAGAGTACCAATTGGAGCTAAATTAGTTGCAAAGCTTCTTGAATCAGCTGGAGCGACAAGGATAATTACAATGGACTTACATGCTGACCAAATTCAAGGATTTTTTGAAAAACCAGTTGACCACTTATATGCTTCATCGATTTTTGTGCCATATATAAAATCATTAAATATTAATAACTTAACAATAGCATCTCCTGATATGGGTGGTTCAAAAAGAGCTTATGCATATTCTAAATTTTTAGATGCTGATGTAGTAATATGTTATAAGCAGAGGTCAAAAGGTAATGTGATTACTCATATGGAGCTAATCGGTGATGTTACGGGTAAAAATGTTATTTTAATTGATGATATGGTTGATACAGCTGGTACATTAACAAAAGCTGCGGACTTAATGATTGATAAAGGTGCGAAATCTGTAATTGCTATTTGTACTCATGCTCTTCTTTCTGGAGATGCATATGAAAAAATTGAAAAATCAAAACTAAAAAAATTAATCACAAGTGATTCAATTGAGATAAAGAATAAATCCAAAAAAGTTGAACACCTAACATGCTCTAAAATATTTGCTGAAGCCATGTACAATGTTCACAATAATAAATCAATTGATAAACTATTTATAAACTAAAAAAATGAAATCTATAGAAATTAAAGGCTTAATAAGAGAAGCTACCGGAAAAACAAGTACAAATTCTGTCAGAAAAGATGGGAATGTACCATGCGTATTATATGGAGGAGGTGAAATTTTACATTTTACTGCATCTGAAATAGGTTTCAAAGATTTAGTCTATACTGCAGCAGCTCATACTGTTGTTTTAAATCTTGGTGATAAAAAGAAAAATGCTATTCTTCAAGACATTCAATTTCATCCTGTATCAGATAAAATACTTCATGCTGACTTTTATGAGCTACATGATGACAAACCAGTTACAATGGATATACCTGTAGAACTAAGTGGTTCTGCTCCCGGCGTGCTTAACAGTGGTGGAATATTAACAAGAAATAAGAGAAAACTTAGAGTTAAAGCTCTTCCAGGGAATCTTCCAGACTCTCTAAATGTTGATATTTCTGAGCTTGAACTAGGTGATAAATTTTATACTTCTGAACTTGAAAGTGATGATTATGAGTTACTTCATCCTGATAATACGGTAGTTTGCCAAGTTAGAACTTCAAGAGCTTCTATGGCATTGCCTGAAGATGAAGAAGGAGTTGAAGGTGCAGAAGGTTCAGAAGGTGCAGAAGGTGCAGAAGGTGCTGAAGGTACTGAAGGTAAAGCTGCTGAAAGTGCTGATGGAAAATCAGAGGCTCCTAAAGAAGAATCTCAAGACTCAAAAGAATAATTGTACATAATTAATCTTAACTTTAATAAGATTATTTCATTACAATGTATTTTTTTAATAAAATCGTATCACGGTTCTCTTCAAAGTCTGATATGAATAAATATCTCATCTTAGGTATTGGAAACATTGGTCCTGAATATCAAAACACAAGACACAATATTGGATTTGACGCCCTAGATAAACTTGCAACAGAATTAAAAGTTAGTTTTGATGCTGTTAAATTAGCATACCGAGCTGAGGCAAAATATAAAGGGAAAAAATTAATTTTAATTAAACCCAACAATTATGTTAATAATTCTGGGAAGTCACTTTATTATTGGATGAAAAAAGAAAAGGTCGGCACAAATAATATACTAGTAGTTTGTGATGATCTAAATCTCTACTTTGGGAATATTAAAATCAAATCAAAAGGAAATTCCGGAGGACATAATGGCTTGAAAGATATTGAAGAATATCTTGGAAATTCTAATTATTCTAGGATAAGAATTGGTATTTCAAATAACAAGAATGTCTCTATGACAGATTATGTACTTGGTAAATGGACAGAAGAAGAACAGTCAAGAATACCATTATTAACAAATAAATCCATTGAGATAATTTTTTCATTTCTACAGACAGGATTAGAAAGAACTATGAATTTTTATAATAAGAAGAACTTTATAGATGAAAATTTATAAAAGTATTGACGAATATAATGAGTCAAAAAGTTCTGTTGTAACTATTGGGACATTTGATGGTATCCATAAGGGTCACCAAAAGATTTTAAACAAAGTTATAAATGCGTCAAAACAAAGTAATTTATCATCCGTAGTTTTAACGTTTTTTCCTCATCCAAGAATTATTTTAAATAAGTACAATGATATAAAGATGATAGATACTTTGGATGAAAAAATAGAGCATCTAGAAAAGATTGGAATTGATCATCTTATAATTCATCCATTTGATAAAAAATTTTCATTGTTATCTGCTGATCAATTTATAAAAGAGTACTTAGTAGAGAAGCTTAAGTTAAAACATATTATTATAGGATATGATCATAGATTTGGTAAAGGACGTGAAGCCTCAGTTACAGATCTTAAAGAATATTCTAGGGAATTTAATTTTGTGGTAGATGAGATTGATGCGCAAGAAATAGAAAAAATTGCAATTAGTTCTACAAAGATTAGAAACTCAATTAATGAAGGTGACTTGAAAACAACAAAAATATATTTAGGAAGATTTTTTAGTTTAACTGGTAAAGTTGTAAAAGGTGATGGGCTTGGCAAGCAAATAGATTATCCTACTGCTAATATTTCAATTGAAGAAGACTATAAGATTATCCCAAAAGATGGTGTCTACTATATTAAAACAACAATTGATAATAATTTATACAATGGTATGATGAATATAGGTCACCGACCAACTATTGGAACAAAAGAAAAGTCTATTGAAGTAAACCTATTTAACTTTGATAGAGACATCTATGATAGAGTCATTAGTATTGATGTTGTTGAGAAAATAAGAGATGAAAAAAAGTTTGCTTCAATTGAAGCTTTAAAAACACAATTAGCAAAAGATCAAGAACATTGCCTAAAATTAATAAACAAATAAGTTTTATCTTTGATTTAAAATAACCTATGCTTTCAATTGACACAATTTCTAATAACAGGGAGGAGACACTCATAGGTTTAAAAAAAAGAGGTTTTAAAGATTTAAAAATAATTGATAAGATTATTGATCTTAATCTTTCTCGAAAAAAAGTTCAACAAGAATTAGATCAAATTTTATTTGAGTCGAACAATATCTCAAAGAAAATTTCAGAAATATTTAAATCTGGTAATAGTGATGATGGTGTTTCTGTTATGAAAGAAAAATCAAGTGATTTCAAATTAAAATCTAAGACTCTGTCTGATCAACTTGAAAAAACAAAATTAGAGATTTTTGAATTATTAACATCTATTCCAAATATTCCAGATAAAGAAGTCCCTGAAGGTTTGACCATTGATGATAATATTGAGATTTATAGAAGTAATGAAAAAGTAGAATCTGATGAAAGTTTAAAAACACATTGGGATCTTGCAAAAGAGTATGATATAATTGATTTTGAACTTGGAAGTAAGATTACCGGATCTGGCTTTCCTGTATATAAAGGGAAAGGAGCTAAACTTCAAAGAGGACTTATTAACTATTTTTTAGATAAAAATACATCTGCTGGATATACTGAATTCCAAGTTCCTCATTTAGTAAACTCTGATTCAGCTTTTGCTACAGGACAACTACCAGATAAAGATGGTCAAATGTATCATGTAAATGAGGATAAATTTTATTTAATTCCAACTGCCGAAGTACCTCTTACAAATATTTACAGAGACAAAATTTTATCTGCAGATGAGATACCGGTTCTTCTAACAGGATATACTCCATGTTTTAGAAGAGAAGCTGGAAGCTATGGATCAGAAGTAAGAGGCCTAAATAGACTTCATCAATTTGATAAAGTTGAAATAATAAGGCTTGAAAATCCTGATAATTCATGTCAAGCTTTACTTAATATGAAAGAGCATGTAAAAGAAATTTTAAGTGAACTTAAGATAGATTTTAGAATTCTTAATTTGTGTGCAGGAGATCTTGGATTTACATCATCAATAACATATGATTTTGAGATATTTTCAAAAGGACAAAAGAAATGGCTAGAGATAAGCTCAATATCAAACTTTAAGTCATACCAATCAAACCGTTTGAACCTTAAGTTTAAAAATAAAGAGGGTAAAAACGAATTATTACATACTCTAAATGGAAGCTCTTTAGCTCTCCCAAGGGTTATTGCAGGACTTATCGAGAATAACCAGACTAATGAAGGGATTCAAATTCCTAAAGCATTAGTTCCATATACTGGATTTGATTTAATCAATTAGATTATGCATAGAGATGTTAATCCAAAAAAATTTCTGGGTCAACACTTTCTAATTGATGATAATATTTCAAAAAAAATAGTTGAGACTATTAATTTTCAAAAATTTAAAAAGATTATTGAAGTTGGGCCTGGAAAAGGAGCTCTTACAAAACATTTACTTCATATCAAAGATATGCTTACTTTAATTGAGGTAGATAAAGAATCAGTTGAATTCCTTAATAGTAATTTTCAGAAAGAGAAGCTTAATATAATTGAAGCAGATTTCCTAAAATTTGATATAGGATCAACTTACCCATCGGAAAAAGACATATTAATTATTGGAAACTTTCCATATAATATTTCATCTCAAATATTATTTAAATCAATTGATGATCATAAATCTATTAGTGGACTTGTTGGAATGTTTCAAAAAGAGGTTGCTGAGAGGATAATAAGCAAAAACAATTGTAAACAATATGGAAAATTATCTGTCAAAACACAACTATTTTATGACACTAAAATTTTGTTTAATGTATCACCAAATGTTTTTTTTCCTAAACCTAAAGTAGACTCATCAGTAATTTCATTAACTAGAAAAAAGAATTTGAATATTGATTGTGATCTAGACCTATTAGACAAGGTAATTAAATTGAGTTTTCAGCAAAGAAGAAAAAAATTAAAAAATTCTCTAAAAAAACTTGATATACAGGAAAATATATTAGAAGATAGTATATTTGAATTAAGACCCGAGCAACTTACTATTGAAGAATTTGTCAAATTAGCTAAAAAAATAAGTGATGAGACAATTTAAAGTCAATGATGAATTAATTAATAAGATTAAAAAGCTTATTAGTAATAATGATAAGGATAAACTTATTACAAATCTTGAAGAACTTCACTATGCCGATCTTGCTGAGATTTTTGAATCACTTGAAATTAATGAAGTTATATTTCTTGTTAAAATATTTGACAAAGAAAAAATTGCTGATGCATTAGCTGAAATTGATGAAGATTTAAGAGAAATAATTCTAGAGAATCTTTCTGAAAAAGAAATTGCAGAAAAAATTGAAGAATTAGATACTGATGATGCAACTGATGTTATATCAGAGTTACCAGAGGAAAGACAAGAAAGAGTGTTCTCTCAAATAAAAGATTCTGAATTAACAGATGATATTAAGGAGCTATTAAAGTATGAGGAAGACACTGCGGGAGGTTTAATGGCAAAAGAGCTTGTCAAGGTAAATGAGAATTTAAGTATTTCAAATTGTCTTGACGAAATAAGAAAACAAGCAAAAAATGTTACTAGAGTTCACTCCATATATGTGGTAGATTCAAAAAATAAACTAAAAGGAAGGCTTTCTCTTAAAGATGTAGTAACTGCAAAGTCAAGATCAAAAGTTAAAGATATTTTTATACCCAAAGTAGATTATGTTACTTCTGACCAAGATGGAGAAGAGGTTGCAAAGATTATGTCTAAATATGATCTTGAGGCTATTCCTGTAACTAATAAAAGTAAAACTTTACTTGGAAGAATTACAATTGATGATATCATTGATTTAATTAAAGATGAAGCAGACAAAGATTATCAATTGGCCGCTGGTATATCATCAGAGGTAGAAGTTAATGATTCTATTTTTCAATTGACAAAAGCTAGACTTCCATGGTTATTCTTAGGATTATTAGGTGGTCTTGGAAGTGTATTTATCTTGAAAGATTTTGAACAAATTATGAGTCAACCTGACCTTAGAAATCTATTCTTTTACACACCACTAATTGCAGCTATGGCAGGAAATGTTGGTGTCCAATCTTCTGCAATTATTGTTCAAGGTTTAGCTAATGATTTAGTTAAGGGCTCACTTCTATCAAGACTTGTAAAAGAAGTAGGGTTAAGTCTAATTAATGGTTTAGCATTAGCAATAATTCTAGTTATTTTTGGTCAGATTGTAAATCAAGATCTTCTTATAAGTCTTACAATTGCTGGTTCTATGATGGGGGTAATAATAATAGCTGCACTAGTTGGGACTTTTGTACCTATAATACTTGATAAGCAAGGAATTGATCCTGCTATTGCCACTGGTCCATTCATTACAACAGCAAATGATATATTTGGTATTTTCTTATTTTTCTATATAGCTAAACTCTCATTAGGTTTTTAATGAATATACTTATTCTTTGTACTGGTAATTCATGTAGAAGTCAAATTGCTCATGGTTTTTTAGATCAACTTACAGATAATTCAATATCAGTATTTAGTGCAGGTGTTGAAAAACATGGATTAAATAAAAATGCTGTCAAATGTATGGCTGAAATTGGAATAGATATTTCAAATTATAACTCTAATCTTGTTGATGAATACATTAATAAACAATTTGATTTTATAATTACTGTTTGTGATAATGCAAAGGAAACTTGCCCCATCTTCATAGATAATAATGCTAAAAAAATTCATAAAGATTTTAAAGATCCTTCTAAATTAAATAATGGTCAATATGGAGCTGAGTTTATTGAGGTCAGAGATCAGATAAAAAATTTTATTATTGATTTTATCAAAGTTGAGTTATCTTAAAAGGTATTTATCAATTATTTGTTTATCCATTCTAACAATTTTCCATTGCTCTAAACCATCAACTATTGCCCCACTTTTCTTATAAAAATCAATAGCTGTTTTATTCCAATCTAAAACTGACCACTCAACTCTATTTACCCCCCTATCCTTAGCCACCATCAAAAACTCTCTATAAAGTAATGTTCCAATACCTTTACCTCTCATTTTTTCAGTCACAACTAAATCCTCCAAATGAAGTGTATCTCCAACCCATGTAGAGTATCTTGGAGTAAAGAATGCTAAACCTACAACCTCAGAATTAAATTCTGCTAAAAGACATTCATATCTTGGATTAGAACCAAAACCATCTCTAATTAATTCTTCTTCTGTAACTTTAACGGCATCAGGTTCTTTTTCATAGACCGCTAGCTCAACTAGTAACCTAATTATATCTTTTACATCTGAATACTTTGCTTTTCTAATTTTGGGAATTTCCATAATTCAATTTAAGAAATTAATTACTCTATCTAGGAAAAATGATGGGTTGTCTGCATGAACCCAGTGACCAGCTTGTGGGACTTTAAAAATCTCAACATTAGTGAAATATAATTTAAGTAGAGGTAAATCGGAGTTTTTTACATATGGAGACGAGTCACCATATAGAAACATTGTAGGTTTTTGATAATTTAAATTATCTTGAAGCTCAAAAGATAGTTTATCTTTAAATTCATATAAAACATCAATATTAATTTTCAATCCCAAGTTTTCTTTATCTATCCAATATAAATTTTTTAACAAAAATTGCCTAACTCTTTCATCTTCAATATAATTAGACATGTGGTCATCTACTTCTTTTCTAGATTTTTTGCTCTTAAAATCTATTGATTTTAAACTATCCATTATATCCTGATGATGTGGTTTGTAATTTTTTGGTATGATATCTACTATTATTATTTTTTCTAATATATCAGGAAGTTTTTGAGCAAAAAGCATACTTACATTTCCCCCCATTGAGTGGCCGAGTAAGCTAAATTTTTTGATTTTATGAAAAAGAGCATAGTTTTGAATATCATCGACCATAATCTCATATGAGAATTTATTATCCCAGAAACTTCTTCCATGATTTCTTAAATCAATTAAATGAACAGTATAATTATTCTCAGCAATTTTTTTTGCATGAGATTTCCAATTATCTCCCATACCTAAAAATCCATGAATTATAAATAGATGCCTATCTGAGTCACCAATTAGATTTGAGTGAAGAATTTTCATTTAAGTATTTTCAAGTAGGATTTGATTGTTGATTCTAAACCATTGTAAAGAGACTCAATAACTAGAGCATGACCAATTGATACCTCTTTTATATTATTAACAGATTGACAGAAAAACATCAGATTATTTTGATTAAGATCATGGCCTGCATTTATTTCTATATTAATATCATTTGCTACCTCAGAGCATTTCACATATTGCTTTACAGCTCTGTATCTATCATTTGAAAATTTTTTTGCATATGGGCCTGTAAATAATTCTACTCTATCTGCATTTATTTTTTTGGCTCCTTCAAGCATCTTAATATCTGGATCAATAAAAATTGAAACTCTAATTGAATTTGACTTAAAATCATCCACTATTTCCTTTAAAAATAAATAATTATTTACTGTATCCCATCCTGAATTTGAAGTAATTGCATCTTCTGAGTCTGGGACTAAAGTTACTTGTGCTGGTTTAACTTCATTAACTAAATCAACGAATTTTTTAATAGGATTTCCTTCAATATTTAACTCGCAAGATATATTCTTTTT
>CABYMF010000019.1 GCA_902519955.1 uncultured Bacteroidota bacterium | reverse complement strand
TACTGTTGTCTCAAGCTATGGTGCTTCATCTCTAGATTTTTTACCTCTAACTGTTGACTACAGAGAAAAATTTGCTTCAGCTGGAAGATTTCCTGGTGGATTTTTTAAAAGAGAAGCTAGACCTAGTAGTGAAGAAATACTTACTATGAGGATAGTAGATAGAGTTCTACGTCCATTATTTCCTAAGGATTACCATTCAGAAACTCAAGTTATGATTCAACTTATGTCCAATGATGAGAATGTAATGCCTGATGCTCTTGTTGGTTTAGCTGCCTCAGCAGCAATATCATTATCTGATATACCATTTGATGGTCCAATCTCTGAGGTTAGAGTTGCAAGAATTGAAGGAAATTTTGTGATAAATCCTTCTAGAATTGAATTAGAAGAGTCTGATATTGATATAATGGTTGGAGCTACTGAGGACTCTGTTGTTATGGTTGAGGGAGAATTTGATGAAATCTCTGAGGATGAAATGACTGATGCAATAAGATATGCCCATGATGAAATTAAAAGACAAATTGATGCACAAAAAGAACTTGTAAAACAAGCTGGTATTAGTTCAGAAAAGAGAGAATACGATGAAGCAGAAGAAGATCAAGATTTAGAAGCTGAAATCTTAGATAAAATTTATCAAAAATCCTATAATATTGCTAAGAAGGGACTTTCAAAAAATAAAAGAAGTGAATCTTTTAGTTTATTGAAAGAAGAATTGATAGACTCATACGATGATGAGATTATTGAAGAAAAGAAAGAATTGATTGTAAAATATTTCAACAAAGCACAGAAAAAAGCTATTAGAGATCTTGTTCTGAATGAAGGTACTAGACTAGATGGAAGAAAGACAGAAGATATTAGAGATATTTGGACAGAAGTAGGATATTTACCTTCTACTCATGGATCTGCAGTTTTTACAAGAGGTGAAACTCAGTCACTTGCATCTTTAACTTTAGGAACAAGTAGAGAAGTTAACGTAATTGATATGCCTACAAATCAATCAGAAGAAAGCTTTTATTTACATTATAATTTTCCTCCTTTTTCAACAGGAGAAGCTAGACCTCTTAGAGGAACATCAAGAAGAGAAATTGGCCATGGAATGTTAGCACAACGTGCTCTTAAAAAGGTAATGCCAGATGATTGCCCATATACTGTTAGAATTGTATCTGAAATTCTAGAATCTAATGGATCATCTTCAATGGCATCTGTTTGTGCAGGTTCACTTGCTTTGATGGATGCAGGTATAAATATTAAGAGTAATGTCTCTGGAATAGCTATGGGACTTATTAGCGAAGGTGACAAATATGCTGTACTTTCTGATATACTTGGAGATGAAGATCACCTTGGAGATATGGACTTTAAGGTTACTGGAACTAGAGAAGGTATTACTGCATGTCAAATGGATATTAAAATCAAAGGATTAAAATATGATATTCTTGTTGAAGCATTAAATCAAGCAAAGAAAGGGAGAATTCATATTCTTGATAAACTTGATAGTTCACTTGATAAACCTAACCAAACTGTAAAACCTCACGCACCCAAAATGGTTACTATGGAAATAGCTAAGGACTTTATTGGTATGGTAATTGGGCCTGGTGGTAAAAATATCCAAGAACTTCAAAAGGAGTCTGATACAACAATTGTAATTAATGAAAAAGATGAGGTTGGTGTAATTGAAATACTTGGTGTTGATCAGGAAAAAATTGATAATGCTATTGAAAGTATTAGAAATTTAGTGTTTGAGCCAGTAATAGATGAAGTATACAAAGTAAATGTTGTTAAAATACTTGATTTTGGAGCAGTTGTAGAGTTTGTTCCAGGTAAAGAGGCTTTACTCCATGTTTCAGAGATAGCTTGGGAAAGAGTTGAAAAAGTAACTGATTACATAAATCTTGGTGATCAGATTGAAGTTAAATATCTAGGAATTGACAAAAGAACTAGAAAACAAAAAATTTCAAGAAAAGTTTTATTAGAAAAAAAATAATTTTTTTTCACTTTGGAACAATTTTTGTGGCATTTCTTAATCTATGAGACAACTAAAAATAACAAAACAGGTAACTAATAGAGAAACAGCCTCTCTTGATAAATACCTACAAGAAATAGGTAAAGTAGACTTAATAACTGCTGAAGAAGAAGTTGAATTAGCTCAGCGAATAAAAAAAGGTGATCAGTTTGCTCTTGAAAAATTAACAAAAGCTAACCTAAGGTTTGTTGTCTCTGTTGCTAAGCAATACCAGAATCAAGGTTTAACACTTCCTGACCTTATTAATGAAGGTAACCTTGGCTTAATTAAAGCAGCTCAAAGATTTGATGAAACAAGAGGTTTTAAATTTATTTCTTATGCAGTCTGGTGGATTAGACAATCCATTCTTCAAGCTTTAGCTGAGCAATCGAGAATCGTGAGACTCCCTTTAAATAAAATTGGCTCAATTAATAAAATTAATAAGACATATGCCTTTCTTGAACAAGCTCATGAAAGAGCTCCATCCGCAGAAGAAATTGCAAAAGAGCTTGATATGACTGTAAATGATGTGAAGGAATCTCTTAAAAATTCTGGAAGACATGTATCTATGGATGCTCCCTTGGTTGAGGGTGAAGACTCAAATTTATATGATGTTCTTAATAGTGGTGAATCTCCAAATCCTGATCGTCAACTTTTACATGAGTCACTTAGGACTGAGATTGAGAGAGCTCTTGATACTTTAACACCTCGTGAAGCAGATGTAGTTAGGCTTTATTTTGGTTTAGGTAATCAGCATGCCATGACTCTTGAAGAGATAGGCGAAACATTTGATTTAACAAGGGAGAGAGTTAGGCAAATAAAAGAGAAGGCAATCAGAAGACTAAAACATACCTCAAGGAGTAAAATTTTAAAAACCTATCTGGGCTAATTAATTAAATCTCCTAAATTTTAGTCTTTTAATGATTAATGATCATTTTGAATTAAATAATAATTTAAATTTGATGTTAATTAAAACTAAATGTATATTAAAATAGCTCCGTCAATTTTAGCTGCAGATTTTGGAAATTTATCGCAAGAGTGTAAACTAATTGACAAAAGTAGTGCTGACTGGTTCCATTTAGATATTATGGATGGTGATTTTGTCCCTAATATATCTTTTGGAATGCCAATTGTTAAAACAATAAGGAAAATGACAAAAAAGCCCTTAGATGTGCATTTAATGATAAGTAAACCAGAAAGATATATTGATAATTTTATTGAGATTGGCTCCAATATTTTAACTGTTCATATTGAAGCTACATCTAAGATGGATTACATAATTAATAGGGTAAATAGATCTTCTATTAAATGCGGCATAGCAATTAATCCTGATACTCCTATAAATAAATTAGAAAATTATATCAACAAGGTTGATTTGATATGCTTAATGGGAGTTCACGCCGGGTTTGGAGGACAAGAATTTATAGAAAAAACTTTTCTTAGACTCGAAGAACTTAAAAATTTAATTTATTCTAAAAACTCATCTGCACTTATTGAAATAGACGGTGGAGTAAATCAGAATAATTCAAAAAAACTAAAATCTTTAGGTGCAAATATTCTTGTTGCAGGAAGCTATATTTTTAAATCGGAAGATTATAATAGTGCCATTAATCTATTAAGATAGATAATAGAAATATTTTAATTTTACTTTATTATGAATTCTTATAAATTATTTCAAAATAAAGTTCTTATAATTCTATTTATTAGTTGTAATTCTTCAAATAATTTTGAAGAAGATATAATTAAAGTTGAGGATGATTATATCAATTCAAGTATTTCAAAAATTGGTGTAAAAGTTGCTAATGAAAACCCTTACAATTTATTGGCACTTGGTGATAGCTATACCATTGGCGAGGGAGTTGATGAGACTGAAAGGTGGCCTAATCAATTTAAAGAGGTTGCATTTGAGAAAGGGATAGAATTTAATGATCCAATAATTATTGCTGAAACTGGTTGGAAGACCTTTGACCTACTTTATGAAATTAATCGAACTAAGTTTAGTCTTGAATATGATTATATTTCACTTTTAATTGGAGTAAATAATCAATTTAACTCAAGACCAATTAAAGAGTTTGAAGAAGATTTGGAAAAACTTCTTGATAAAATGAAGAAAATAATTAAGGATGAGGGTAGTATAATTATTATATCTATTCCTGATTGGGGTTATACACCATTTGGAGAAAGTTATAACAGAGAATCTATCTCAAATGAAATTGATAGGTTTAATAATAGTCTTAAAAAATTTGCCAACATTAATGACCTTAAGTTTGTTGATGTAACTGATATATCCAGAAGAGCAATTTATCAAAGTGACCTTATTACAAAAGACAATCTTCACCCTAGTGGATTAATGTACTTCTTATGGGCGCAAAGAATTTATAATACTTGGATAGACTAAATAAAATAGCATTAAAATTAGACTCTAATGATAAAATTTCAAGCTTTAGAGAAAAATTTATAATTCCTAGAAATAAGATATATCTTGATGGAAACTCTCTTGGATTATTGTCTAAGAATACATTTAAGAACTTAAATAAAACAATAAAAAAAGATTGGGGAAAAAATCTAATATCTAGTTGGAATAAAAAGTGGATTAATCTTCCAAAAAAAGTTTCAAAAAAAATAGCTTCTATTATTAACTCTGATGAAGAAGAAGTATATGTAGGAAGCTCTACATCAAATAATCTTTACAAACTAATTAAGAGTATATTAGATTCTAATAAAAAGATAAAAAGTATATTAACAGATAGCCTTAATTATCCTTCAGATAAATATATATGTGAAGGAATTTCTAAAGATTACAATATTGATTTTAATATATTGGAATACAATAGTGACACAAAACCTGAAATCGAAAGTCTCAAAGAATTTATTAAAACACATAAAGGTATATTAGTTCTTTCTCATGTCACATATAAAAGCTCTTATAGGTATCCAATTACTCAAATAAATAGGTTCTGTAAAAAAAATGGTGTAATTGTAATATGGGATTTAAGTCATTCAATTGGTGCAATTGATATCAACGTAAAAGATATTGAATTAAATTATGCTGTTGGTTGCACATATAAATTTTTAAATGGAGGTCCAGGGTCACCTGCATTTATATATATAAGAAAATCTGAAATAAACAAATTAAAATCGCCTATCAAAGGGTGGTTTAGTCACAATAATCCATTTAAATTTTCAGATAAATATAAAGAGTCTACCTCAATCAGTAAATTTTCTAATGGAACACCTCATATTCTTTCATTATCAGCTTTAGATACATCTATTGACATAACAATAGAATCAACAACAAAAAGATTAGAGAGAAAATCTGAGAAATTATTTAATTTTTTTTATATCATATATGAAAATAAACTAAGGGATTTAAACTTTAAACTAATAACTCCAAAGAATAAAAGTGAGAGAGGGTCTCACATCTCTATCATGCATAGAGAAGCATGGAGAATATCTAAATGTTTAATTTATCCAATAAAAAAAAATAATAAAAAGATTATTATTGACTATAGGCCAAATAATATAATTAGAATTGCATTAACGCCGCTTTATTCATCTTTCGAAGATATATATCTATGTTGTATGAGATTAATTGAAATAGTAGAAGAAAAAGAGTTTGAAAAAAAAGATAAATCAATGGAAGGAGTAACATAGAGCTTTAGTCAATTTAACTCATTAATTTATTCTTAACAATTTCTGCAATAACTCTAACTTCTGCTTTTCCAAAAACTTTTTCGTTAACTTTAGATATTACTTTACCCATATCTTTCATTGATTTAGCACCCAATTCTTCAATAACTTTATCAATTATTTCTGATAATTCAGATTTGCTCAATTGATTTGGTAAAAATTCAGAAATTATGTTTGCCTGAGATAACTCTACCCCTGCTAATTCTTTTCTATTTTGCTCTAAATATATTTTTGCACTGTCATTCCTTTGTTTTACCATTTTTTGTAAAATTTTAAGTACGACTGACTCCTCAATCTGATCTTTTGATCCAGATTTAGTTTTTTCGATAAGTATTGCAGACTTTATTGCTCTTAGAGAATCTAGTCTAAGACTATTTTTTTCTTTCATTGAGTCCTTTATAGACTCATTAATTTTTTCTTCTATTTTCATAAATTAATCAACATTATCATGAAGGTATGTATTTACATCAGGAAATTCCAGTTTATTTTCCTCATTTAAAACAGTTTTTGAATAAACATCCTCACTATTTGGTTTTAAATTATCAATTTCAATTCCCATTCTTTTGTATGCAGGAATTTTTTCTAAATCTTCTATTGATGAACTGTTATTTTTAAATATGTAATTATATTTTTTTAAGTTTTGTTTACGAACAACATTTTCATTATCATCATCAGGAATTATAGGCTGTTCAAATATATTATTGTTTTCTTCAATTATATTTATATTATCAGAATTTTTTAATTTATTTTCTATAATATCATCTTCTATAATCTCTAATTCACTCTCAATATCTTGATTAAGATCTAATTTTATATACTCGATATCTGATTCACTATCATTTAAACTGTCTGATAATGTATCTGATTTAATTACTACAGGAGTTTCAACACTAAGATTTAGAGAAAGCTCCTCACTTTTATTATCTTCATAATTATCATTAGAAAAAAGACCGAACGAAATTTCAGACGTCTCCTCTTTTATCTCAAAAGATTGTTCTCTATCCGGAATTACATATTCAATATCATTTAATTCAATATCATTTAATTCAATATCAATTGTGGCTATATTCTCAAGATATGGATCTAAAACCTCATAACTGATATCAATATTCCTTAGAATTTCATTTATTTCGCTGTCAATTTTTGTTTGTTTTGAATCTTTAGCTAATATTGCATGATTTTTATCTTTTTCCTCAGATAAAGTTATTTCCTTATCTAATATTTTTTGTTCAAAGGGGTGATCTTGATCTAAAGAATAAATTACTTTTTTTGTTTCTGAACTTACTAAACTATTTTGTTTTTCATCTCCAAATCCAGTTGCGATTACTGTAACAGAAATTTTATTTCCTAAATCAAGATCTTCACCTACTCCCATAATTATATTAGCACTATTTCCAGTTTCATTTTGAATGTATTCATTAATTTCTCCAATTTCATCTATTGTAATCTCCTCAGATCCAGAAACAATTAATAAAAGAACATTTTTACTTCCTTCAATTTTATTATCATTTAGAAGAGGAGAGTCTAATGCCTTAATAACTGCTTCATTAGCTCTATTAGATCCAATGGCAGTTGATGATCCCATTATGGCTGTTCCACTATTTGATAACACAGTTTTTGCATCTTTTAAATCTATATTTTGTGTATAATGATGTGTAATTACTTGTGCAACACCCTTCGCAGCAGTTGCCAGAACTTCGTCGGCCTTAGAAAATCCTTCTTTAAAACCAAGATTACCATAGACTTCTCTTAATTTATTATTGTTAACAATTATTAGTGAATCAACTGATCTTTTGAGTTTCTCAAGACCCTTTACAGCTTGTGATTCTCTATTTTTTCCCTCAAAACTAAATGGAATTGTAACAATTCCAACAGTTAGAATATCAAATTCTTTAGCCATCTCTGCAATAATTGGCGCAGCACCTGTTCCTGTTCCACCACCCATACCAGCAGTAATAAATAACATTTTAGTTTGAGTTTCTAGTAAATTTTTTAACTCTTCATAACTTTCTAATGCTGCAAGCTTTCCAATTTCAGGATTTGCTCCTGCGCCGAGTCCTTCCGTTAGATTAGCTCCAAGTTGAATCTTATTTGGTACAGGACTTTCTTCTAGAGCTTGAGAGTCAGTATTACAAACAACGAAATCAACCCCTTTTATTCCCTGTTTATACATATAATTTACAGCATTACTTCCACCCCCTCCTATTCCCATAACCTTCATTACATTACTTCTATTTTTTGGTAAATCGAAACTAAAGTTTGTATCTATTTCTGTTTTCATTTTTTGAATTTTATATTAATTATCAATTGTATCTACGTTATCTATAAATTTTTTAAATCCTTCTCCCCATTTGGTAAGAATAGTCTTTCTTTCATGGTTTACTAAATCCTTTTCAGATGTATTCATATTATTTATCTGTTCATCTGAATCTTTGTCTATTGCCTTCATTAATAATCCAACAGCTGTGGAATATATAGGATTATAATCATTTGAGTCTCCAGCTAAATGCTCACCTGGAAAACCAATCCTTGTATCCATCCCAGTAACATATTCTGTAAGTTGTTTTAAGTGTCTCAATTGACTTCCACCTCCAGTTAACACAATGCCTGCAATAAGTTTCTTTTTTGAATCCTCATGACCATAATTCTTAATTTCTAAGTAAGCTTGCTCAATAATTTCTACAATTCTTGCATTAATAATTTTGGATAGTGTTTTTAAAGAAATCTCTTTAGGATCTCTCCCTCTAAGTCCAGGTATTGAAACAATGTCAGAATCTTTGTTTTCTCCTGGCCAAGCTGAACCAAATTTAATTTTTAATTGTTCTGCTTGATTTCCAATAATTGAACATCCTTCTTTAATATCCTCTGTAATTACATTTCCTCCAAATGGAATAACAGCAGTATGCTTTATAATCCCATCTTTAAAAATGGCAACATCAGTAGTTCCACCTCCAATATCAATTAATGCAACTCCAGCTTCTTTTTCTTCTTCAGAGAGAACAGCATCAGATGATGCTAATGGTTCAAGAGTAATATCTCCCATTTTTAATCCAGAGCTTTTTATACATTTTCCAATATTCCTGATAGATGAAACTTGACCAACTACTATATGAAAATTAGCTTCAAGTCTGCTTCCATACATACCTACAGGCTCTTTTATTTCAGATTGACCATCAACTTTAAAATCCTGAGGTAAAACATGGATAATCTCCTCACCCGGAAGCATCACAAGCTTATAAACTTGGTCAATTAATTTATCAATATCATCTTCATTAATAACCTCATCAGGATTTTCTCTAGTTATATAATCACTATGTTGAAGGCTTCTAATATGCTGTCCTGCAATACCCACTGCAACCTCTAAAATTTCAATATTAGATTTATTTTGGGCCTCATCAACTGCGATTTTAATTGACTGTATGGTCTGAGTAATATTATTTACAACTCCTCTATGAACTCCTAGACTTTGAGATTTGCCAACACCAAGAACTTTAACTTTATTAAACTGATTTTTTTCACCAACCATAGCAACAATCTTTGTTGTTCCAATGTCTAATCCAACTGAATATTTTTTATCCATAATATTATTTTTTAATTGCTACTAAACGATCATTGTATAAAAGATCTAGTTGCTTATATTTTATTTGATTTATATTTTTTAATTGATATGCATAAAAACCTTTTAGCATTTTTAACTTATAAATTATTTTATTTTGATTTCCTAGGTTTACATCCAATTTCAAATTTTTTATTCTTACATATAAATGATCATTCTTATACCATATTTCTTTTAATTTATTTTCAAAGAACTTATCTTTTTCAAAAGCTGTGATAACATTTATAATTTTCAAAATTTGCTGTTCAGATATATTTCCATTAATTGTGGGAAGGGAATCATTTTTAGATTGCTCTTTTCTAAAAACTATACCATTGATGTCAACAAGACTGTTTGAATCTTTTAAATACGCAATAGGAGTTCTGTCAATTAATTTTATTTCAAGTTCATTTTTATCGTTAAAATAAATATCAATATTCTCAATTGATTTTATCTCCTTTAGTTTTGTCTCAACTTTTACAAACTCATTATCTTTAATCAAGTTTTGAAACTGTTTTTCACTTATTAAACTTTTGACAATTTCTTTATTGTCAATAAATCCATTAGATGTATATAGTATATTATTAGTTTCTAAATCATAACCTTTTTCAGAATAGGTAAATGAACTGATTAATCCCATGAAAATAAGCGATGATAATAACCCTAACATTATAATTAATCTATACATTTTGAAATATTTCTTTATTAAGATTCTCTGATATATTACCAGCACCTAGAATAGAGATAACCTCTATTTTGGAGTTAAGCACAATATTATCGATTGATTTACTATCTATTATTTCCTTCTTTGAACAATTAATTTTTTCTAATAAAATTTGTGAACTAACCCCAATTATAGGCTTTTCTCTAGCAGCGTAAATATCTAAAAGATATACCTCATCAAATTTTGATAAAACGTCTGCAAACTCATCCATAAAGTCCCTTGTTCTAGAAAAAAGATGAGGTTGAAATACAACTGCTGTTGATTTATTCTTATAATTAGTTTGAATAGTATTAAATACTGATTCAATTTCAGTTGGATGATGGGCATAGTCATCAATAACAACTTTATTATCTATTTTATAAATATCCATTCTTCTTTCAATTCCTTTAAAATCTGAGAGAAATGGCAATAAATTTTGAATATCAATTTCTTTTATCTGGTCAATTATTGATAGTGCCGCTAATGTATTTTTAAGATTATGAAGGCCTATAATATTTGCATAAATATTAGAGTATAAATTATTGGGAGTTTTAAGATCAAATCTAATTCCATTATCTAGAATCTTTATATTGTTTACATAATAATCCGAATCACTTTTGATTGAAAAAGAAAAGTCTTTATCAATATCTATTTTAGCTTCTGTAATTAATACATCTTTTACATTATTTGCAAATGACTGAAAACTTTTAGTTAACGATTTAAAGTCTCCATAAACATCAAGATGATCATTTTCAATTGAAGTAATAACTGCGTAATTAGGGTCAAGATTTAAGAATGATCTATCATATTCGTCTGCCTCTACAATTATGTAATCATTTCCTGTATTGATATAATTTGAGTCAAAACATTTCATAATCCCTCCAATAAAAGCTTTAAAATGTATTCCTGATGAATGGAATAAGTGGCTAATTATTGCAGTAGTAGTAGTTTTTCCATGAGTTCCAGCTACAGCAATACATTTAGATTGTTTTGATATTTCACCTAGAATCTCAGATCTTTTAAATATTGAATTATTTCCATTAGTCCTAAAATATTTTAAAAATAAATTATCATCTGCAATAGCTGGAGTATAGATTACAATTACATCCTCCCTTTTCATATAATCTGGAATACTTTTAAGGCTCAAATCATTAATTACGTCTATGCCTTTATTTACAAGAATTTTAACTGATTTATTTTCTGATGCATCATAACCAAAAATTGTATTTCCTTTTTCATGAAGGTATTGAGCAATTGAAGACATCCCAATACCACCAATTCCAATAAAAAAATACTTTTTATTATTCATTTGTTAGATGTTTTTTTATTATGTCCACTATATCGTATGATGCATTTGGCATAGCTATTTTAGACATATTATATGATAGATCATCCCTTAGATTCATATCATTTAAAAGAAGGTCAAGCTTATTTTTAAATATCAAGTCAAGATCTTTCTCCTCAATACATATACATGCATCTTTTTCTTCAATACTCTTAGCATTTTTTAGTTGATGATCTTCAGCAACATTTGGAGATGGAATTAATATAGAAGGTTTTGCAACTATTGCTAATTCTGAGAGTGTTAAAGCTCCACTTCGAGCTACTATTATATCTGATGTAAAGTAAATTGAGTCGATATCATCAAAAAAGTCTGTGACAAATATCTTGTCAGAATTATAACTTTTATAATCATTGTAATAACTCTTTCCACATTGCCATATTATGAAAACATTCTTAGAAATTAAGAATTCTATATTTTCTTTAATTGTTTTGTTTATTTTATCTGAACCTAAACTTCCACCAAAAACAGCTATTACTGTCATACTATCTTTAATATTTAGTTTTTTTCTTTGATTGACTAAATTTTTATTTGATCTAATGGATTCTCTAATTGGATTCCCTGTTTTGTATATTTTTTTTGAAGGAAAATATTTTTCCATCTTATCATAAGCAACAGATATGTAATTAGTGAATTTAGATAAAAGCCTATTAGATATTCCTGGAAATGAATTCTGTTCTTGAATTAATGTTGGTATTCTAAATATTGAAGATATAAAGACAATAGGAAAACTTGCAAATCCTCCTGTCCCTACAACAAAGTTTGGTCTAAAGCTTAAAATTATGATGATAGACTGAACAAAACTAATTATAAGTTTAAATGGAAGTAAAATATTCTTTATAGAGAATGACCTTTGTAATCCACTAATTAAAAGTCCATGAATTTTATATCCATATTTCGGAACAATATTCATTTCCATTTTACCCCTAGCTCCTATAAACTTTATGTTAGGATTTTCAAAGGATTTGTTTATTTCATTTGCAATAGATAACGCAGGGTATATATGGCCACCTGTTCCTCCTCCTGATATTATAAATCTATTTCTTGTCATTTTTTATTTTTGATTGAAGAGCTTACACTAAGAATCATACCCAATGATATACAAGTCATCCATGCAGATGATCCACCGCTACTTATTAAGGGTAGATTCTGTCCAGTTACAGGGATTACTTGTGTTGCTACTGAAATATTTGTAAATGCTTGAATTATAATAAAAATTCCTAGACCAGAAACTAATATTTTTCCAAACCTGTCCTCTGCCTTATGAGTAATAACTAGAATTCTAAAAAACATTAATGTATAAAGTATAATTATCAATGATCCCCCAGCTATACCATATTCCTCTACAATTATTGCAAAAATGAAGTCAGAATTACTTTGAGGTAAATGATTTTTCATTATACTTTTCCCAGCCCCAACTCCAATCAAACCCCCATTATTTATAGCTATTTTAGCTCTTTGAATTTGATAGCTTGCATCTAAATTATCATTTGAATTGAAGTTTTCTATTCTACTAACCCACGTATCTATTCTATTTGGAAATTGATGAGGAAATGTTTTTGCTAGAAAGAAGAAAATTGTTGAAAGAAACCCTAATATCAAAAACATTTTTAATAAATGAGTTATTGGGAATCCTGAGATAAAAAGTATTAAAATCAGTGAACTAAATATTAAAACAGCAGACGATAGATTAGATGGAAGTATTAGAAAGGTATATGCAAAAATTGGAAGCCAAAGAGGGATAATCGTCTCTTTAAACTTTGTATTTGATAAATCAACTTTTGACAAATATCGAGCTGTATAAGTAATTAAAATAATAGCTGCTAAAGAGGAAGTTTGAAAACTTATTCCTACAAATGGGATGTCAATCCATCTACTTGCAGCAGAACCACCAATTGTTGTTCCCTGGCTAAGTGTATAAATTAATAATAATAATCCTATGGGTAGAAGAATAATTGACATTCCTCTAAAAAGTTTATGAGGAACTAACTTAATAGACATCATCAGTAAAAGACCAAATAGTATTACAATAAAATGTTTAACTAAATAGAAAATTGGAGAAGACCCATCTATAACATATGAAAGATATGAGCTAGAAGAAAAAACTGGGAAAAAAGAAAAAAGTGATAGTAATAGTATTATTACTAACAAAACTTTATCCCCAAATATTAAATTCTTATTACTCATCTATAAATTTCTTACCGCATCTTTAAATTGATCACCTCTGTCCTCATAATTTTCAAACAAATCATAACTTGCACATGCAGGAGATAAAAGAACATTATCCTTTTTAAGTGCAATTTTATTTGCAACTTTTACTGCTTCAGTTATTGACTCCGTCTCAACTATAATTTCAATTACTGGCTTAAAAGTTTCCATAATTTTAGTATTATCAATTCCAAGACAAATAATTGCTTTAACCTTCTCCCTAACAATTGGAAGTAAATCTGAATAATCGTTTCCTTTATCTACTCCACCAGCAATCCAAACTGTAGGAGATTGCATTGAATCAAGTGCATAATATGTTGCATTAACATTTGTAGCTTTAGAATCGTTTATATAATTAACTCCTTGTATTTTCAAAAATTTTTCAAGTCGATGAGGAAGACCAGAAAAAGTCAAGAGGCTTTCTCTAATTATATCATTGTCTATTTTTAGTAAATCGGAGACTGTAATTGCAGCCATTGCATTAAGAAGGTTATGTCTTCCTTTAAGCGCAAAGTCGTCGGTATTTATCATAATAGTTTTTTTTTTGTTAGAAAGAATATTTTTATCTATTGTTATTTGATTTTGTTTGTTAGTGTTTATTCCTATTGGAATTTTATTTACTTCTAATTTTTTTTCTCTTAGTGCTTCTAATAAAATTTTGTCATCTGAGTTATAAATTAAATAGTCAGATGATTTCTGATTTTTTGCAATTTTCATTTTTGCATCAACATACTTACCAAAGTCATTTTCATATCTATCCAAATGATCTTCTATAATATTTGTAATAACAGAAATATTAGGTCTAAATTTTTTGATGTCATCAAGCTGGAAACTACTAATCTCAAGCACATAGATATCCTTATCACCAGATAAAAGCATTTTAGAAAAGCTATCACCAATATTCCCTGCCAGACCTACATCTAACCCTGCTCTTTTTAGTATTTTGTAGATAAGCTTTGTGGTAGTAGTTTTTCCATTAGTTCCAGTAATACATATCTTAAATGAATTTGAATAATTACTTGCAAATTCAATTTCAGATATAATTGGTATACCCGATAACTTAATTTCTGAAATTATTTCAGATGAATTTGGTATACCTGGACTTTTAATTACAAAATCTGATAACTTAATTTTATCAAAAGAGTGATTTTCTTCTTCAAACACTATAGAATTCCTAATCATTTCTAATTTTCTATCCTCATTTATTTTATTTGAATCCGAAACAAATACATTTAAACCCTTTTGACGAGCTAACATAGCAGCTCCAAATCCACTTTCACCAGCACCAAGTATTGTTACACTCTTCATCTATCTAATTTTAAGAGTTAGAATTGTTATTACGGCTAAAAAAATTCCTATAATCCATAGTCTTGAAACTATTTTACTTTCATGATAACCGGCTTTTTGAAAATGGTGATGGATAGGAGACATTAAGAAAATACGCTTTCCAACTCCAGTCTTTTTTTTAGTTAATTTGAAATAACTAACTTGAATAATTACAGAAAGTGCCTCTAAGAGGAATACTCCACATAGAATTGGAATTAATAATTCTTTTCTAATAAGTATTGAAATTACAGCAATTAAACCTCCAACAGTTAAACTCCCTGTGTCACCCATAAAAACTGATGCAGGATATGTATTGTACCATAGAAAACCAACTAAAGAACCTAATAATGCAGCAATGAAAATTGTTATTTCACCAACTCTTGGTATATACATTATATTCAAATAATCTGAAAAGATTATATTTCCTGATGTCCACGCAAAGACTCCAAGAGTAAAGACAATTATTGCAGAGAGTCCTGCAGATAGTCCATCTAATCCATCTGTTAGATTATTAGAATTTGAAACTGCAGCTATAATAAAAATTATAATTGGGATTATTATAATCCATAAGTAATTCGATCCTTTACCAAAAATAGCTATAGATACTTCTTTGTAGTCTAACTCATTATTTTTGAAAAATGGTATTGTTGTCTTATAAGATTTTACTTCCTCAATTTTGGTAAATTCTATTTTATCAGAATTTAAATTTTTATCAAATTCAACTATAGTAATATTGTTATTAGTTAATAGAATAATTCCAACAAAAATTCCTAATAGTGACTGACCTGCTATTTTAAACTTTCCTTGAAGTCCTTTTTTATCTTTATTAAATACTTTGATATAATCATCAATTAATCCAATTAATCCAAGAATTATAGTTGATATAATTAAAATTTGGATATAAATATTTTCAAGATTTGACATCAAAATTACAGGTACTAAAGTGCCAATTATGATAATTATACCCCCCATAGTTGGTGTCCCTTTTTTCTTGTCCTCTCCATCTAGACCAAGCTCTCTAACATTTTCACCTACTTGTTTAATTTTTAAAAAATTGATTATTCTTTTTCCAAAAACAATTGATATTACTAGTGACATTATAACAGTAACTGCAGCTCTAAATGACAAATAACTAAACAGACTGGCTCCAGGAAGATTAAATTGGCTTTCTAATATTTCAAATAGATAGTATAACATGTTTATTTATTAAAAATTTCTTTAGCTATTTTGAAATCATCAAAATAGATTCTCTCCTTATTATTTAACTCTTGATAATCTTCATGACCTTTTCCTGCGATTAAAACTATATCACCTTTTACACTATTTTCTTTAGCTTGTCTTATTGCTTTTTTTCTTTCAACTTCAATTAAAAATTTGTCATTGTTAAAATTTGAAACCCCTTGGACCATATCATCAATGATTGATTGTGGATCCTCAGATCTAGGATTGTCTGATGTAAAAATTACTCTTGAGCTAAGATCAGTGGAGATCTTCCCCATTATTGGTCTTTTATCTTTATCTCTATCCCCTCCACAACCAATTACAGTAATTAAATTTTGATTTGATTTTTTAATATTATTTATAGCTGATATGACATTTTCAATTGCATCAGGAGTATGAGCGTAATCAATTATAACTGTTACTTTATTTGTTGAAAGAAAAGATTGAAGCCTACCAACTACACTCTCCAGATTACTAATACCAGTCAACAAATTAATTTTATCTAGATTATATATCCTTCCTACAGAATAAATAGCAAGAATATTAGAGGCATTAAATTTGCCAATTAGCTTAGTCCATATTTCACTATTATCAATACTTAATAGCATTCCGTCTAGTTGTTGCTCAATAATTCTACAAGAAAATTTTGACTTTGATTTTAATGAATAAGTGTAAATATTAGCTTTAGTATTTTGAACCATATAGTCAGCATTCCTGTCATCTTTATTAATTAGTGCAAATGAATTTTTACTAAGAGAATCAAAAACAATTTTTTTTGTATCTCTGTAGTCTTTGAATGATTTATGGTAGTCAATATGATCATGAGTAAGATTGGTAAAAACCATACCTTTAAATTTTATCCCCTGAACTCTCTTCTGAAAAATTCCATGAGATGAAACTTCAATAAAACAAACCTTAATTTTTCTTTTTATCATTTTTGATAAATGAGAATTTATTGTTATTGGATCAGGAGTAGTATTATTGGAATTTTCTGTATACTCTCCATATTTTATATTAATTGTTGATATTAAACCAGATTTTACTTTTAATTCATTAAATAAGTTATTTAACAATGAGGAAATTGTTGTTTTTCCATTCGTTCCTGTTATACCTATTAAATCAATTTTTGAGGATGGGTTATCAAAGAAATTTGAAGCAATAATCGAAAGTGCGGTTTTAGAACATTTAACACATATAAAGACAATATTGCTTTCTTTAAAATTAGTAGGTAAATTCTCACATACAACTACTGAAGCTCCATTTTTAGTAGATTGACTAATATAATCATGGCCATCATAATTATGTCCTGATATTGCAATAAAAAGTGCATTATTTTCGACCTCTCTCGAATCAAAAGTAATCTTAGAGACATTTATTTCAGTATCTCCATATACTGAGTCAATATTTACTTTAAATAATATTTCTTTTAATTTTTTCAAAACAATATATCTGTATCCTTTTTACTTATCTGAATTTCATTTGGAATACCTGTTATAATTTTTTTTGCTACATTTTTGAAGACAGGAGCAGCTACTGAGTTACCATAATACCCCTTAGACTTTTTGGGCTTATTAACTACTACAATTGCCGAATATTTTGGTTTATCTGACGGGAAATATCCCACGAAACTAGAAACATATTGAGTCTCCTCTGAAGTATAGTCTATCTGACTTGTTCCTGTTTTCCCGGCAATTTTAATATTCTCATCATAAATATTATTTGCAGATCCCCAAGGCTTTTCAACTACATTCCTTAACATCATTTTAACTGAACTTAAGGTCTCCTCTGAACAAATTGATGACATTATTACCTCTCTATCAATTCTATAAACTGGTTTTTCACCTAATGCACCAATACTGCTTATAAAACTAGGTTTAACCATTTCCCCATCGTTAGCTACTGCATTATAGAAAGTTAGAGTTTGTAAAGGTGTCATCATTACTCCGTAACCAAATGCCATCCATGGTAATGAGATTCCATTCCAATTGTTATCTTTTGGATGAGGTATCCTAGGTTCCCCTTCACCTTTTATATCAATATTAATTTTTTGGTTAAGTTTCATATTTATCAACCTATTGACTAGTCTTTCAGGATTATCCTTGTAATTATCATATATGAGCTTTACCATACCTGTATTTGAGGAAACTTCAAATGCCTTAGATATTGGAATTTTTCCATACCCCCTTCTATTAGAATCTTTTACTTCGTATTTATTATAAAATTTCAATATTCCATTACCAGTATCAACTGAATCACTTGTACTTACAACACCATCCTCTAAAGCTGCAATTAATGTCATTAGCTTAAATGTTGATCCAGGCTCCTGAGTCTCCCAGATACCATAATTAATTTTTTCAAAATATTTTCCTTCTTTTGTTCTTGCTAAGTTTGATATACCTTTAATCTTTCCAGATTTAGTCTCCATTATAATCATAGTTCCATGATCAGCTTCAAATCTTTCTAATTGAGATAATAATTCGTGATGAACTATATCTTGAATTTGAGTATCTATAGTTGTATGCACATCATATCCTTGAATAGGTTCTCTTTCAAAATTTGGAGTCATTGGTTTCCATTGTCCATCTGCTATTTTTTGCATTAGTCTTAAACCACTTTTACCAGATAGATATTCCGAATATGCACCCTCTAGACCAACCCTTAAATATTTTCCATCTTGATCAATTTTTTCATATCCTATAGTCCTCTCTGCAATCCTGCCAAGATGGCTCTGTCTTGTGTGACTTTCATTAATTATTAAACCTCCTTTATAAAGACCTTTATTGAAAATTGGAAAAGATTTAATTTCTTCTACTTCAGTTGTAGATAGATTTTTTCCAATTAATAGATATCTATTATTCTTATCTCTTGCGCCATCAAGATATTTTTTAAAGTAATTTTGATCTTGTTCAAAAAAATTAGACAATCTTTCTACAAGAGGAATAATATTTTTATTATAATCTGACTCTGAAGGAATCTTTGAATCCCATCTCAATTCATACTTTACAACTGTCGAAACTAATAGATCTCCATTATCTGAGTAAATATTACCTCTAGGTGATTCAACCTCAATATTTTTAACTGCCTCAATTGAGTTTCTTATGTTATCATCAATTTCAAAATTCTGTAAATAGAATA
>CABYMF010000018.1 GCA_902519955.1 uncultured Bacteroidota bacterium | reverse complement strand
ATAACCATGGTTAAATGCTCTCCAACAAAAATCTATTTCTTCCATGTGTGCAAAAAAGGCTTTATCAAAACCTCCCAAATCAATAAAAATCTTTTTTGATAAAAACATACATGCTCCAGAAGACCAAAATATTTCGTTATCTGGATATTGATTGTTATCCTCCTCAATGGTATCAAAAATTCTACCTCTACAATAAGGATATCCATATTTATCTATAAACCCTCCAGCTGCTCCAGCATATTCAAAGTAGTTTGCATTATTTAAATCAAGAATCTTAGGTTGGATTATTGAATCAGGATAATTATTTAGTCTCTCTTTAATTGGTTCAAGCCAGTCTTTTGTAACCTCTACATCGTTATTTATTATGCATAAATAATCTTCTTTAACTTCTTGAATACCAATATTATATCCCTCAGCAAAACCATAATTTTTATTTAGGCTTATAATTCTAACATTATTATGATTTTCTTTTATGTATTTCAGTGATTCATCTTTAGAATTGTTATCAATTACATAAATATTTTGATCTGGAGAATTATCAACTATTTTTTTAAGATACTTTTTTAAAAGTTCAAGTCCATTCCAGTTTATTACAACTATCGCAATTTTCATTTATTATAAGTAGTTAAATCTTCTTTTTGTTTATAGGTTTTTTCAATCTCATCATAATTAAAATAAAAATGACTTATCCCATTGGTAACTATAATATTTTTACTTTTTAATTCTAAATTATATCTCATTACTTGATCAAAATGATCTTGATTAATTTTTATTTCATGAGACTTACATTCTACTAATATATCAACATCTCCTGACGAGTCATAAACAACAATATCATATCTTTTCAAAACTTTATTAATATAGAATACTTTCTCGCAATTAATTAAAGATTTAGGATAGTTTTTAGACAAAATAAATTTTACGAAGTTCTGTCTTACCCATTCCTCAGGTGTCAAAACAATCCACTTATTTCTTATTTCATCAAAAATGATATTATTCTTATTTTCTTTTTTAATTTTAAACTCGAATAAGGGTAGATTTAACTTTTTCACACTTATAAATATGTCAGAATATAATAAATTAATTAATGATATAAATGACAGAATTTTTTTACCTATCTACCTACTACATGGAGATGAAAATTATTTTTCTGATCAAATCATGAAACTTCTAGTATCAAATGTAATTAACGAAGATTCTGCAGACTTTGATTTAAAAAAGATTTATGGAAAAAAATCTGACGAAAACCAAGAAAGTGAGGTTATAGACTTTGTTAAAAGATTCCCTTTAAGTGGTGACTATAATCTACTAATAGTTAAGGATGCAAAAAATTTATCAAACGATTTTAAAAATATCATTTCATATTTAGATAATATAAATCCTAAAACAATTTTAGTTCTAGCTTTCATTACTAATATTGATAAAAGAAAAAAAATCTATAAGTCTGCACAAAAAAACGGAGTTGTTTTTGAGTCAAAAAAAATCTATGATAATCAAGTATATAAATGGATTGAGAACCAATGTGCTCATAAGTCATTAAATCTTCATCCAAATTCAATTAAAATTATCTCTGATTTTACTGGAAATGATTTATCTCAAATAGATAATGAGTTGGAAAAATTAAAATTAAATTCAAAAAAAGGACAAACTATAAGTCCAAATGAAGTTGAGAGTATCATTGGATTTAGTAAAGAATTTAATTTTTTTGAGCTAACTAAAGTTATTGGAAAAAATAATCTTAATAAAACAATTGAGATAGCCAACTATATGAGTAAAAACAGTAAAAAATATCCTGTACCACTAATTGTGGCTACTATTTACTCTTTTTTTAATAAATTATTTATATATCACTCAATTGAAAATAAAAAGGAGGCTTCAAAAATACTAGGAATTAACCCTTACTTTATTGATGAATACCATCAAGCTTCAGCATTATATCCAATGAAAAGAATTTCTAAAATATTTGATTATCTTTTAGAAGCAGATAAGAGGTCAAAAGGAGTTGATTTTGATGCAACCAATAATGAGGCTATTTTAAATGATTTAGTCTACAAGATTTTTAACTCTTAAGCAATTTTAATGAATAAAATATTAATTCTTTTTTTTATTATTTTTTGTTCATGCTCTTAATAAAAACTTTAGAAAATTATTCTTCCGATAATGATCCAAATATTCAATTTTACGGAAAATATGATTTTCCTATAAGCATTGATGACTTTGCTGATTTTAATATGACATTGTATATTACTAATAGAGAAGGAAATATTTTTGGAACAATGTCAATTTTTTGATTGCAGAACCAACAAATCTTTAATGGAATTCCAGTATATAACTTGAAAATTGAGGATAATTTAATCACTTTCAACACATATGGCCCAAATCGTAATAATGAGCAGGCAGATTTTACTATCTACTTTATTGATGACTTTAAAAATTTCCAAGGTATTCTTAATCAAGTAAAATATCCAAACCCTAATTCTAATAATAGAAGTTATTTTATAGAGGGGACTAGGACTGATTTTTAGCTTTAATCTAGAATAATCTTCTATATTTTTCTGGATCAGATTCCCTCATAATAGAGTATATTCTTTCAAAAATATCTTCAAATGAAGGCTTGCTAACATAGTCTCCGTCAGATCCATAAGGAGGTCTATGATCTTTTGCAGTTAGAAGAGATGGCTTGCTATCCAAATGCTCATAGATATCTTGCTTCTCCAGTAATTCTTGAAGAATATAACTTGAACATCCACCAGGTAAGTCTTCATCTATAATTAGAAGTCTGTTTGTTTTTATAACACTTTTTGAAATTTCCTTTTTTATATCAAAAGGAATTAAACTTTGAACATCAATTACCTCACAGCTTATTCCATATTTTTCGATTTCTTCAGCAACATTTATTACAATATTAAATGTAGATCCATAAGATACTAGGGTAATATCGCTACCTTCTTTAAGAATTTCAATTTCACCAATAGGAGTTTTAAACTGACCATAATTACTAGGTAGCTGCTCTTTAGTTCTGTAACCGTTTAATGGCTCAATTACTACAGCTGGTTGGTCAATATCTAAAAGTGCATTATAAAATCCTGCAGCTTTAGTCATATTTCTTGGAGTTAAAATAAAGACACCTCTTAAAAAGGAAATCATTCCACCAAGTGGAGAACCAGAGTGCCATATTCCTTCGAGTCTATGCCCTCTTGTTCTTACAATAAGTGGGGCTTTTTGACCTCCATGAGTTCTGTAAGTTAATGTGCCTAGATCATCACTAAGGATCTGAAGAGCATACAATATATAATCTAAATATTGAATTTCAGCAATAGGTCTTAAACCTCTCATAGACATTCCTATCCCTTGACCTACAATAGTTGATTCTCTAATACTTGTATCAAAAACTCTTTTTTTACCATGCTTTTTTTGAAGCCCTTCTAAACCTTGGTTAACATCACCTATTTTACCTACATCCTCACCAAAAATGAAAATTTTAGAATTATTTTCTAAAAGCTTATCAAAATTATCTCTTATAATTATTCTTCCATCAACAAACTTTTCTTCATCAGAATACAAAGGGAATACTTTTGGAATACTAGATAGAGATTCTGTTTTAATTGAATATAAATCAGTGGAATATTTATTAGTAAGAATATCCATGTATTTATTTTTCCAATTAATTAAACTATGTCTGTCATTTAAATCACTACTATCTAATTTATATATTAGCCTTCTACATATTTCTATTAATTCTGAAAAATTAGAATCGTCTAAATTGGAGAACATTTCGTTCATTTGATCTGAGTTAACCGGCCTCTCAAGATTATTAATAGTTTGGATTAAATCTTTTTTTGACTCCTTTATTGGTCTTTGATAATGATCCCAAGCTAACTTTTTTTCATCTTTAACATATGATGAAATTTCTTCCTTAATACTTTGTATCTTTTTCTTTGTAGAAATTTTATTTTTTAATATCCAATCTTCAAACTTTTTGTTACAATCATTATCATCTTCCCACTTGAGTCTTTCTTCACTCTTATATCTTTCATGAGAACCAGATGTTGAATGACCAAGTGGTTGTGTCAACTCAGTTACATGAATTATTACAGGAATATGATGTTCTCTTGCTATTTTTTCTGCATATGAATAAGTCTTCATTAATGACTGATAATCCCATCCTTTAACTTCTAGAATTTCTATTCCGGGTAAGTCAGGAGTGACCTTAAATCCTGCAAGAACTTTAGATATACTCTCTTTTGTAGTGTGATCTTTATTGTGAACAGATATTCCATATTCATCATCCCATACACTTATAATTGTAGGAATCTGGAGAACTCCACATGCATTTATAGCTTCAAAAAAAATTCCTTGGCTTGTACTAGCATTTCCAATTGTTCCCCAAACTATTTCATTTCCATTTTTAGAGAATTTTTCAGATCCACTAATTGAATTATTTCTATAAATTTTTGATGCTAAACCTAAACCAACCAGTCTTGACATTTGACTTGCGGTTGGAGAGATATCTGAAATGTGATTTTTTTGGGAAGTTTGATCTATCCAATTATTGTTTTCATCAATTGTATTGGTTAAAAAATGCCCTGCCATCTGACGACCTCCAGACATTTTTTCATATAATTTATCAGGATGCCCGTAAACAGCAGCAAAAATTTCTCTTGCAGAAAGTAATTTTTGAGACATTAATAAGGTTTGATCCCTATAGTAGCCTGACCTATAGTCTCCATCTTTAAAGAAATGACTCATTACTATTTGTGGCAGCTCCTTTCCATCACCAAAAATTCCAAACTTACCTTTACCAAGTAAAACCTCACGTCTACCCTGAACACTTACTTCTCGGCTTAAGGATACAGTTCTAAAATCATTAATAACTTTTTCCTTAAATTTTTTTAAGCTAATCTCCTCTTTTGTAGAACTAGATATACTCATAGGGATTGCAAACTTACAAATAATTATACGAACTACTCTAAAGCCATCTTCTTGAGAAAAGCTTCCCTAATGATTCTAAATTATATGAGACAATAAAACGTATTTTGTTGTAATACCTGAAATCATTAAGCTCAAATCCATTAGATGAACTAACTGGAAAGTATAGTTCAAAAAAGTCAGGAAGTAAATTTAGTCTCAATCCAGTACCATAGAAATATCTTGAATCTGAATCTTTATTTTTAAGCATTCCTAGATCAAGATACCCTTCAACCCATTTCCATATTCCAATATTTAAATTTGAGGTTAGCATAAAATTATTTGTAGTTGGATCATCAAAAAATGATTTAAACCCGCCACCAGCCATTATAAATTGCTGACTAAGTAATCCTGTTCTCTCAGATCTACCTAGATAATTGTCTAAAAATAGGTAACCTCCAGATCTACCAAGATTATATTTGAAATTATCAAACTGATCATCATTCCAAAAGAACTTTCCTAGATATATTCTTGCTTGAAATTGTCTATTACTATTGAATAGTTTTCTGTAATCAAATATCAAATTTACTTTACCAAAATTATTAGAGAACTCAGTATTAATGGAGGTCTTTAAATATTTAATTATGCCAATATCTGAGTAATAGTATCCTAGATTAAATATTGAGTATTTGTCTAAATTATTCTTGGTTTCAATATTATTCTCTTTATCAACTCTAAACATTGATAAAGAAATAGATTTTCTAATCTTAGATCTCAAATTCTTATTATCTCTGAAATTAATTTGAATAGATGGTGAAAAAACTTGATATCTCAGGTTTTCATTATAATGATTTGTGTTATAGTAAAGGTTGAAAAGTGTTGAATAATTTTTTTTAATCTCATTATTGAGTTGATACCTGAAGTTCATTGATCCTATTAAAGTCTCTTCTTTAGTGGCATATTGTGTAAAGATTTTAAAAGTAAAGGGTTTGCTTTTAATTCCTCTATTGATTAGATTTATACCTGGTGAAATACCATCATAAAAGTTATAAGTGATTTCAGGTCTGTAATATATGTTTCTTTTACTTGGATCATCCAAATCTCCTATAGCTGTTACTCTCAAAGGTTTCTGATTAGACTTATATAAATAGTTGTTATTTCTATTTGTCTCTGGTAATTTAATATTTGGATTAATTATTGCATAATCAAAGTCAATATTAGGAATCTTGAACTCTGTTAATGAATTAAATTCTTTTTTATAAATAATTGAATCTTTTTTCAAGAGTCCAATAGAATAGGGAATTTGAATATTATTTTTCTCTGTAACATTTAAAATATTTTTATTAACTCTTCTAATCTTTAAATCAATTGATTGTCTACTTCCTAAATAATCATTAATAAACCAGTTTAAATCATATTTAGCATATTGAGTAAAAATGCTAAGTAATTTGGAGTCAGAATTAGTGTTTACTGCTTCTTTTATTAGTTCCTTAAAATTAGTTTCTCCTATTAAATCTTCAAGATAAATTAATCCTAATCCTGAATGATATGGAGAGACTATTTCTTCATTTAATCTGGTAAGACTTTCGCTTTCCTGAATATCAGTTTGATGAATATTTAATCTTTGAACATATTCTGAATAATTTAGAAAATGATCTGTAAAATTAATTTTAGAGAATTGATAATTTTTTAGAATTTTATTTCCAGACAAGTACCCAATAAACTTAACTCTAGGGTAATATTCTTTTATATACTTATCAATTAAAAATATTTCTAATCCTTTAAATATCCAATGAGACTTTCTCCTATTAAGATCAATCTTTTGATTTAGATAGTTTATTGTTAATGCTTTTAAAAATATTATCTCTTCTAAAAAATCATCGGGAAATGGACTGATTATTCTTGGTAATTGATTTAATCCATAGAAAGGACTTAATTCATAATCATCTTTCAGTACTAATAGTCTTTTTGATTCATAGTCGTTAAAATAATTAGAAATAAAGTCGGTAATTCTATTATAATTATATTGAGTATTAGTAATAGAAGAGAGTTTAAAAATATCTGTTTGAGTTTCAAATTTATTATTCTTTAACCTTAAAAAGCTACTTTCATCTTCAATTAATACTTTTACCTCTTTTATGTTAGACCCTTCTAATGAATACAATTTTTGATTATTAATATTTTTTTCAGAAATTATTTTAAGGTTCGATAACAATTTCAAATCTTTAGAAATTTTGAAATTTACTTTATATGTTGAAAAGTCTGTTGACTGATCATCTAGGTTTAAATTACTTTGTCTTAACCATCTGCCATCAATGTTTTTTGAAAAAACAATAAGCCAGTTTTTTAAATTAAAGTTATTATTTTCATACCCATATCCAGTAAACTTAGAGTCTGGAAGTTTTATTGTATAATAAATCTTAAATACTACTTTTTCATTCTTTTTTAAAGGTTCGTTTAATTCAATTTTAATGTTATCCAATTGATAAGTGTCTCTAATCCATGACTTAACACTTGTTGACTCTATTTTTTCAATTTTAGTGAATCCTCTCTGTTTCTTTTTAGCAAAAGTGAAACTTCTTGAATATTCGTCTGAAATTCTTTTTGCTAGTCTAGTACTATTATCCAAATATGAGTTAGACCAATCCTCTAAATATATTTCACTTATTATACTGTCTGAGATGTTTTTGAACTCCATATATTGAATTAATTCAATCATTTTGTCTTTTTCATTTAGTTCTGCATTAATATTGTAGACATTGGAACTTTGACTTAATATTTTAAGCGGTAGAAAAGTTATAAAAATGATTATTATTTTAAATACTCTCATCAACTATACTCTTTTGAAAGATATTTTGCTGTATACCCTTTATTATTCTTTATAATTTGTTTTGGACTTCCAAAATCTATCAGTTTTCCACCATTTTTTCCTCCTTCAGGTCCAATATCAATAATATGATCAACTTGTTTAATAACATCTAAGTTATGTTCAATTATAATTATTGTGTTACCCTTATCAACAAGTTGATTTAAGACATTTAATAAAATTCTAATATCTTCAAAGTGTAACCCTGTGGTTGGTTCATCAAGAATATATAGAGTCCTTCCAGTATCTTTTTTTGATAACTCACTTGCTAATTTGATTCTTTGTGATTCACCACCTGATAGAGTAGTAGAGGACTGTCCTAAAGTAATATAGCCTAGTCCAACACTTTCAATAGCCTTAAGCTTATTGTAGATTTTCGGAATGGATGAGAAAAATTCCAAAGACTTGGAAACACTCATATCTAATACATCTGAAATGGATTTACCTTTATATCTAACTTCAAGTGTTTCTCTATTAAATCTTTTACCATTACATACTTCACATTCAACAAATACATCTGGTAAAAAGTTCATTTCTATCAATTTCATTCCACCTCCCTTACAGTTTTCACATCTACCTCCAGAGACATTAAAGCTGAACCTTCCTGGTTTATAGCCTCTAATTTTCGATTCCACAGTATCAGAAAAAAGTTTTCTAATTTCACTGTATACGCCGGTATACGTAGCAGGATTACTTCTAGGTGTTCGGCCAATTTGTTGTTGATTAACTTCTACGACTTTATCAATGTTTTCAATTCCATCAATTTTTGTATATTCTAAAGGTGATTTAACTGAATTGTATATTTTAGAATTTAGAATTGGATAAAGAGTCTCATTAATTAGAGTAGACTTTCCACTTCCTGATACACCGGTAATAGCTATCATTTTTCCTAAAGGGAATTTAACATCTATTTTTTTTAAATTATTACCCTTACACCCATATAATTTTATAGACTTTCCATTTCCTGATCTTATTTTTTTTGGAATTTTAATTTGTTTAGTTTCATTTAAATAATCTGCTGTAATTGTTTTTGATTTTTTAATATTTTCAGGGGTTCCTTCATATATCAATTCACCACCATTAACTCCTGCAAATGGACCTAAATCAATTATGTGATCAGAGCTCATGATCATTTCTTTGTCATGTTCAACTACAATTACAGAGTTTCCAGAGTCTCTAAGTTTTTTTAATGAGTCAATTAATTTTAGATTATCTTTTTGATGTAATCCAATACTAGGTTCATCTAGTATATAAAGAACTCCAACTAATTGAGAGCCAACTTGAGTTGCAAGTCTAACTCTTTGAGCCTCTCCACCTGATAATGACCTTGATGATCTTGATAGAGTAAGGTATTCCAAACCTACATCAATCAAAAATTGTATTCTAATTAATATCTCTTTAGTTATTTCTTCAGAAATCCTTATCTCCTTATTAGATAACTTAGTGTTTAATTTTTCGAACCAACTTTTCAGCTCTGAAAGATCCATCTCACTAAGTTGAAAAATATTTTTATAATTAATTTGAAATGACCTTGACTCAATTTTTAGTCTACTGCCATCACATGATTTACACTTTTTAATATCAACATATTGAAGAGCCCAACGTCTCAAATTTTTAGATTCATTATTATTTAATTGATCTTTAATAAAGGACTCAATTCCCATGTAATCAATTTCATAATCTCTTTTTACACCTAAATCCTTTGAATTAATAGTAAAAGTTTTTTTTCCTCCAGTAAGAATAAACTCAATAGCGTCTTTTGGAACTTTTTTAATTGGATCGTTAAGTGAAAAGTTATAATATTTTGAGATTAGCTCTACTTGTCTGTGAATCCATGAGTTGTCTTTTTTACCAATAGGTGCAATTCCTCCATTATTTATTGATATTGATTCGTTTGGAATTAATTTTTTTATATTAATCTCATACTCTGTTCCTAGACCATTACAAGTTTTGCACATTCCTTTAGGTGAATTAAAAGAGAATGTATTTGGCTCAGGCTTAGGATATGAAATACCTGTCTCAGGACACATTAAGTTTCTACTGAAATATTCTGGTTTACCTGAGTCTGAGTCTAAAATAAAGATTGTATCATTTCCATATTTCATGGCTATATTTATTGACTCCGAGAGAATCCTTTTTGATTCAAAATCGTCTTTTACAGAAAGATTATCAACGACTAAACTGATATCGTGAGTTTTATACCTATCTAGCTTCATACCTCTTTTAATATCAAGTATGTGTCCATCTACTATAACTTTTGAAAATCCCTGTTTAGTAAAATTTTCAAATAAGTCTCTATAATGCCCTTTTCTAGATCGTATAATTGGAGCTAGAATTATGATTCTTTGATTTATAAATTTTCCACAAATTAATTTTATAATTTCCTCATCAGTATTTTTTACCATTTTTAAATTAGACTTATGGCTGTATGCTATTCCTATCCTTGCATATAATAGTCTGATAAAATCATATATATCTGTTACTGTGCCAACTGTTGATCTAGGATTTTTGCTAGTTGTTTTTTGTTCAATTGCAATAACAGGGGAGAGTCCCTCTATTTTTTCCACATCAGGTCTTTCATAATTTCCAACAAATTGTCTTATATACGCTGAAAAAGTCTCCATGTATCTTCTTTGACCTTCTGCATGTATTGTGTCAAATGCAAGAGAAGATTTTCCACTTCCAGATAAACCTGTTATAACAACAAGTTTCTCTCTAGGAATCTCTAAATCAAGATTTTTGAGATTATGAACTCTAGCACCTTCAATTTGAATTGTATTGTCCAATTAAATGATCTATTTTAAAATTTCACCATAGTCGTCACCTCTAAAGTCAGCTCCAGTTGAAACCTTTCCTTTTCCATCAATTAATATTGCATCAACTGCACCTATAGACGATCTTGCAGACATTCCACCTGTATCAACTTCAATTGGTAATGATATTACATAATAACTTTTCGATTTTAGAATTGAGTCTTTCTCTTTATCTACAATACCCTTTTCAAAAATTACAACATCTGGTAACCACTGATGGTGAAACCTTGCTGCATTGACAGCCTCTTGGACACTCATATCAAATTCATAGACATTGAGTATCGTTTGAAGCACGGAAGTTATTATTGTTGAGCCACCAGGTGTTCCAACTATCAAGGATGGCTTATTATCCTTAAGGATAATCGATGGAGTCATTGAGCTTAGCATTCTTTTACCAGGTTGAATAGAGTTTGCTTCACTCCCAATCAATCCATAAAAATTAGGATGCCCTGGCTTAGAACTAAAATCATCCATTTCATTGTTTAAGAAAAACCCACCTTCTTCAACGAATACTTTAGAGCCATAGCTGTTATTTAAAGTAGTAGTAACAGAAACAGAATTCCCATATTTGTCTATAATTGAATAATGAGTAGTTTCATCACTTTCTTGAAAAATAATATTTCCATGTTTTACCTCAGAAGACGGAGTTGCTTTATCCCATGAAAAATTCTTCATCCTATCTATTACATAGTTTTTATCCATTAATTCATAAACTGGGAGACTCATATAATCTGGATCACCCATAAAATGGCTTCTGTCTGCATATGCTCTTCTTTCAGCCTCAACTAAAACTTGAATTGTTTTAACTGAGTTATGTCCAAAACTTTTTATATCATAATCTTCAATCACTTTAAGCATTTGTCCAAGTAGAATTCCACCACTAGAAGGAAGAGACATTGATATTATTTCTAAGTCTTTGTATTTAAATTTAACGGGATCTCGCCAAACAGATTCATAGTTTTGAAGATCATTTAAAGTCATTATACCTCCACTTTTATTAACTGAGTTAACAATCATTTCACCTATTTCTCCTCCATAAAAAACTTCTGGTCCAAATTCTGAAATCTTAGATAGTGTCTCAGCAAACTTTATATTTTTGATTGTGTCACCTTCATAATATTTTTTTGAATAAAGTGATTCTTCTCCATTAACTTTTATGAAATCTTCTAATTTACCACTTAATGAATTTGATTGTTTTTGAGTAACTACAAAACCATTGTTAGCTAAATCAATAGCTGGTTTAAATAAATCTTCAATTGGTAATGATCCAAACTTAGCATGTATTTGATAGATTGCAGAGATTGATCCAGGGACTCCAACAGCTGCCCCCCCGAGTGTACTCATATCAGGTATAACATCTCCATTATCATCAAGGTACATGTCTTTATATGCATTTCCTGGAGCCATCTCTCTAAAGTCTAGAGAGCCACTGGATCCATCTTTGTCATGATAAACAAAGAATCCACCTCCACCAATGTTTCCAGCTGTAGGATGAACAACTGCTAGAGCAAGGTGAGTTGCTATCATTGCGTCATATGCATTACCACCATTCTTCATAATTTCAAGTCCAATCTGAGTTGCTTCTTTTCTTGCTGATACAACAGCTGGCTCATAAATATCACTACAGCTAAAAAGGAAAAAAGATGAGAGAATTAGAATAATATTTTTCATTATAAAATTTCGTGTAATTTACAATTTATATATTTACATTTCATATGACTTTAATAAAAAATATATCAGGATTTAGAGGAACAATAGGGGGTAATAATCTTGAGAATTTAACACCTATTGATATTGTGACATCTATCTCAGCATTTTCTAGATTAATCAAGGAAAATAATCCCGATTCATCTAGTTTGACAGTAATGACAGGAAGGGATGGAAGAAAGTCAGGAAAAATGATTCAGTCAATAGTTAATTCTACATTTAACTCTATGGGCATTAATGTCATAGATGTAGGTTTATCAACAACTCCCACTATTTGTTGGGGAGTGTTAAATAATGATTCTATAGGTGGATTAATGATAACAGCTAGTCATAATCCTGAAGAATATAATGGATTAAAATTTTTCAACTCTGAGGGTGAATTTTTATCGAGAGAAGATGTATCTAAATTAATTGAATACTCAGAATCAAAAAATCATATTTTCTCCTCCAATAAGTCACTTGGAACCATTACAGAATATGATAGACTTATCGTGGACCATGTAAACGCAATCTTAAATTTAAATCTATTACCATTAGATCAAATTAAGGAACTTAATCTATCCATAACTGCAGATGTAATTAATTCTGGAGGATCAATAGCTATACCTAAGTTACTCGATAGGTTTAATGTTCAATACAATATCATAAATTCAGAAATAAAAGGAGTATTTAATCATACACCTGAACCTTTAGCTGAAAACTTAACAAATTTATCAGAATCAATTCAAGTGAACAAATCTGATTTTGGTATTGCAGTTGATCCAGACGTTGATAGACTTGTTTTTTTCGATGAGAATGGGCAAATTCTTGGTGAAGAATATACTCAAGTATTCTGCTCTGACTTTGTTTTATCTAAGAATAAAGGTGATACAGTGTCAACCTTATCCTCCTCAAATGCACTTAAAGATTTAACTATTTCATATGGTCAAAAGTATTACTCGACTCCAGTTGGAGAAATGAATGTCGTTAAAAAGATGAAAGAGGTTAATTCTATTGTAGGAGGTGAAGGTGGAGGAGGTATAATATACCCTGAATTACATTATGGAAGAGATGCTTTAGTTGGTATTGCTCTTTTTCTTGGACTATTAGTTGATAAAAAATGTAAAGTATCTGAATTAAAAAGTCATTACTCCAGTTATTATATGAAGAAAATAAAAATTACTCTAAAAGATTCAAAGTTAATTGACAGGACCTTTAATATGATAACTAAAAATTACTCAGAGCTATCTCCTAATACAGAGGATGGTGTTAGAATTGATTTTGATGATGCATGGGTACACATGCGTAAATCAAACACAGAACCAATTATAAGAATTTTTGCAGAAGCTAATTCGCAGGATATTGCAGATAATTATGCTTTAAAAATTGAAAAAGAAATAAAATCAATTAGTTCTTAAGTGTTTAAATCTATTATGAGTCCAAAAATATTGTGAAGGATCTCTATATATCTGATTTTCCAACAATTTTAAAAACTGATTTGTAATACTGTAATTGGTATCCATTTTATCTTTGATCTCTATAAATTTAGTTTTATAGTGACCTCTTTTAGTCCTTGTTATATCAGCAAATACAACTGGTAAATCATAGTCTTTTGAAAATCTCTCAGCACCAGTAAAAATTGGGACTTTATAGCCTAAAAAATAGTTTATGTAGGATTTACCAACTTCTCTAGGAGATTGATCTGCTGCAAATCCAATTAAGTAGTATTTTTTAGGATTTAGATTTGACATAAAATCTTTCACTTTATATCTTGATATTAAATAAGCTTTATGCCTTCTTCTAATCTTTACAAATAGTCTATTAAAGTATTTATTAGTCATAGGCGTAAAAATCCCATATCCGTTTCCTTTTACGTTGTATCCAATAGATAGTAGCCACTCAAAGTTTGAATAATGCCCCAATATCAAAATAATATTTTTTTTCTTTTCTTGAATACTCTCTATTAATTCAATATTTTCATAGTTATAACGAGATCTCATTTGACTTTCACTCATTCCAAATGCTTTAATACTCTCAATGGTTATATCAGCAAAATGCTTATAAAAATTTCTTTCTATTCTATAAATCTCATTAATTGACTTTTTTGGGAATACTAGTCTTAAATTATTTCGAACCATTTTAAGTCTATACTTAAATATTCTATGGAGTAGATATGATAAAAAATCAGATATAAAGTAAACAACCCTGAAAGGGAGTAAGGAGATAAATCTAATTATTGGGTATGAAATTAAAAATGTAAGTAATTGCAATTATCAATCATTTAACGATAATGCAAATTTAATGCTTTCTTCGAGATCATTTCCTCTCAAGTTTTTACCTATTACAACACCTTTGTTATTAATTAGGTATGATTGGGGGATAGACCTAATACTATATCTTCTGGCAATAGGGTCATTCCAGAAGTTTAAATTTGAGACTTGAGTCCATAATAGGTTATCATCTTCAACAGCTTGTTCCCATTGTTCTTTGGTTCTATCCAGAGAAACACCTATGATATCAAAACCTTTATTTTTATAAGATTTGTATAATCTAACAAGATTTGGATTCTCAACTCTACAAGGTCTACACCATGCTGCCCAGAAATCAAGTAGAGTAACATTGTTTTTTGATAACTCCTTACTTAGTGTAACATCGGCACCATTTAGGCTGGGTGCAGTAAAATCAGGTGCAATCTCACCAACTTCAATAGGATTCTCATATTGGCTTAAAAGATCAGCTATATTTTTTCCAACATCACTAACTTTTATTCTATTAGAAAGATTTTCATAAACATCTATAATACTGTCCTTGTTAACCTTATTTTCAATCATGAAAACTTCTAGTAATAAAGCTGACATATATGAGTCATTATTATCAATAATGAAATCCCATTCATAAAGCATTACCTCGCGTTCCTTTGAATTATACTCTTTTTCTAATTCAACAGCAATTCCTACATCACCATTCATTATAGCATCTTGAGCCTCACTTGATATATTGTTCATGTCATCAACAAGGTACTTTGTCTCAGATTTATACTTTAAAAAGTCATCATTTGATTTAGTACCATAGACCTTGGACTTGGATATACTATCCTTAAATATATCTGCTTTAATGTAACCATTTTCAAGAATCGCTAATATATAACCATTAACTCCTTCAACCTGAATGTAACTTATTTGCGGAGTAGATGATATACCTTGAAATTTAAAATTGTTTAATTTAACAGTTGTCGAGTCTTTAATAAAGGGTTGATTGTTTTGGTCTGCTTGTAACAGATAAACCTTAGTGCCATCAGCAACATCAGCTGAACCAGTTAATACAAATTGATTTTCTTGACTACCACAGGAACTTAAAATAATTAAGGTCGTTAAGCTTACAAATCTAGTTAACAATTTTTTCACACTACAAATTTAGTTTTTTATATTTAATATCTTTAGTTAACTTTTTGTTAAGGCTAAATGACAACAAATTCTTTAATTGGCTCATTTGAAAAAATAATAGGTAGTGATTTAATCATAAGTGGAGATGATCTTGAGTCAAGGTTTTATCATATTTGGAAAACTGACATTCCTCTAGAATCTGTTTGCCTTCTAACGCCAAAGACAACAGTTCAAATATCTAAAATAATTAAAGTTTGTAATGACAATAACCAAGAAGTTATTGTTCATGGTGGATTAACTAATCTAGTTGGCTCAACAAAATCTAATGCTACTCAAGTAGTCCTATCATTAGAGAAGATGAATAATATAATTGAAATAGATGAAACCTCTAAGATAATAACATGTGAGTCAGGTGTAATAATAGAAGATTTGATTAATGCTTGTAAGGAAAAAGAATTACTTCTCCCTTTAAACTTTGGTGCTAGAGGTTCTGCTCAAATAGGAGGCGCTATATCTACAAATGCAGGTGGTTTAAGAGTTTTTAAATATGGTATGACACGTAATTTAGTGATGGGAATTGAGGCTGTGCTTCCTGATGGAACTATAATTTCATCATTGAAGAAATTAATGAAAGACAATTCCGGTTACGATTTAAAACAACTTTTTATTGGCTCTGAGGGAACGCTTGGTGTTGTTACTAAAGTAGTCCTAAGGTTATATCCTTTACCAAAAACAAGATATACTTCATTAGCTGTCACAAATGATTATCAAAAAGTTTTAGATTTTTTAAAAATTTTAGAGGATACAATTTCAAATAATTTAACTGGTTACGAGCTTTTATGGAACAGTACATACAAACAGATGGTAAGTGAAAAAACAATTTATAATAAATACTTACCTGATGATTTTAATTATTATTTGTTTGTTGAGTATATGGGAACTGACTTTGAAAATGATTATAAGAAATTTGAAGAGGTTATACTTGAGTGTATTGAAAATAAGATAATCGATGATGCGGTTATTGGGAAAGATGAGAAGGAACAAGTTAACATATGGGGAATAAGAGAGGATGTTGCGGTTTTAGCTGATGAAAGAAAGTTTGATCAGCAATTTGATATAAGTATACCTGTACCTTTAATTGGTGAAGTTATAGATAAAATTTCCATTGAACTAGAGGAGTGTGTCGGAGTAAAAACTATTTTCCCATTTGGTCATGTTGCAGATGGTAATATTCACTTTATTATAGGGAAAGATTCAGCTAGTAAAGAACTGAAATCAAAAATTAATGACATAATTTATAATAATACAGAACTTGTTGAAGGGTCAATTTCAGCTGAACATGGAATAGGTTTAGATAAAAAAAAGTATTTAATAAAAAGTAGGAGTGAGGATGAGATAAATTTAATGAGATTAATCAAAAAATCAATTGACCCAAAAAATATATTAAATCCTGGTAGAGTAATTTGATATAAGGTATTATCTTTATATTCCAAGGTTATGGCAGGAAATTCATTCGGAAACATATTTAAACTTTCAACATTTGGTGAGTCGCATGGAAAGGCTTTAGGAGGTGTTATTGACGGCTGTCCTGCAGGTGTAAATATAGATTTAGACTTTATTAATTCAGAGCTGAAAAGAAGAAGACCTGGGCAGTCTGAAATTGTTACTCAAAGGAAAGAAGATGACTCTGTTGAATTCTTATCCGGAATCTTTGAGGGTAAATCAACTGGGACTCCGATAGGTTTTATTATTGCAAATCAGGATCAAAAATCTAAAGATTACTCTCATATAATAGACAGTTATAGACCATCCCATGCAGACTTTGTTTATGATAAGAAATATGGTTTTAGGGACCATAGGGGAGGTGGTAGAAGTTCTGCCAGGGAGACTGTAGTCAGAGTTGTTGCTGGAGCTATTGCTAAACTTCTTTTGAAAGAGGTCAAGATAAATGCATTTGTTTCATCAGTTGGAAAAATCAAATATGAATATGAAAATTCAAATGTTGACTTTGAAAATATTGAAAAATCAATTATAAGATGTCCTGATCTTAAAAAATCTAAAGAGATGGAAGATTTAATTAAGCAAACAAGAAAAAACGGGGACACAGTTGGTGGGGTAATTTCCTGTATTATTAGTGGAGCTCCAGTTGGTCTTGGAGAGCCAGTTTTCAATAAGCTTCATGCTGAACTTGGAAAGGCAATGCTTTCTATTAATGCTGTCAAAGGCTTTGAGTTTGGAAGTGGTTTTAAAGGATCTCAAATGAATGGATCTGAACATAATGATTCTTTTAATGAGGATGGATCTACAAAAACGAACTACTCAGGAGGAGTGCAAGGTGGTATATCTAATGGTATGAATATATATTTTAATATTGCATTTAAGCCTGTATCTACAATAATGAGAGATCAGGAATCTATAGATAGTACGGGAAACAAAGTAAAAGTTCAAGGTAAAGGCAGGCATGACCCATGTGTTGTGCCAAGAGCAGTGCCTATTGTTGAGGCAATGGCTGCATTAGTTCTTGCTGACTATTTATTGTTAAGTAAACTCTCCAAGGTATAATTATGAAGCTGCACTGGAAAATTATTATTGGAATGGCTTTAGGTGTTGTTTTTGGACTTATAATGTCTCAAACATCATTTGGACCTGATCTAATAAAAGATTGGGTAAAACCATTTGGTACAATATTTATCAATTTACTTAAACTAATAGCCATGCCATTAATTTTAGCTTCTTTAGTCAAGGGTATTTCTGATCTTAAAGACATCTCTAAATTATCAACTATTGGAACTAGAACACTTGGAATATATATATGCACAACAGTAACAGCTGTTATTATAGGATTAATCCTTGTAAATATTGTTGAGCCTGGAAGTACTATTACAGAAGAAACAAGAATTGATCTTGTTCAAGAGTATGAGCAGGGTGTAATTGAAAAGCAACAACAAGCTCAGCAGCAAGCAGAAAGCGGCCCTCTGCAACCATTAGTTGATATTGTTCCAGCAAATATATTTGATGCTGCTACAAATAATAGAAACATGCTACAGGTTATTTTCTTTGCAATATTCTTTGGAATTGGAATAATACTTGTTGATTCAAAGCTTGCTAAACCTGTAAAAGATTTTTTTGATGGTCTAAATTCTATAATTCTTAAACTAATTGACTTAATAATGGAATCTGCTCCATATGGTGTATTTGCTCTTCTAGCTACACTAGTTGTTGAATCTCCTAGCTTAGACTTATTTATTGCACTTGGAATGTATTCTATAACTCTTATAATTGGTTTAATTCTAATGATTGTCGTTTATAATATTATTGTTAAACTAATAACTAATACAAACCCTTCAACATTTATGAAGGGTATTTCTGCTGCCCAATTACTAGGTTTCTCAACAAGTTCAAGTGCTGCTACACTTCCTGTAACTATGGACTGTGCTGAAAAGAACTTAGGTGTAGATAAAGAAATATCAAGTTTTGTGCTCCCGATAGGAGCAACAGTTAACATGGATGGAACTAGTGTTTACCAAGCAGTTGCTGCTGTCTTTATCGCTCAAGCGTTTGGTTTAGATCTTAGTATCGGTGCACAATTAGGAATTATAGTTACTGCTACTCTTGCTTCAATTGGAGCTGCTGCTGTTCCTAGTGCAGGAATTGTAATGCTTGTAATTGTCCTCGGTCAAGCAGGTATACCAGAAGCCGGACTAGCTTTAATAATTGCTGTAGATAGACCACTAGATATGTGTAGGACTATAGTTAATGTTACAGGAGATGCTGCAGTTTCAATGATTGTAGCAAAATCTGTTGGAAAATTAAAGGATCCAAAAGATGTCAATAAAAATTGAAGATTCTTGGAAACAGCTTCTAAATTCAGAATTCAATAAAAATTATTTTAAAGAACTTATTTTATTTGTAAAAAGGGAATATTCCTCTTCCATTTGTTACCCAAAGGGATCTGAAATATTTTCAGCCTTTGATAATTGCCCAATCAATGAATTGAAAGTTGTAATAATTGGACAAGATCCTTATCATGGTCCAAATCAGGCAAATGGCCTATGTTTTTCTGTTAACAAAGGAATTATTCATCCTCCATCTTTAATTAATATTTTTAAAGAAATAGAATCTGATCTAGGTATTAAATTTAGAGATAGGAATGGAGATCTAAGTATATGGTCTAAACAAGGTGTGATGCTTTTAAATGCAACATTAACAGTAAAGAAAGGACTGGCAGGAAGTCACCAAAATAAAGGATGGGAAACATTCACAGATAGAGTTATTGAAATAATATCTGAGGAAACAAATAATACTGTATTTTTATTATGGGGTTCTTTTGCAAAGCAAAAAAAGAAACTAATTAATTATAAAAAGCATAAAATCCTTGAATCAGGCCATCCTTCTCCTCTTAGTGCAAATAGAGGGCTATGGTTTGGTAACAAGCATTTTAGTCTATGTAATGAACATCTAAAAATAATTGGAAAAAAAGAGATTGATTGGTCTTTATGAAATTTGATATAAAAAATATTGATAAAAAAGTTTTGCTGAGTCTTTTCAAAAATATGCTTAAATCAAGAATGATTGAAGAGAAAATGATTATTCTTCTTAGACAAGGAAAGGTAT
>CABYMF010000017.1 GCA_902519955.1 uncultured Bacteroidota bacterium | reverse complement strand
ATAAAACGGTATCCATGGCCTCAGTTTAGCATAATGAGACAGCATTTCTCTTAAGGGAATTTGACTTTTGTCTTTAAGTCTTTTATTTGGAAATAGTTCAGATAATTTAGTATTTAGTTTTAATTCACCTTTGTCATATTCTTGAAGTACTAGGGGCATGGTGGCAATAATTTTTGTTATTGATGAAAGATCAAAAACATGATCATTTTCCAGTTTGACTTTCTTTTGATAAGTGTGGTGTCCAAAACTTTTATTGTAAACAACTTTTCCATTTTTTGATACAAGCATCTGAATTGCAGGAGCTATCATTGAATCTATACTCCTTAAAGCTATAGAGTCAAGAAACGATAATTTCTTTGAGTTAAATCCTTCATAAACGGGGCGAGAGAAACCTAGTATTTCTTTTTTATCAAAGGCTAACCCATGTTTAACTTTATAAAAATTATTTGATACTGGAATCTTACCTTTAAATGATCTAACACCGAACATTAGGTCAGCAGAGATTTCTTGTGAAATCATATTATTCTGATATGATATAATTATCGACTCAAAATTATCAATTGATTTGAAGGAATTAAGACTATATGGATTCAAGAATAAGTTCAAAATAACATTATTAAACTTACTAATATTTTCTATTTCACCAACTATCTTATCAGGTATGATATTTGAAGCATATGGACTTGAACTAGAACCATGATATGATATTATAATTGCATCGTAATCAGTTTTATTATAGATTGATGAATAATCATCACTTTCAAATTTTTCGATATCAACATACAAATCCATTTTATTAGTTAGATACTCACTATTCTTATTTTTACCAAAAGACACATGTAAGTATTTTTTATTAGTTGATAATGGTAAGATCTCATCATTATTCTTAACAAGAGTAATAGCTGATTCCATGGCTTTTGAATATAGCAGAGAATCTTTAGGTGTATTTACTTTTTCAAGAATATTTTTAGATATTATCTCTTTGTAATTATTTAGACCTGATTTTGCTTTAAGTGATAAGATCTTTTTAACAGATTTAGATAGCCTAGCTTCAGATATTCTTCCTTTATTATATGATTCAGTGATTACTTTTACTCCTGAAGAAACACTAGTTGACATTAAAAGTATATCATTACCAACTTGAAAAGCTCTTAAATCAACATTTAAATTAGGTTCTTGAAGAACTCCCTTCATGTCAAGAGCATCAGTTACTGTTATTCCATTAAAATTATATTTCTCTCTTAATAATTTATTAACAGTTTTAGATGACAAAGAAGAAGGATAATTTTTATCAATTGCAGGAACATTTAAGTGAGCTAACATTATTGATTCTGCAAGTCCATCTTCAATAAGTTTTTTAAATGGAAATAGTTCAATACTATTTAATCTTTTCATATTTCCGCTTATTAATGGAAGTGTTTTGTGAGAGTCTCTATCAGTGTCTCCATGTCCTGGGAAATGCTTTATGGAGGTATAAACTCCCACATCTTTATGACCATGAATATAAGCCTTTGCTTTTTTATAGACATTTATAGGATCCTCACCGAATGACCTGTTTCCTATAATTGGATTTTTAGAATTATTATTTACGTCTACTGATGGAGAAAAATTAATGTGAACACCTAATTCTTTATTTTGCTCAGCTATTCTCTTTGATATATCTCTAACCAGAGAGTCATCTTGGATAGCTCCTAAAGTCATATTCCATGGATGGGCAAACACATCAGACAACCTTTGTGATGGTCCCCACTCAGCGTCCATAGATATAAGTAAAGGGGTTTTTGCAAATGATTGAAATTTATTTAGCCAATCTATATGTGTTTTTGTTGTCCCAATTGAAAATATTAGACCACCTATTTTATCTTCTACAACAAGTTTTTTTACTTCATCAAAGTTTGACTGTTCAGGTGAAACCCAATTAACAAAAAGTTGAGCTACCTTTTCTTCAGTGGTTAAGGATGAATAGACGCTGTCAACCCATTTTTTTTCTGGAGGACTTAAATTATCATATATATTTTGTGAAAAAACAAAAGTTATATTAAATAAGAATATTAAGAAGTTTCTTAACATATTACAAGAATTTAGAAAGCCATGATGATTTAATATCTATTTCAAAATTATTTAAAAGTTCACCCTTAGTTTTTATAGCTGTATTGAATATAATGGTTTCAGACGTGAAACCTCCGTCTTTAATTTTGTTTTTTAAATCATTAAGACTAGTTGAAGCAATTTTATTGTCTACCTTGTAATTAACAATTAATCTATTTAATAAGTTTATTTGAATAGAATTAGAGATATCATTGATTAGTTGAAGTGAATAATCTATTGAACATCCACCTATATTATTTATATTTTCATTAACTGCAATAACAATAAATCTTTTATTGATAATTGAATACGAGCATTCAAGATCTTTTCCATGTGCTTTCCATGAGTCAAGAAATGAAGTAGTTTTATCATCAATAATTGATATTTCAAATTCATTTAAATCTTTATCGGATTGGTAAATCCAAATTCTAGAATCATCTGGCATATTTTTAAAATCCACTCTCATAAGTCTTCAGCTTTTTCAATCATTTGGGCTATATCAACAACATCAACATCTTTCTGTTTGGATGTCATACCATCACTCATCATTGTACTACAAAAGGGACAACTTACAGCAACAATTTTTGCATCTGTTTTTATTGCCTCTTCTGATCTTTTAATATTTATATCTTGATTACCCTTTTCTGGTTCTTTAAACATTTGGGCACCACCAGCTCCACAACACAAGGATTTAGATTTACAGCTTTTCATCTCTACGAGTTCAGCATCTAATTTTTTAATTACATCTCTAGGCGCCTCATATATTCCATTAGCTCTTCCAAGATAACAAGGATCATGATAAGTGATTTTTTTACCTTTATAATAACCTCCATAGATTGAAATCTTATTTTCATTAACTAGATTGTTAATCAAAGTAGTGTAATGAATAACCTCATATTTCCCCCCAAGATCAGGATATTCATTTTTTAAAGTATTAAAACAGTGAGGACATGTAGTAATTATCTTTTTGACGTCATATGAATTAAGAATCTCTATATTTGAGATTGCTTTCATCTGAAATAAAAATTCATTCCCTGATCTTTTGGCAGGATCACCAGTACATGATTCCTCTTTACCAAGAATAGCATACGATACGTTTGCTCTATTAAGAATTTTAACAAAAGCTTTAGTTACTTTTTTTGCTCTGTCATCAAAACTACCTGCACAGCCTATCCAAAATAGGTATTCTGGCTGCTTACCTCTTGATTTTAGTTCTGATAAAATTGGCACTTTCATTATTCCTTATCTGATTGGTCGTCATCAAAGACCTCAATTGTTACTTTTTTCTCAATTAAATCTGTAAATTTTCCATTATACCTTGTAGCCTTTACCAAGTGATTGTCTATCCAATGATAATTTCCACCTCTTGGTTTTCCCATAAGTAAACTATGATATTTAAAGCCATTATCCTTAAGCCACTTTTCTGTTACCTCTCTATGAGATTCAATTCTTGCAGTAAAAAAACATATGATATGGCCTTTACCATACCAGTTATTAATTGTCTCTAAAGCATCTGGATATAATTTTGCAGTAACCATTCTCTCTGGCTCCTCATTTGGAACATCATCACAAATTGTGCCGTCTATGTCAATTAAATAATTTTTTATCCCTTCAGGTAAAATAGGACTAACTGTCTCTCCCTTTTCAATTTTTTGATGTAAATAATTTTCCACTTCTTCTTTTTTCATATATAAATTTTTAAGATTCTTGAATCCATAACTCCCTATCTTGTTGATTATAAGGCCAAGGTGCTCCATTATTTTCAATATTATTCATCATATTATTTAAATCCGGATGGGCGGATGATTCTTCCATTATTAAATATTGTCTCATATCCATTATTATTGACAATGGGTCAATATTAATTGGACAAGCCTCAACACAAGCATTACATGAAGTACAAGCCCAAAGTTCTTCTTTAGTAATATAGTTGTCCAATAGTCTGTCACCATCATCAACAAATTTACCCTTATTTATTGATATATTTTTTGATACCTTTTCCAGTCTATCCCTTGTATCCATCATAATCTTTCTTGGTGACAATTTTTTTCCTGTTAAATTTGCAGGACACTCGCTTGTACATCTCCCACATTCTGTACACGAATATGCATTCATAAGTTGTACCCAATTTAAGTCTAGAACATCTGAGGCTCCAAATTTATCTACATTACCATTTGATTCAGAGACTTTTTCTGGATAAAACATCAACAGAACTTCATTTCTGACTGACTCTAATATTCCAAACTTTCCTTTATTTTCAAGATTAGCAAAATAAGTATTAGGAAAAGCTAGAAGAATGTGTAAATGTTTAGAATAATAGAGATAGTTTAGAAAAAGTAAGATTCCTATAATGTGAAGCCACCAAAAGAGTCTCTCAAAAAGATAGACTGTAGAAGTCTCAAATGAATCAAATAAAGGAACCAAAATTGAGGACACAGGAAAAGATCCAGCTTTATAATAGCCCTCAAAATTTCTTTCTTGGAGAATTAAATCAGTAGCATTCATTGATAAGAATAATAACATCAATACTACCTCAAAATAAAGTATATTATCAGCATCAAATTTTGGCCATCCTCTCATTTCATTACTAAGAAATCTCTTTATTTTCATAATGTTTCTTCTAGTCCAAAATAAAATAACTGAAATTAAAACCAATAATGCAAGAATCTCAAAAGAGGCAATTAAAAAGTTATAAAAAGTAGTGTTAAAATATTTTGAAAAAAATCTATGTGAACCTGTAATTCCATCAATTAATATTTCAAGAAGCTCAATATTAATTATAATAAAGCCAATATATACTATTACATGTAAGAAACCTGAGATTGGTTTTGTAACCATTTTTGATTGACCAAGAGCAATTCTAATCATATTATAAAGTCTTTTTCTGGGATTGTCAAACCTATCAACAGGTTTACCAAGTTTGATTACAGTTATTAATTTTTTAATATTATATATAAAAAAGCCAACTGATGTTATCAGTAGAATACTAAAAATTATATTAGGTAAAATATTAATCATTTACTTTCTACCAAAAACTGAAAAATGAACATATTTTTTTGGATTTGCTTTTATATCGTTAATCAAAATATTTAAACTCTCTATTGATGAATTAAGATTATTATAGACTTCATCTTCATTAATTAATTTACCTAGGGTTGAGTTGTCTGAATCAAGCTTATCTACAATTGAGCCAATTCCATCAACTGAAACCTGAAGATTAGTAAGAAGAGAAGACAGGCCAAAAGAATTTAATTCATCAGATACATTTGAGAGATTAGAACTAATTTTTTCAAAATTGTCTATAGTGTTATTAATTTGAGTATTCTTGGATATTAATGTTTCTTCAATAATTAGCGAAGAATTGTTTATTGCATTAATAGCAGATGTTAAAACACTAATTGATTCTTTAATTTCCTCTTGAGTCTGTCTGTTTAAAACATTAGATGCACCTGTAAAAATTGAGTCAACACTAGTTATAGTACTTTGTAATTGTCTTGATAGAGGTTCTATCTGTCTATTAATTAATTCTGTTAATCCAGGTCTGACACTAGACATAAGCGTATCACCGGTTTTAACTATAGATTCTCTTTCAAATAAAGGTTCTATTGAAATAGCCAGACCACCTAGAACACCAGTTTCATATATTGATGCTGTGCTTTTTGAAGAAAAGTTCAACTTATCTTTTACCTTAAGTGTAACAATTATTTTAGTTGAATTAGGTAAAAAATCTAATTCTGTAACATTTCCAATAGACAAGCCATTTATCATAACATTGGCTCCAACTAACAAACCATCTACTTCATCATAGACTGCATAAATTGTCTTTTGCTTATCAAGAATGGATGAACCTTTTAAATAATTAAATCCAAAGATGAATAAAAGTATAGTTGATAAAACAAAAAAAGCAGCTTTAATTTCTTTTGATAGTCTCAAGGCAGTTTATGTTTGTGATGTAAAAATAAGAATAATTTAGTTAGTGAAATATTATCTGTAGTCTCAATTTAATTTGATTATTTCATTGTTTTGAAATCTTACTACAAAAGATGAATTAAAACCACTAGCTCTTGCAGTTTTTAAATCCTTATTTGCTTCACTTAAAGTTTTATGTTTTCCGTATAAATATTTATACATTTCTCCTTCTCTAACTACATCAACTTTTTTTAATCCTTTAAAATTGTATGGCTCTAACTCTAAGAGTTTATTGCTTGCTGCAATTTGAACTCGGTAATAAACTATATCACTATTTACACTATCAATAAGATTAGATTTTGAAAGATTACTGAAAAATTCATTCTTATATTTAATTACAGCATTTGAAATAGCATCTGCCATTTCTGACTGCCCACTATTTGAATTTAAGTATGCACCCTCTTTTTTATTAGTCAAAAAACCAAGTTCAATAAGAACACTTGGCATATAAGTGTATTTTAAAACAATAAATCCAGCTTGTTTTATATTTCTATTCTTCCTATTTAATCTATTAACAAATCCATTTTGAATATATGAAGCAGCAATAATACTTTGGTCAAGATATTCTTCTTGCATCAAAGTCAGTCCAATAACAGATTCTGGATTATTTGGGTCAAAACCTTCGTAAGTATTTTCATAATCATCTTCATAGAAAATCACAGAATTTTCCTTTTTGGCAACCTCAAAATTTCTTTGATTTGCATGAAGACCAAGTACAAAAGTTTCAGCACCAAATGCTTGAGAGGTATGGGCATTACAATGAATTGAAAGAAAAAGTTGGGCATTTGATCTATTTGCAATATTTGCTCTTTCATAAAGGTTTACAAACTGATCTTTATTTCTAGTATATATAACGTTAATATTATTTTCCCGAAGTTTTTGACCTAATTTAAGAGAAGTTTTTAGAGAAATTATTTTTTCAGAAAAACCGTTGCTTACTGCCCCAGGATCCTTTCCTCCGTGGCCTGGATCTATAACTACAGTAAAATTATCACGGTTTCCTATTTCTTGACCCTGAAGATTAAAAAAATAGAATTGAACTAAAACAATGACTATTAACCTAATTGAATTCATTTATATAAACAGATAATTAAAATTATGATTAATTTTGAATAAGTTAAGTACCTTGTTGATAACTCAATTTTAAATCTTGAAAAAAAAATATATTATACACTTTATAATTTTAATATTTTCAGGATTAAGCTCCTTAAATTCACAAACTGATAACTTCCCTCAAGATTCTCTTGATCTAACTGAAAAAGAAAACAAATCTGTGCTTCTGGATAATGTAAAATATGATGCATCTGATTCAATTATAATTGATCAAAAAAATAATAAGATAACTCTATACAACAATGCCAAAATTGAATATGGAGATATTGAACTTACATCTGGTATTATAATTTTAGACTATAAAGAAAATATTGTTAACGCCGGAAGAATCTCTGATGTTAATGGTAACTTAAATCAATATCCTACATTCACACAAGGCGGTAGTGTTGTTAACCCTGATTCAATTAAATATAATTTTAATAATCAAAAGGCTCTTATTTGGAATTCTAAGTCTGAAGAGAATGGAATGAATATACTATCCACTCTAACAAAAAAACAAAATGATTCGGTTTATTACTTAAAAGATGGTAAAGTAACAACAGGAGGCAATTTATTAGGTGGTGATACAGAAGAGGCTGACTATTTTTTTAAAATTAGAAAAGGTAAACTTGTCCCAGGAGGAAATATTATTACAGGATTTACCAATTTATTTGTTAAGAATGTACCTACACCTATAGGTCTGCCTTTTGCATATTTTCCATCTCAACAAACAAAAGATTCAGGATTTATAATCCCAAATATTAATGAAAGTAATCAGAGGGGTTACTCACTTCAAAATGGTGGATATTATCTTCCACTTTCAGAATTTTTTGATCTTACAGTACTTGGTGATTATTATACAAATGGAAGTTATGGAATTAATATTAGCTCATATTACAGAAAAAGATATAAATACAATGGTAATTTTACTATTAGATATGAAAATTTAATAAATGGAGAAAGAGGACTCCCTGGTTATGGTAAGTCAACAGTCTACAATATAAGATGGTCTCATTCTAAAGATACAAAAGCATCACCATATTCAACATTTAGTGCATCCGTAAATTTTGGTAGTAGTGATTATTTTAGAGAATCTGTTAATCAATTAAACACTGCTAATTTTTTGAATAATAATTTGAGCTCTTCAATCTCTTATTCTAAAAGTTTTCCAGGGTCAGCAGGGATTCGTTTATCCCTAACTGCTAATATGTCTCAGAATACCCAATCTCAACAGGTAAACCTGACACTTCCAACTCTAACTATAAATTCTAATAGATTTTACCCTTTTGAAAGAAAAGGAAAATCTAAAAAAGGGTTTTTCCAGAATATAAATATTCAGTATTCTTCAAAAGCTGAAAATAGAGCTATCTTTTCTGATGATCTTTTATTGAAAAAAGGAATGTTTGAAAATGCTAAATCTGGAATACAACATAACATTCCTTTTACAACTAATTTTAAAATGTTTAAACATTTCAGTCTAAGTGTTGGAGGAAATTATAAAGAGACTTGGACTGGTAAAACAACAAAATTTTCAAACTATCAAGATCAAAAACCACCAGTAAAAGATACAATTAGTGGGTTTGATAGATTTGCAACATATAATTTTAGTGCTAGTATGACAACAAAAATTTATGGTATAGTAAATTTTAAACCAAATAATAGAGTACAATCAATAAGACACACTATGACTCCAAGTATAAGTTATAGTAATAACCCAAGTTTTGAAAAATATTATGATACTTACATAATTGATGCTGAAGGAAATACCATGGAATATTCAAGGTTTGAGGGGGGATTGTATGGTGCGCCTGGAAGAAACTATTCCAGTAGTATTGGCTTAAGTATTCAAAATACAGTAGAGGCAAAATTAAAACCCAAAGACTCTACTGAGACAGAACTTCGAAAAATTAATATTTTTAAAAGTTTAAACTTATCAACCAGTTATAACTTGGCAGCAGAGGAATTTCATCTATCACCGATAAGGGTATCTGGAAGTTTTGATGTTTCTCAAGGGTTCACTGTAAATACAGGAGCTACTTTTGATGCTTATGGACTTGATGATGACAATAACAGAATTAATGTATTTAATTACAAAAATGGAGGAGGTCTTTTGAGACTCACTAGTGCTAACGTTTCAACTCAGTATCAATTGAATAATGATACATTTAAAAGAGGTCAAACTCAAGATCAGATTGATGAAAATACATCCGGTGGAGGAAGAAATGATGATTTATTTGGTGTTTCTCAGAACTTTTCAGATTCAAGGCAGAACATACCTGATGAAGGAGATGAACAAGAGGAGAAAATTGATCTAACCAATTATATTTATAAAATGCCTTGGTCTATAAATTTGGCATATTCATTGACATATAATAACTCTAGAGGTCAAAATGATTTTTCAACAAATTCATTGATGATATCATCTAATCTTTCTCTTACACCAAAATGGATAGTTGGTATTTCATCAGGGTATGATTTTAAACAAAAAGGCTTCACATATACACAGTTAAGATTTGAAAGAGACCTTGATAGTTGGAGATTAGATTTTTCTTGGGTACCTTTCAGTCCAAGAGCTTCTTGGAATTTCTTCATTGGAATAAAGTCGGGACTCTTAAGTGATCTTAAATATGAAAAAAGATCTGAACCTGATAGATCATTATAAAATATGAAACAGATAATAAATACAATTAAATCTCCATCACCAATTGGCCCTTATAATCAAGCTATAATTGCAAATAATATGTTATTCATCTCAGGACAAATTGGAGTTGATCCTATTTCTATGAAATTAAAGGATAAAACCTTAAAGGAAGAAACAGAACAAGTAATGATTAATATTAAGAATATTCTTGAGGATGCTAAGTTAGACTTTAACAGCGTTGTTAAAACAACAATTTTTCTCTCAGATATGAGCTTTTTTAAAATTGTAAACGAAATTTATGGGAATTATTTTGAAAAAGGTAAGGAACCGGCTAGAGAAACAATAGCAGTTAAAACTTTACCAATGAATGTTAATGTAGAAATATCAATGATTGCTGTATTTAACTAATTCACAATTTTAGTTTTATGATAATCAACAAGTCCAGTAATAGGTCTTTTAATAAACTTTCCTGTCTTTAAATTATATTTTAAACCTATTTTTGTTATTTCATCTTTTAGGTAATATGCAATAGAACCAACATAGTGTATGTCAACCTTACTAAAATCATCATACTGAAGTATTTGATAGTCTATAAACCTTTCCAATCCTTTGAAAATTATTTCTTTAAAGTATTCATTAGACTTATTTTCAATTAAAAATTTGGCGAACCCAGCTAAATATGTGTTGGGATTTTCTTCCCTGTAGAGTCTGTTTTTTATTGAATTGGGTGACAAATCATAACTTTTAGCAAATTCTTCTCTTAAACTTTCAGGCATTTTATTGAAATAATAAGCTCTTATTAAATATTTACCATAATAATTTCCACTTGCATAATCCATAAGAACATAACCAAGAGATTGAACTTTCTGAATTACATTTTTTCCATCATAATATGAACAGTTTGAACCTGTACCTATAATATTAACGATTGAAGGAATCCCAATATCTACCGATGAGTAAACAGCTGCATAAGTATCTTCTTTTATATCAAATTCACAATTTATAAAAATTGATTTAAACACTTTTAAGATTCTCTCTTTAGTTGAGTCAACTCCACATCCTGCACCATAAAAGAAAAGTTTATTGACTAATTTTCTGTTTTTATATATATCAAAATTATTTTTAATCCTCTCATTTAATATCTCATTTGATAGCATCTGAGGATTTAAACCTAAAGTCTGAGTGGAAAAAATTTCTTCACCTTTATGGTCGAGTGCTATCCAATCGGTTTTTGTAGAACCACTATCAACAACTAGTATCATTTTTTGTTAAATTGAATATATATGTTTTGATAAATCAAGTAGTTTATTAGAATACCCACATTCATTATCATACCATGAAATAATTTTGAAGAAATTAGAATTTAATTCCATACCAGCATTCGCGTCAAAAATTGAAGTTCTTATATCTCCAATAAAATCTTGAGAGACAACAAGATCATCACAGTAACCAAGAATTCCACTTAGCTCATTATTTGATGAATCTTTCATGACTTTTTTTATTTCTTCATATGATGTATCTTTTTTTAATCTAACCGTAAGATCAACCACTGATACATTGGCAGTCGGGATTCTAAATGCCATACCTGTAAGCTTACCCTCTAATGACGGGATTACTTTTGTAACAGCTTTTGCAGCTCCAGTAGAACTTGGAATAATGTTTAATAATGAACTTCTACCACCCCTAAAGTCTTTTTTGGACGGACCATCAACTGTAAATTGTGTAGCAGTTGCGGCGTGAACTGTTGTCATCAGACCTTCTTCAATTAAATAGTTATCATTAAGAACTTTAGCAATCGGTGCAAGACAATTTGTTGTACATGATGCATTGGATACAATTGTGTCAGAGGATTTTACCTCTTTATGATTAACCCCCATTACAAACATCGGAGCATCTGGACTTGGAGCAGATATTACTACTTTTTTTGCACCCGAGTTTATGTGACTAGATGCTTTGTCAATTGAAGTAAAAATACCGGTACATTCAGCTACAATTTCTACACCCATTCCAGACCAATCAATATTATTTGGATCTCTTTCAGCAGTAATTTTAATAGGTTTTCCATTAATTATTAATTTATTATCGCTTACCTCAACAGATCCATCAAAAGAACCATGCACAGAATCATATTTTAAAAGATAGGCGAGATGATCAATATCTAGTAAGTCATTTACTGAAACTAGATTAAAATCATCATTATTAATTGCAGATCTAAAAACTAACCTACCAATTCTTCCAAAACCATTTATACCAATATTTATTGCCATTTTATATTTATTTTAAAATTAAATTGAAATTATATCACAAACTCTTACTAAGTCTTTATCTAACAGTTGACCCCCTTTAATAGCTTTTTCAATTGGAACAGTTACCATCTTATCATCTATAATACCAACCATTACTTTACTTTTATTTGAAATAAGACAATCAACAGCATAAACACCCATTCTTGAAGCTAAAACTCTATCAAAGCTGCTTGGAGATCCCCCTCTTTGAATATGACCCAGGATTGAGACTCTTATCTCATAATGAGGAAGATTTTTTTCAATGTGGGATGAAAAACTAAATACATTATCCCCAATTTTTTCACCCTCAGAAACAACAATTATACTTGAGGATTTTCCTGATTTTTCACTCTTTTTGAGGGAATTTAGCAATCTATCTAGTCCCATACCCTGCTCAGGAATTAGAACTTCTTCAGCACCTGCAGCTATACCAGCATTAAGAGCAATATGACCTGAGCCTTTACCCATTACCTCAATAAAAAATAGCCTATTATGAGAACTTGCTGTATCTCGAATTTTATCAATAGCATCTACTGCAGTATTTAACGCTGTATCAAATCCCAATGTACATCTTGTACCAACTAAATCATTATCGATTGTTCCAGGAATACCAATTGTTTTTATACCATGTTCCTGCTCAAATAGAAGAGCACCAGTTAACGAGCCATTTCCACCTATAACTACAAGTGAATCAATATCATATTTATCTAGTGTGTTCTTAGCTTTTAATCTTCCTTCTTTTGTTCTAAATTCCAAGCATCTTGCTGATTTAAGAATTGTACCTCCTTTGTTAACTATATTATTGACTCCTCTAGCATTGAGCTTTACAAGATCATCTAAAATTAAACCTTCAAAGCCTTTATAAACACCATAGCAATCAATGTTGTTATAAACAGCAGATCTAACAACTGATCTAACTGCAGCATTCATTCCAGGAGCATCACCACCTGATGTAAGAACAGCTATTTTTCGGAGTTTTTTGTCCATCATAAAGTTGAACAAATTTAAATATAAAAATCAAGGATATTGAACAATAAAGACAAATTGTTAATTATTATTAGTAATAATTTTTGACAACAAACTTCTAAAAGTTTGAAAGTCTACCTGATATGATAAACCTATTCCTTGAGTATAACCAAGTTCATCTCCTATATATCTGAACTCATTTTCCTTGTTAAAAACTTTTGCTCTTAAGGTTCCATCTTCATTTAAGATAAAGTCAATCTGAACATCTCCAATTATTAGTGTTTCCTCTATTCCTCCAATTGGAACTCCAATCTTTCCATTAAATAAAATTTTATCACTTATTTTTGTTGACAATGTAACACCAAATCTATCTTCAGTCTTAATGTCCAATATTTCGCTCTTATCACCCTGAAGATAATTTAATCCTACTTCAAGAGGGCCCTGATTCCCACCAAGTATATCACTGAAAACCTCAGAGACCTTTTCATATATATTGTTAGTTATACCTTCTATTGATACACTGACCTCATTAATAAAAATACCTTGAGTTAACAGTGAAATAGCCTGAAGTTGTCTTATCTCTGGATCATTTAATCTGTAATTTATCTCAGAGGTAACTGTGCTACTTGTGTTTGGAAAAAATATTTCAAAATCTGGGCTATCTGGTTTGATAAGTTCACCAGTTAATTTTATATCTACATCTGTTGGAATTTTTTTGTTAAAGTTTGGGTTATCTAAAAGGAGAGCAGGATTTGCTCCACCAGGCACCTCATATTTTGCCTGAATATTCATTTGAGCTGAAAGCGGATCTCCGTCCCAGGTTATTGTTCCTCCATTTTTTAACTGAAATTTTTTATCAATTAAAGCTAGATTTCTAAAATTATATATACCCTCAGTAGTGGTGAAATCTCCATAGATGTTAAACTTTCCGTCTGAGTCAATTTCCATTAAAAGATCACCATTACCCTTTCCACTTAAATAACTACCGGTTTCTTGATCAATTGTAATTTCAAGTTCAGCACTATTATTAATTTGTAAGTTCATATTTAAGTCAAGTGTCTTATTTATTTTACCATAAATATTATCTGAGTCTAAAGACTGCTGTGAATAAGAATTTAGATCTGTAAATGTGATAAAGGAGAAATCATCAATTGTATAATTATTTGACTGAGGAATCGTAATGCTTGTTCCGCTTTTAGTTTCACCATTTATATTGATTGAGACTTGATTAGTTGGACCATTTATTTCAATACCCCCTCCAATGTAAGCTGTTCCGTAAAAGCCTTCAGCATCATCATATTCTTTATTAAGTATATAAAGTCTTTCTGATTGAAAGTTGAGATCTAAATTCCAGTTTTTAAAGTCTTGGTGAGTAATTTTACCAACTAATGATGTTGGTAAATCATTAGATTCTGTTTTAATATTCACATTATTGAACTTAAAATTTTGATTGTATAGATCAATTTCTGAGTCTTCTGACAGCAGATATTCAATATTTAAGTATGGAACTTTAAACTTAGACTGATTTAAATATAACTTGCCATTGTGTTGAATATTATTTGATTTTCCCCAAAGGTTAATTTCTCCTGAAACAATGCTAGATATATTTGATATTGTATTTGAGCCTATCTTTTCAAAAAATGATATATCAAAGTCTTCAATAATAATGTCTATATCAATGTTTGGATCTTCATCAGTTAATATTATGGATCCCTCACCTTTAATAGAGGTTAATTCATCTTTAGACAAGCCAATATTAATAGCATATGAATTATAGTCTGTGTTACCAAATACATTTACACCCAATTCACCAAGATCATAATCTTTAATTTGAAGATTTGAAAAATTAGAGTCTAATCTAAAAGTTCTATTTTCTGAACTTCTCCTAATATTTATATCAGAGTTAATACTACCAGAAATTGGACTTTTATTAATATCAAAGAAGTTCTCAACTAAAACGTCAGAAATTTTAATATCAAAATTTAAATCATCACTATCTCTGTAATAACCATTTATTTTAAACCTTTCACCAAGAAAAGAGTCTATTTGAAATAAACGTTCAGTTAATGATATTTCAAAATCAAATTCACTGTCTTGATTTATAAAATTTGAATCAAGAATTTTATTAAGTTCATATAAGTTTTCAAGCTTTAGTTCATCATTAGAGTTTTTAATATGCAGTTGATATAGTTTCAAAAATGAAATTATGTTTTTTGGGTTTGAAAGGTTGATTATAAGATTTGATTGTGTAGAAAATTCAATATCACCATACCTATCTTCAACATTAATATCAATTTTACTGTCAACATCAAATACTTTTTTTAAAATATTACCTGAAAGACTAGACTCAATATTTATATTATCTGAGTAAATTCCTACACTTCCATCTAGTGTGTTATTTCTTATATATGAATTGGTCTTTAAGTTAAATTCATTATTGTTTTTGATTAAATTAACATTGGAGTTAACATAATTTAATTCCTTGGATGATCCTCTTATTAATGCGTTTACATCCATATAACTTAGATTTAGAGTTTCTAATATTACATCATTCTCTCCAAGCTTTGAAACTATATCTATTTCATAATTGAAACTATCATCAAGATTAGCAGTTCCGATAAAATGAAGTTTAGTTTCTGAACTTTCTGTCTCAGTTAAATTAATAGTTAAGTTTTTGTTATTAATGTTTAGATCTCCCTTTAATAGTGGTAAATCAAATTTATTATTAATCTCATAGTTGTTTGACAAATATTCTTCATTTATATCAAGGTCATTTATTAAAGCATTAATTTCAATGTCTTCAGTTAAGATATCCAGAATATTTAACTGGGCTTTGAACTCAAATAATTTGTTAAATAATTTTAGTCTGTTAATAGTTAAATCTTCTTTTGTTCCATAAAATTGTAGTTCTCCTGATATATTATCATTTATATTATAATTAGTTTGAAATGATTCAAATAAGATTGGGTTAATATTAAAATTTATACTTGAATTACTGATTTTTTTAAATTTAAAACCTTCATCCAAGTTGACTGTAATATTACCCTTTAAGAAACCCTCTCTATAATTTACATTTAAATTATTTAAAGTAATACTAGACTTATTTAGATTTACTGTTGAATAAAAATCGTCTATAGCTAAATTATCATAAGAACCACTAAAACTTTCTATATTAAACTCCACTCCATTTTTGTTTCTGTTAATCTCTTTTAAAGAAGAATTAGAAATACTAATTTGCTTTTGTATTGAATCGTTAATGAATATCACATGAGAATTAGTTATGTCTAGATTATCAAAGAAAATATTATCAAAAACCTTATTAATATTATTCATATTAAAACCTTCTTCTAATTCATTATCCCCTTGGTTAATAAAAAGTTTTAACCCATCAATATTTAGAGAACTATCATATTGAAGGTTCGATATTAAGGGTATATACCTTGTGGTTAATGATTCAAGCTTAATGATTGTGTCAGAATTCATATCAGAAAGTATTATTCCAGAAATTACAAGATCACCTTTTAAATTAAATTTAGAATCAGAAATTTGAATAGTATTATCTGTATTTAGATTTACATATGATATTATATTTTTTCTTATGTAATCTTGAAATGATGGAGCATTAATAATCAAAAAAAATGTGGATAATAATAATAGCAATAATCCAGAAATGATGAAAAATATTTTTTTTGAATTCTTAATCATAATTCTTGTTTAAATTTGTTTTACAAAGATAGCAATGTCAAACAAAGATATCTACATACTAGGGATTGAATCCTCATGCGATGACACTTCTGCAGCAATTTTAAAAAATGATAAAGTATTATCTAACATAATTGCTAATCAAGATATTCATAAAAATTATGGAGGTGTGGTGCCGGAACTAGCATCTAGAGCTCATTTATCTAACATAATCCCAGTCGTTGAATCTGCCATAAAAGAGGCAAAAATTTCATTAAATCAACTTTCTGCAATTTCTTTTACTCGCGGACCAGGGTTAATGGGATCGCTAATAGTAGGGACTGAGTTTGCAAAAGCACTAGGTTTATCGTTATCGATTCCTGTTATAGAGGTTAACCATATGCAAGCTCATTTATTGGTACATTATATAAATAACGGAGACGAAGACCCTCCTTTTCCATTTCTTGGAGTTACTATATCAGGTGGTCATACTCAGTTTATTCTTGTAAAGGATTATTTTAAAATGGAAATACTAGGGAAAACTCTTGATGATGCTATTGGAGAAGCATTTGATAAGTGTGGAAAGAAACTAGGACTTGGATATCCAGCTGGGCCATTGATAGATAAAATTGCAAAAGAAGGGGATGAAAAAAAATTTAAATTTCCCCTGCCAAAAGTTGAAGGTGCAGATATAAGCTATTCAGGTTCAAAAACTGCATTTATAAATTTCCTTCACAAAAATCAGATTCAGAACAATAACTTTATCAATGAAAACATTAATGATATTTGTGCATCAATACAAAAGAATTTAATTGATAACTTAATGTCTAAAGTTGAGTTATTATGTATAAATAATCATCTTAATACAATAGTCTTTGGTGGTGGTGTATCCGCTAACAGCTATCTAAAGAAAAGGCTCAAGAAGTATTCAAGTAAAAATAATTTAAGAATTTTTATACCTGAACTAGAGTATTCAACTGATAATGCAGCAATGATTGGTATTGTAGGTTATCTAAAGTATAAAGAATCACTTGAATCTGACCTAAAATCAACCCCTTCTCCTAGACTAACTTTCTGATGGATCTATTTTACTCAAATTATAAAGCAAAAGATAGATTCATAGTCATGAATGAGATTGACAGTAAACATATATTGAAATCTTTTAGAAAAAAAATTGGAGATAATATCAGGATAACAAATGGATTAGGTTGCGTTTGTAATGCTGAGATAATTGAAAAAGGAAAAAAAATTAAAGTTAAGATTAAAGATGTCGAAAAGTTCAAAGCACCTAATTTATCTATTCATATTGCCCTATCTCCTCTTAAAAATATTTCAAGATTTGAATGGTTTGCAGAAAAAGCGACTGAGTTAGGAATTAGTCAAATAACCCCATTGATATGTGAGAATTCAGAGAAAAAGAAAGTTAATACTGAAAGATTAGAAAGAATTTTAATTAGCTCCTTAAAACAATCTAACCAGTTCTTCAAACCTAAAATTAATTTAATAAATACTTTTGAGAATTTTATATTAAATAATAAAGATCAACTATTGATGGCTAATCTAAAAACATCAAATAAATTATGTGAAAAGCTTTTTACTAAACCAAATATTTGTCTTATGATAGGACCTGAGGGTGGTTTTTCTGACAGTGAAATTGATTTTGCAAAAAAACAAGATATAAAGGAAGTGACCCTAGGTAAAAGCAGGTTAAGATCTGAGACAGCCGCAATTTATGGTATGTCTATAATAAGGTCAATAATTAATTAATAATTATTGTCACTATATTTAAGATTAGACTTCTGACTCTGAATTGACTCAATAAATTCAAGTTTCAATTTATCTATCAAATCTTTACAAGCTGGATTATCATTTATTGAGCTAACACCGTGTCCTGCAGACCAAATTGTTTTCCATGCTTTTGCCTCAGCCTCCGCCATATCTTTTCCAAAATCTATTTTTTTAGAATCATTCCATACTTCCTCAGTTACTCCCATTGCCTCTAGACTAGGCCTTAAGAAATTGGCGTGAACTCCAGATACTGCAGCTGTATAAACAATATCTTCAGCAGAAGAATTAATAATCATCTCTTTATAGCCTTCTTCAGCCATACTTTCTTTAGTATTAATAAACCTAGTACCCATGTATGCAATGTCTGCTCCCATTTGAAGAGCAGATGCAATATCTCTACCATTTGATATAGCCCCTGATAGAATAATTGTTTTATTAAAGAAGCTTTTTATCAATGATATCATAGCCATGGGATTTTTTAATCCAGCATGACCACCTGCTCCAGCAGTAACAAGCACCAATCCATCAACGTTTGCCTCAGCTGCCTTCTCTGCGTGTCTTTTTTTAATAATATCATGGTATACTAATCCACCATAACTATGAATTGCATTAACAATGTCAGGGACAGCTCCTAATGATGTTATAATTAATGGGACTTTATGTTTGACACAAATATCTAAGTCTGCTTTTACTCTAATGTTAGAAGGGTGAACAATTAAGTTTACTCCAAATGGTGCTGGCTTTATGCCTCTCTCATTCTCAAATTTTGAAAGCTCTTCCTTAATTTCGATTACCCACTCTTCAAATCCTTCTGAAGTCCTTTGATTTAGGGCAGGAAAAGTTCCAACTATTCCCTTTTTACAACATTCTATAACAAGTTTTGGACCTGAAATTAAGAATAGAGGCGCTGCAATCACGGGCATATTTAATTTATTATAAAAGTGTTTATCCATTTTTTCTTTTTTTACATGACCATTCAAAATCAAATTCAGAGACTAAGTCTCCTTGTTCGTCATATCCCCTTGCTTTGAACCAAGCTTTAGAAGTAATATTTTTGATAGTCGAATTTATTAATTGTTTAGCTATTTTACCTTCATTACAAGTATAAGTTATTTTACCAACTGCTTTTTTATGAAAGCTAGATTTATTACTTACAAGAAGCATTGAGATATTAGCTTTAGAGTCTTGAATAGATTTTGTAAGTAACATACCGGTAGTTAACTCAGCAGCCATACCTTGAACTGCCCAAAACATAGACCTGTAAGGGTTTTGATTAATCCATTTAAATCTTACTTTAACCTCACATTTATTTTCATTAATTAGAGTAAGCCTCACACCTGTTAACCAGGCAGCAGGTAGCTTAAAAAGCATCCATCTATTTATTTTACTTGGTGTATATTTCATTTATTCTGTTAAAATACTAAATCCAATATGAATATTACCAGTTTCTTTATCAACATATAGCTCTCTATCTTCTTGAGTTCCATGACAAGTATCTATTGAACAAAATAGAGACCCACCTGCTAGTCTTACTTGATCTGAGTTACCAGGCTCAGTAATATCCCAAACATTTCCAACAATATTAACAGATTTAACAGCAGAAATTGGTAGGGTATTATTCGAAACAATTAATCTATCATCGGAAGACACTACCTTCCAATACTCTTCATAAGTGGGAAGTCGAACATCTGCCCATTTACAGTACTCAATTGCATCTTTGTAACTTACTTGTGTTACAGGTAAACTATCAATTGAGATATTGATACCATCTGGTTTCATCCAATTTGCACCATTGACAACTTTATAATCATAAACATTTTCTTGAACAAAGGACCAACCATACTCTTCTGCACTAGTTATATAACCAGTATCATTAATAAAGTCTCTGAATTCCTTAACTGAAACAGTCTTAATATTATAATCTTCAGGAGACGAGCATGAAGCTAGAGCAATAAATAAGATTAGGAATATTTTTTTCATATCAATTATATATAAAGCTTTTATCTAATTCCTCCGAGTCTTTATATTTAATTCTCAGTTGTTTTAATTCTTGTGTTAAATTATCAACTACATCCTTATAAATAGGATTATCATAGACATTGTTCATTTCATTTGGATCATTTTTACGATCATATAATTCCCATTCATCAACATCATAATAAAAATGAGCTAATTTATAATGTTTATTAACTATACCATAGTGTCTTTTTGCCATATGGACTGAAGGATACTCATAATAATGATAATAAACTGACTCCCTGTTCCATTTATTAGAATTTCCTTTTAATAATGGTATTAGACTTTCACCCTGCATATCATTTGGCACATCAATCATTGCAGCCTCCAAAAAAGTCTGAGCAAAGTCAAGGTTTTGAACCATTTCCTCATTTGTTGTTCCAGGTTTAATTTGATTAGGCCATTTAATCATTAATGGGGTTTTGAAAGACTCATCATAAATAAACCTCTTATCAAACCATCCATGTTCACCCAGATAAAAACCTTGATCTGAAGTATAAACGACTATAGTATTTTTATCAAGTCCTGATTCTTCCAGATAGTCTAAAACTCTTCCTACATTATCATCTACAGATGAAACGGTTGCCAAATAGTCTTGCATATAACGTTGAAACTTCCATTGCATTTTTTCCTTGTTAGTCATTTTTGGCCAATTAGCTTCAAAATCTTTACTAATTTTGTCTAGAGTAACGTCATATTTTTTCTTTTGTTCCTCATTAGCTCTATTATATCGATTATGAAATGAATTAGAGCTTGGCTCAAAAAAGGTTCCATCACCTCTATCATAAACAATTTTTGGCTCTACATTTTCCATTTTTTCAAATACTGAGGGACGAACTTTGCTGTCTTGCATGTATTGCATATGAGTAAGTAGATTCATCTCAGCAGTTTTTGCAGCAGTACCCCTATTAGAGTAGTCATCATAAAGAGTTTCTGGTTCAGGAAACTTTTTTTTATAAAATTCAGCAAACTTTTCTGGACTTGGCCACCACGCCCTATGAGGAGCTTTGTGAAGATAAAATGTCAAGAAAGGCTTGTCTTCATCTCTTTTATTTTTAAACCAATCTAATGTTAAGTCGGTGATAACATCTGTTACATATCCAGTAATAATTGTATCCTTATCTTTACCTAAGAATCTAGGATTGATATAATCTCCCTGACCGGGAAGAATCAAAAAATCATCTATACCTTTCGGATTATTTCCAAAATGAAGTTTTCCAAACATAGCTGTTTGATATCCATTCTTTTTAAATAGTTGAGGAAAGGTCATTTGAGAGTCATCAAATTTTGCAATGTTATCTATTTTTCCATTGATGTGACTGTGTTTACCAGTTAATATAACTGCTCTTGAGGGGGCACATATCGAATTTGTAACCGAGGCATTAGCAAACAACATTCCTTCATCTGCAATTCTGTCAATGTTTGGAGTTTGAATTAACCTATCATCATATGCACTTATTGCTTGATAAGCATGATCATCAGACATTATAAATAA
>CABYMF010000016.1 GCA_902519955.1 uncultured Bacteroidota bacterium | reverse complement strand
TACATTAAAACCGATAATTATAGCTTCTGATGCAGAAGCCAGCAAAACATCAGATTCAGTAATTGCTCCAACGCCTTTAAAAATTATATTAACTTGAATTTCCTCAGTTGATAAATTTTCAAATGAATCTGTCAAAGCTTCTACTGAGCCATCTACATCTCCTTTTATAATTACATTAAGCTCCTTAAAGTCCCCTATTGCAATTCTTCTCCCAATCTCATCAAGAGTTAATTGTTTTTGTGTTCTAACATTTTGCTCTCTAACTAACTGAGTTCTCTTAGACGCGATTAACTTGGCTTCTTTCTCATCTTCAAGGACCTTGAATGGATCACCAGCTTGGGGAGCTCCATCTAGTCCAAGGACAGATATTGGAGTTGAAGGTGATGCAATATTTATTGTATTTCCTGCTTCATCAAACATTGCTTTTACTTTTCCACTAGTTTTGCCTGCTAGCACATAATCCCCTATCTTAAGAGAGCCATTTTGAACAAGCATTGTTGAAACATACCCTCTACCCTTATCAAGATAAGCCTCCAAAACTGAACCTGATGAATTCTTGTTTGGATTAGCCTTTAAATCCATTATTTCTGCTTCAAGCAATACTTTTTCAAGAAGAGAATCAATTCCTTTTCCATTTAAAGCTGATATATCTTGAGATTGAATCTTACCGCCCCAGTCTTCTACTACTAAATTCATTGACGCAAGAGATTCTTTAACTTTGTCTGGGTTAGCTCCTTCTTTATCAATCTTATTGATTGCAAATATAATAGGGACGCCACCTGCTTGAGCATGGCTAATTGCTTCATTTGTCTGTGGCATTATGCTATCATCCGCGGCAATTACAATAATAACTATATCCGTTATTTGAGCTCCTCTTGCTCTCATTGCGGTAAATGCCTCGTGACCTGGGGTATCAAGAAAAGTTATTTTTTTTGAATTGTTGACTAAAACAGAGTAGGCTCCAATATGCTGCGTAATCCCCCCCGACTCACCTTCAGTTACTGATGAATTTCTTATATAGTCTAATAGGGAAGTTTTTCCATGATCTACATGCCCCATTACGGTAACAATTGGTGGTCTTTCTTGCAAAGATTTAGGGTCATCCTCTTCTTCAACCTCATCTTTATCTTCTTCAATATCTGTTTTAATAAATTCTAATTTATAACCAAATTCATCTGCAACTACGGTAAGAGTTTCAGCATCTAATCTTTGATTCATTGTAACCATTATGCCTAAAGTCATACAGGCTGAGATTATATCGTTGGTACTAACATCCATTAAGGTTGCTATCTCACCGACAGTAATAAACTCTGTTATTTTTATAATTTTACTTTCTTCTTCAAGTAATGCTTCTTCCTCCTCAGATTGAATCTTTCTTTGATCTCTTTTATCCTTTCTATATTTAGCTCCTTTTGATTTTGACGATTTACCTTGAAGCTTTTCTAATGTCTCCCTGATCTGTTTTTGAATTTCATCATCGGTAGGTTCAACCTTTGGGGTAACAACTTGTTTTTTATTTTTATTAAACTTTATTGAATTATCTTTTGACTGAGAGACATCCTTACTAATTCTTTTCCTTCTTCTCTTTTTTGATTCTTCAACTTTTTCTTCTTTTTTGTTTATTGATTCAAGATCAATCACTTCTCCAGTTTTTTTAAGACCAGAAAGTTTTTTAAAATTAGTTTGAATTTTAGATTGCTTAGTATCTTCAGTCGATCCATCACTACTTAACTTTTTATCTTCGGAAGAAACTGAAGAAAATTTATCTGTTATTGGCTCAACTTTTTTTGTCTTTATATTAATTTTCTCGTCCTCCTGCTTCTTGTCCTCCTGCTTCTCGTCCTCCTGCTTCTCCTCTGCCTGTTTCTCCTCTGCCTGTTTCTCCTCTAATTCTCTTCTTTTTTTTGTATTAATTTCTTCTAATTTGTCTTTATCAGATTTATCAGTCTGAAACTCATCAAGCAACAAGTTATATATATCTTGATCAATTTTTGATGTTGGTCTTGGCTCAATTTCAATTTTATTTGTACTCAAAAATTCAACGGCTCTATCAAGAGATATATTTAATTCCTTAAGTACTTTATTTAACCTTATTGGTGATGGCATATTTATATTTTATTCTTCAAATTCCTCTTTTAAAATTTTTAAAACATCTGAGACTGTTTCCTCTTCAAGATCAGTTCTTTTAACAAGATCTTCTGCGCTTAATTCAAGAACACTTTTTGCAGTGTCAAGTCCAACTTTTCTAAATTCTTCAATAACCCATGCATCAATTTCATCTTTAAATTCAGTAAGTTCAACGTCTTCTTCAGCACCCTCTCTGTAAACATCAATTTCATATCCAGTTAGTCTTCCCGCAAGTCGAATGTTGTGACCACCTTTTCCAATAGCCCTTGAAACTTCATCAGGATTAAGGTAGACTTGAACTGTTTTTTTCTCTTCATCAATGTTTAAAGAGTTAACTTTTGCTGGGCTTAATGCTCTCGTTATAAACAATTGAGTATTATTTGTATAGTTGATAACATCTATGTTTTCATTTCCTAGCTCACGAACTATTCCATGAATTCTTGATCCTTTCATTCCTACACATGCACCTACTGGGTCAATTCTATCATCATATGAGTCAACTGCTACTTTTGCCTTTTCACCTGGAATTCTGACTGATTTTTTGATGGTAATTAAACCATCGAAAACTTCAGGAATTTCTTGTTCAAATAGTTTTTCTAAGAAAAGAGGTGATGTTCTTGAGAATATTATTCTTGGTTTATTCCCCCTTAACTCAACATTTTCTATAACACCTCTAACATTATCTCCTTTTCTAAAAAAATCTTTTGGTATTTGCTTATCCTTAGGCATTATTAATTCATTTCCATCATCATCTAAAAGAATAACTTCTCTTGCTCTTACATGATGTACTTCAGCAGTAAATATCTCTCCAACTCTATCCTTGAACTGATTAAATATGTTATTGCTATCATGTTCAAAAACTTTTGCAACAAGATTTTGTCTTAGTGATTGAATTGATCTTCTTCCAAGATCTATAAGTTTAAACTCCTCAGATACTTCTTCTCCAACTTCAAAATCTGGTTCTATTTTTATTGCTTCCTTAAACTCAATTTCAGCATTTGGGTCTTCAACTTCACCATCTCTAACAACTACTCTATTTCTCCATATTTCAAGGTCTCCTTTGTCTGGATTGATAATAATATCGAAATTCTCATCAGTTCCAAATTTTCTAGTAAGAGTATTTCTGAATACTTCTTCTAGTATAACCATTAAGGTTACTCTATCGATCAACTTTTCATCTTTGAATTCAGAAAAGGATTCTAATAATGATATATTTTCCATTTACTTAACTTTATTTAAAAAAAAAGAGGGACATAATGTCGCCTCTGAGATATCAAAATGCTTGGCAAATTTATTATAAATTATTGATATAATAAAATTGTTGGCCTACTAGGGATCGAACCTAGACTCTTCTGGACCAAAACCAGACGTGTTGCCAGTTACACCATAGGCCAATTAGCTGCAAATTTAATTTTTTTTTTTTAAAAAAATATATTTATGAATTTTATTGATTAATCCTATCAGGAGCTGATCTTAGTATTAATGAATTCAATATGGCTGATACTATTAGATAACATGATAAAAATATCGTTATTGATGAATTATAAGTCAGAAATAATTCTTCCTGAAAGTATAGCACCAGAATTCCTAAGAATATTCTCAAAAACTCAAAATTGATTGACCATTTATATCCATCCATTACTGATGAAAAGCTAAATATTGTAGAGAATATTAATAAAAAATAACCTGTTTTATCTGCAAATGACAAATTAGCATATGAAGTCAAGAATATATAAAGTACAATGTTTAAGGTCAGAAAATGGAACCCAACAAAGACTTTATGAAAAAAGCTATATTCAAACTTATATTTTTCTTGATCAAAGACATTCTCAACTTTATTTCTTGGAATTTTTTTTACCATATCTTTTGGTCTCCAACCAGTTGGCATAAACCAGATTTTAAATTTATCTATTAAGCTATTTGTATGCCAAGCATCTTGAATTAGATACCATAAATGTTGGAAATTTATTAAAATAGGGTTCCAAGTCCTCACAGGTTTTAATGTTCCATAAACACAAGGCACATCGTCTAACTCTTCTTGAAATGTCCCAAAGGCTCTATCCCAAATACAAAAAATTGCAGCTAAATTCTTATCAATATATTCTTTATTTATTGCATGATGTACCCTATGTTGAGATGGGGTTACAAGAATGTATTCAAGCCAACCTAGTTTGCCAATATGCCTAGTATGATACCAAAACTGACCAAAAAGATGAAGTGGTCCAAGGATACTGATCATTTTTGGAGGTACTCCTAAAAGGGCTGCTGGAACTAAAAAGAGAATACCAATACCAAGATTATTAGTTATACTCTGTCTAAGTGCACATGCAAGATTAAATTCTTCACTACTATGATGTATAACGTGCATATTCCAAAAAATATTAATTGAATGTTTTAATCTATGGTGGCAATAACTCGCAAAATCAACGCAAACAAATGCGATAAAATATAGCATTATACTTTCTTCTAATTCTACAACTTTTAATCTCTCATAAAAGAAGGGATATGAAAATATAATTATACCAAGACCTAATATATCAACCATTAAGTTTGAAAATCCTGAGCTTAAACTTGATATTGTATCCATGTATGAATGTCTTAAATCATTCTTCCAAACCCCATATGATATTTCAACAATAATTAAAACAAGAAAAATTGGGATTGTAATTAATAAGATGTTTGCGTAGGTATCCATAAATATTAATTAAAGTATAATCGGATTGTATATATATATATGATATTCAAATATTTTATTTTACTTTGGATCTGTAAATATATCAATTATGAAAATAAAAAAAATATTTAATCTATTCATTATTATTGGACTTGCTGTTTTATCATCAAACACAGTTATTTACTCTCAAAAAAAATCAAAAAAAAATTTAGTAGTTTTTGATAAAATTCTGCACGAATCTGTTGAATATAGAGAAATAGGTCCTTTTAGAGGAGGGCGTTCTGCAGCTGTTGTTGGGGTTCCTGGCAATCCAAAACTATTTTATTTTGGAGCAACTGGAGGTGGTGTATGGAAAACTGAAGATGGAGGTGAAACTTATGAAAATATTTCAGATGGTTTTTTTGGAGGGAGTATTGGTTCAATTGCAATTGCTAAAAATGATTCAAATGTAATTTATGTTGGAGGTGGTGAAGTAACTATTAGAGGAAATGTTTCATCAGGGTATGGAGTTTTTAAAAGTGTAGATGCTGGAAAGACATGGACCTTCTCTGGTCTCCCAAATTCAAAACATATTCCAAGGATAGTTATAGATCCTAACAATAATGATATAGTTTATGCAGCTGTACTTGGAAACTTATATAAGCCTACTCAGGATAGAGGTGTATATAAATCTATTGATGGAGGAACCACTTGGAAAAAAGTACTTTATGCTAATGATCTATCAGGTGCATTTGAAATCGTACTTGACCCAAATAATTCAAGAGTACTTTATGCATCTACTTGGAGAGTACAAAGAACACCTTCAAGCTTAAGTAGTGGAGGTCAAGGATCAGATCTTTGGAAAAGTATAGACAGTGGTGAGAACTGGACAAAGATTACTAATAATTCAGGTTTACCTAAAGGTATAATTGGTGTAATCGGAGTCACTGTGTCGCCTGTTAACTCAGAAAGAGTATGGGCTATAGTTGAGAATCAAGATAAGGGTGGGGTATACAGATCTGATGATGGTGGTAAAAGTTGGACATACACAAATAGTAGCAGGTCTCTTAGACAAAGAGCTTGGTATTATTCAAAGATATATGCTGATACTCAAGATATCGATGGTGTTTATGTTATGAATGTATCTTATCATTTCTCAGATGATGGTGGTAAAACATTTGAGTCTCGTCGTGCCCCTCATGGAGATCATCATGATCTTTGGATAGCTCCTGAGGATAATAACAGACTTATTATTGCTGATGATGGAGGTGCTCAAGTTTCATATGATAAAGGAAAAACTTGGAGTACGTATTATAATCAACCAACTGCACAATATTACAGAGTAACAACAGATAATTCTTTTCCTTACAGAATTTATGTTGCACAACAAGATAATTCAACTCAGAGAGTAATGCACAGAAGCTTCGGATATAGTATAGATGAGAACGACTGGGAAAGTACTGCAGGTGGAGAATCTGGACACATAGCTATTGATCCAAATAATAATGATATTGTTTATGGCGGAAGTTATCTAGGCTTTCTAGAAAGAAAAAATCATGAAAAACAAACATCAAGAATTATTAATGTATGGCCAATTACTACTCTTGGAGAGGGAGCTGAGGCTATGAAGTATAGATTTAATTGGAATTTTCCGATAGCTTTTAGTAAGCACGATTCATCAAAGCTTTATACATATTCAAATCATGTTCACCTATCAACTGACGAGGGACATAGCTGGGAAACAATCAGTCCAGACCTCACTCGAAATGACAAATCTAAACTTGTCTCTTCAGGTGGACCAATTACCCAAGATAATACTGGTGTCGAATATTATGCAACAATTTTTGCGGTTGATGAATCTCCGCTTCAAGAAGGAATTATTTGGGTAGGAAGCGATGACGGATTAATTCATTTAACAAAAGATGGAGGGGCTACTTGGGAAAATGTAACTCCAAAGAAAATGCCCGATTGGATGATGATAAATAGTATTGACGCTTCATCTTTTGACTCAGGAACAGCATACATAGCTGGGACTAGATATAAACTTGGTGACTTTACACCATATCTATATGTAACTGATGATTATGGAAAAAATTGGAAACCCATAACTGATGGAATTAAAGATGAACATTTTACTAGAGTTTTAAGATCAGATAAATCAAATAAAAACATATTATATGCTGGAACCGAAACAGGAATGTATATTTCTTACGACAGAGGAAACAGTTGGAATGAATTTCAAAAAAATCTTCCAATTGTTCCAATTACAGATCTTACAATTAAAGATAACTCTTTAATTGTAGCAACTCAGGGAAGAAGTATATGGATGATTGATGACTTAACTGTAATCCATCAACTAACTTCATCTACTGAAGAGGCAAAACTATACAAACCAAAGGACTCATATAGAATGAGAGGTGCTGGAGGAAGAAAGTCTCTGACAGCTGGAACAAATCTTCCAAATGGAGTAATTATTCATTATTTCCTTCCAAATTTTGATAAAGATAATGATCAGGTAAAAGTTTCTATTCATTCAACAGATGGAACTCTCATTAAGGAGTTCTCGAACAAGAGCAAAGAGAATTCATTAAAAGTTAAAAATGGTGGTAATTCATTTGTTTGGAACATGAAATATCCTGGGGCAAAAAGACTAGATAACATGGTACTTTGGGGAGCAGATTTTTCAGGAGCTAAAGCAGTACCTGGAGATTACATCGTAAAATTAAAAGTTAATGACAAAGAAATGACTCAAGAGTTTACAATCCTTAAAGATCCAACATCAGAAGGTTCGATTGATGATATTAAAGCTCAATTTGAATTTGTGAATGAGGTAAATGGAGTAGTTGATAGAGCTCATAAAGCAATTGAAAATATAAGGAACATGAAAAAAGACCTTAAAAAGTTTCAATCAGATTATGCTGATAATGATTCTGCAAAAGATTTAATAGAAGAATCAAAGTCTATTATTGAGTCTATTGATAAAATTGAAAATGAACTTTATCAAACTAAAAATCAGAGTAATCAAGACCCACTTAATTTCGGAGTTAAGTTAACTAATAATTTAGGGAACTTAAATTCTGCTTTTGGAGGTGGTGATTTTGGGCCAACAGTTCAAGGAGTTCAAGTTAAAAATGAGTTAATTAAGAAAGTTAATGCTCAATTAGCAAAGTATGATAAAATTATTTCAGAGGACATTCCTAATTTTAATTCAAGTTTCAAAAAACTTGAATTAGATTATTTAAATGTTTTTTAGTCATTAAATAGTTATTAATAATAGACTGATATGCCTGAAACGAAGTTTCGAAAAATCAATAATTTAATTGGATGGCTACTGTTTTCAGTTGCCCTAGTTACCTACGGGCTAACTGTTGAGCCAACTGCTAGTTATTGGGATGCTGGAGAATATATTTCAACTTCAGCAAAGCTGCAAGTGGGTCATCCACCTGGGGCTCCATTTTTTCAGATGATGGGTGCAGTTTTTTCAATGTTTGCCTCAAGCAATGAGTCTATTGCTATTGCTGTAAACTTTTTATCAGTTGTATCTAGTGCATTTGTAATACTTTTTCTTTTTTGGTCAACCACATTATTTCTTAAAAAAATATCTAAGAAAAATAATTGTACAAATGATACAAATATTTTACTTAGTTCATCGATTGGTGCTTTAGCATTTACATTCTCTGATAGCTTTTGGTTCAATGCTGTCGAAACTGAAGTATATGCACTTGCTATGCTTTTTTTATCTGCAACATTTTGGTGTGGGCTTAGATGGGAAAAAGACTTTAACAATAAAAGAGGTGATAAATGGTTGTTACTAATCTGTTTTTTAATTGGTCTCTCATTTGGAGTTCATTTCATGGCAATACTTACTATACCTGCAATAGGGATGATTTATTTCTTTAAAAAGTATGAAAAAATAACAATTAAAAATTTTGTTTTAGCTAACATAATATCAGTTTCAATACTACTCTTTATTTTCAAACTTTTACTTCCCTCTACCCTATCTCTATTTAGTCAACTAGAAGTATTTTTTGTAAACTCAATTGGTCTGCCGTTTAACTCTGGGACAATTATTGCGGCTTTTCTAATAGTCTTCTTTTTCTACAAATCTCTAAGTTACACTAGGTTAAAGGGGATGGTTCAGGCTAATACACTAATATTATGTATCCTGTTTATTTTTATTGGATTCTCATCTTGGCTAATGCTTCCAATTAGATCAAATGCTAATACTGTAATTAATGAAAATTCTCCATCTGATGCTAGAACTCTTTTAGCATATTACAGACTTGAGCAATATCCAAAAACATATCTGTTTTATGGACCAATGTTCTCAGACATATATGCTCCACAGGATGAAAAGGAACCATATGTTGATGGAAAACCAAAATATGAAAGAGACTATAAAACAAATAAATATAAAATTGTTAATTACTGGAAAGATTCTGAGATAAATTCAAACTCTAATCACAGAGGACTTATACCTAGACTTTGGAGTTCAAATCATGCAGGAAATTATATGAATTTTACAAATCCCTTAAAATTTGATATACTGGATAGATATAAATCTGAAGAGGTTATTGTAGAGAGTGTCAATGAATTTAAAAGTAGAGAACTTTCTGGAGAACTTTCTGGAGATGATTATAATGAGTTCTTCAGATCTCTTGGTCCATACCTAGATATTAGCAAGCCTTCACTTTTTGATAATCTTAATTTTCTATTCTCATATCAAATTAATTATATGTACTGGCGATATTTTTTATGGAATTTTGCAGGTAGACAAAATGATGTTCAGGGAGAATACAATATCCTTAACGGAAACTGGATAAGTGGAATAAATTTTATAGATCAGCTTAGACTGGGTAATCAATTGGAACTTAGTGAAGACCAAAAAAATAACAAGGCCAGAAACACATATTTTTTCCTCCCTTTAATACTGGGAATAATTGGTTTGATGTATTGCTACAAGTATGACATCAAGTCTTTTTGGACATTACTTTTACTGTTTCTTTTTACAGGACTTGCATTAAAATTTTATTTAAACGAAAGGCCCTTTGAACCAAGAGAAAGAGATTATGCATTAGTTGGATCCTTTTATATTTTTTCTATTTGGATAGGTATGGGATTCACTGCAATCATGAACTATATCAAAAAATATGAAAATAAAGTATCAAGATCCATTATATATGTATTATGTATTGCGGCTGTTCCTTTTCTTATGGGATATAATAACTGGGACGATCATGATAGGTCAGACAGGTATACAGCTCAATCAATTTCTAAAGCATATCTACAATCTATAGATGAAGATAAAGATGCAATGATTTTTACTATAGGTGACAATGATACTTTTGCGCTATGGTATATTCAAGAAATTGAGGAGTTTAGAACAGATGTTAGAACTATAAATACTAGCCTTTTAGCAACAGACTGGTATATTGATCAAATGAAAAGAAGAGCATATGAGAGCAGTCCAATTCCATCACAAATGGAACATGCACAATATGCTTTTGGAGTAAGAGATTATATAAGATATGAGAACTTATTAGATTCTATTAGGTGGGATATAAATGATTTTGTTGATTGGGTAGCTAGTGATAATCCAAGAACAAAATATAGAAATTTAATTACTCAATCAGGAGGAGATACAAGCGATTATCCAGAAAATGCACTTGAGACAGTATTCTATCCTACTAATAAGATCAGACTTCCCGTAAATAAGGAAAATGTAATTAAAAGTGGGCTAGTTAAAGAAAAAGATAGTGATCTAATCCTAGATTACATTGACATAGATTTACCTGAGTCTATTATTACAAAAAATCAAATAATGATGTTAGACATCCTTGCTAACAACAATTGGGAAAGACCAATTTATTTTACCGGAGGTAGCTACGAGGAGTCTGAATATATTTGGATGAAAGATTATCTTCAACTCGACGGACTTGTCTATAAATTAGTTCCTATAAAAACTTCAATTGAAAATAACCCATATGAAATGGGGAGGATTGACTCAGATTTAATGTATGATATTGTGAAAAAATGGTCTTGGGGTAATTCTGAAAGTGATGAGATATATCACGATCCTGAAACAAGAAAAAATAGTATTTCTTTTAGAGGTAATCTATCTAGATTATCTGAAGAGTTAATTTCAGAGGGGGAATATGAAAAAGCTGAAGAGATATTAGATTTAGCTTTTTCTAAAATGCCAATTGACTATTATGGTTATTACAGTCTTTGGACACCACTAATCAAATCCTATTATGATATAGGAAAGAGCGAGAAAGTAAGAGGAATAGTTCAAAAATTATCTTTTAAATACTCCGATAGATTAAGTTATTTTTCTTCGCTTGAGATATTTAATCAGTATGATGTAGGAGAAGAAATTATTTCAGATATTGAGAGGTTTAGAAACTTAATTGAAACAATTCAAGAATCTGGTGAAAAAGAGATTCTAGCTGATCAAATAAAAAGTTTTATATCAAGCTCTGAGCAGTTTAACTATATATATGGTGAATATGATTATTATATTTCTCTATCAAACTTTTTAGTTTCACTTTTAGAGTTAAATGAATTAGAATACTCAATGAGTGTAATTGATAAGATTGAAGAACAATTGATTAGAAGAGTTTCTGTTTTCTCAAATATTGATGAAGATGAACAGGTCTATTACATAGAAGGTATAACATCTGATATCAACCAGTACAGCAGGCTAATAAATCAAATAGAAGTATATGATATTGATGCATATAATAAATATGATAAGAATCTAAAAGATATGTTAGCTAAAATGATTGAATAAAAAAAGCTTAACTAACTCATAAACATAAATTCAACAAAATATTTACAATCTAGTCAAGCTGGTCTTTCATTAAACTTATTAGTGTGTTAGCATCTTGATCTCCACTTTGTCTCCATACCATTTCTCCAAATTTATAGATCATTAAAGTCGGGATGACTTTCACTCTTAATGCTTCCGAAAGTTTAATATTCTTTTCAGTATTTATTTTAATTACTTTTCCCTTATCCCCAAGCGCAGCAGCAACATCCTTTAAAATAGGGTGTAGATTATTAGATAATTCATCAAACTCACTAAAAAAAACGAGTAGTAATGGCTTTTTCTCATCTAATAACTCTCCAAACTTGGACATATTAACTATAATTTATGGCGAAAGTATAAATTTTTTCTATTTAAATCCAAATATTCTTATCTCCATTATATTGGTTAGCAAGAAGTTCAGTTAATATTAAATTAACATTAAATTTTTTTTTGTTAACATATTGGTAATAATTATTTCATTATAAATTAAGTTTATTAGATGATTAAGAGGATATATTTGACCATAATAAATTCAACAAAATATATATAATGAAAAATAAAATTTACTCTTTAATACTTTCTTCAGTAGTCTTGCTTCTTTCTTGTGAAAAGGACCCTGAAACTGTATATGAAACAGTTACAGTTACTGAAACTGTAGTTGTTACTGAAACTGAAACTGTAACTGTAGAGGTTCCAGCAACAGTTACTGTTCCTGAAACTCAAACTGTTGGTTCAGATAGTGGTATCTACTATATTAATGAGGATACAACTTGGACAAATGACAGGATTTGGATTATGGATGGGAAAATAGTAGTTCAAGATCAAGTAACACTAACCATTCAACCAGGTACTATTGTTAAATCTACTAGTTTGACAGGAGTAGATTCTACAGCTTTAATCGTTGCAAAAGGTGGAAAGATTCAAGCAGCTGGTACTGCTGATGCTCCAATTATCTTTACTGACATAGAAGATCAACTTGATTATACTAATACTAATGGTGTTAGTCCAAATAGAGTTGCTACTGACACAGGTAAGTGGGGTGGTATTATTTTACTAGGTAAGGCAACTGTAGGAGAAGATGGTGGTGAGGATGACATTGAAGGTATTGCATCAGGATATCCATGGACAAAGTATGGAGGTACGAATGACGCTGATGACTCTGGAGTTATGTCTTACGTTTCTATTAGACACAATGGTATAGCAATTAGTGAAGGTAACGAGATACAAGGTCTTACTATGGGTGGTGTTGGTTCTGGAACTACAATCTCTAACATTGAAGTTGTAGGAAGTGACGATGATGGTATCGAAATTTTTGGAGGAACTGTTAATGTTAATAATCTAGTTATTTATGCAAACACAGATGATGCAGTTGATTTAGATGAAGGTTATGCTGGAACTATAACAAATGTTGTGGTTCAAACAAAAGCTGCAACAGATAACATTTTTGAAATTGATGGTACTGAAGATTCAACAGATGCAAATGATGGACAATTTACTATTAAAGATGTTACATATATTGGAGTTGCAGGCAACACAACTAAGACAGATCAATTAGGTCACTGGAAGTCTGATGCAACTGGAACTACAGAAAATGTCCTCTACACAGTGATGGATGGTCAAGTAATTGAAGGGATTGACGCTGACACATATAGTGCAACAGCAACAACAAATGCAGTAAATACTTTAATTTTCAAAAACTTTCAGTTTCAAACAACAACAACATTAGCTGCTATTCTTGCTAATACAGCAGATACAACGACTGCTACTCCAGCATGGGCGTCTGTTGTCTCTAGTGGTAGTGTAGGAGCTGATACATCAGTATTTGGCTGGACAATGTGGTACCAAACAACACAACAATAATATTAAAATAGAGTATATTCTTATTTCATATTATTGTTTAGTTTATAACCTAAACCAAAAAAAGTTTCGCTAGATAAACTCTAGCGAACTTTTTATTTAAATTATATAATATGAAAAAGACTTTAATCGCTTCATTTCTTTTATTTACAAATTTTATTTTATCTCAATCCATAATTTCCGGTCAGGTAATTGATGGAGAGTTTAATGATCCTCTTCCATTTGCAAACGTACTTATAACTCTTTCAGATGGTTCCAATATTGGCGGAACATCAACTGATTTTGACGGCTCATATATTTTTGAAGTTCAACCTGGAATCTATTTTCTTGAATTTTCTTTTGTTGGATATGATACAAAAAAAATCACTGAAATTAATGTAGGTGAGAATGAAGAAGTAATTGTTAATTCAATATTGCTTCCTGCATCGAACGCTCTAGAAGAAGTCATTGTTACGACAACTGCAAGACAAAATACTGAAGCAGCAGTGTTATCTATCCAAAAAAGGGCAATAAACCTAATCGATGGATTATCTGCACAAGCTATAAAGAAAACTGGTGATAGTGATCTTGCATCTGCAATCAAGAGGGTTCCAGGTGTTTCTGTTCAAGATGGGAAATTTGTCTACGTAAGAGGACTAGGTGATAGATACTCAAAGACATTACTTGGCGGACTAGAGGTCCCTGGTCTTGATCCAGATAAAAACACTCTTCAATTAGATATTTTTCCAACTAATCTTTTAGATAATATTTTGATTAGTAAGTCTGCAAGTGCTGAGTTAAATGCAGATTTTACTGGAGGTATTGTCAATATCCTTTTAAAGGACTTTTCTGTATTACCAGAGTACAGTTTCTCTGTAAGCGGTTCATTTAATCCAGAGATGAACTTTAATAGTAATTTTATAGGAAACGAAAAAAGTGCTTTTAACTCTTTAGGATTTGATAATGGATATTTTGATCTCCCCTTGGCATCAAATCAACCAATCCCAGATGTTGAAACATTTAATTTAAGTCAAACTAATCTAACTATGTCTCTTACAAATATGTTTCAAAAAACTATGTCAGTTTCTAGATTTGATAGCTTTTTAGACTTTAGTATTGGTGCTACTGCAAGTAATCAATACAATATCTCCGATGAAAAAACTATCGGGTTTATAGCAGCTTTAGGTTATAAAAGAGATTACGAATATTATGAAGATTTTTTTAATGGAACAGTTGAAAAAGAGAACATAAACAGACCATTAGAGCCATATGGTGAACAAATAGGAGAACTCGGGACAGTTCAAAATTTAGCTAGTAGTTTACTTGGGGTTTCATACAAGACCAGAAATTCAAAATATAAATTAAACCTACTTGCATTGAATTCAGGTGAGTCAACTGCAATAAAGGGTGTTTATAAAGAGTTTATTGAAAACCCTTATGTTGGTCAAGCTGATATTTTAACCTATACAGAAAGAAATATTTTATCAATCCCTTTTTCATCTCTTCATACATTCAATAATGGGAATACTAATCTAGAGATAAAGATTGCGCCATCATTTGCAAGAGTTTATGATAAAGACTTTAAAAAAACAATCTTTGAAGAAAATCCAACTGGTCTGCAAATTGCTCCCAACACTACTCAAAATCCTAGCAGATTGTGGAGAGATTTGGAAGAGGATGCATTGTCATCAAATATTATGTTAAGTTTTGATTTAAATAGCAAAAAAATTGAAGGTAAAATAAAGATTGGAGGGGCTTACACAATAAAAGAAAGAATCTATAGAACCAATAACTATGAAATAAATTATCGTGTAAACCCATTCAGTACTGTTGGAACACTGCCATTGGGAGGTAATGCAAACAACCTTCTTAATTCAACTTTTTTGTATGATATTAACACAAATGAAGGATCATATATAAAAGGATCATATCAGAGAACCAATCAATTTGACTCAGAAGGAAAAACAATGGCAGGATTCCTTTCTGCTGAACTTATATTTTCTGAAAAATGGAAATCTACTTTTGGTTTAAGATTTGAAGAATATACAATTAGATATACCGGTGAGGATATTGAAGGAATAAAATTTGAAAATCAACTTCTTGTTGACTCCAGTGATTTTTACCCATCCATTAACTTAATTAGAACATTAAATGAGGATGTAAACCTAAGAATTTCTTACTCTAAATCAACTGCTAGACCTAGTTTTAAAGAAGCTTCTGCAGCACAAATTTTTGATCCAGTAACTGAAAGATATTTTCTTGGTAATCCAAATTTAAAACCAGCAATTATTAATAATTTTGATTTAAGGTATGAGTCGTATGGAGACGGAAATCAAATATTTGCCATTAGTGGTTTTTACAAGATATTTAATGACCCCATTGAAATCGGTGCAAATGATGCTAATCAACCTAAAATTTTTATTGCGAGAAATAACAAAGAAGCGTCTGTTATTGGAGCTGAAATTGAACTGAGAAAAGACATAATAAACACTACAAAAAATAAGTTTTCAATAAATCTTAACGCCTCAGTAATTAACTCTGATTTAACAATGAGTGAAGCTGAATTTACTGGAAGAGTTACAAGTAATCCTGATAAAGAAATTGAAAATTCAAGAGAATTACAAGGACAATCCCCATACCTTATTAATTCTGGTGTAATATACAATTCATTTGAAAATAATATTGAAATAGGAGTATATTATAATGTTCAAGGAAAGACTTTAGAGGTAGTTGGGATTGGTAACCTACCAGATGTATACACCCTTCCCTATCATAATTTAAATTTAAATATTTCAAAAATTTTTGGGAAAAACTTGGATCAAAGTTTAACATTTAAGGCTGAAAACTTGTTGAATTCAAAAAGAGAGAGTGAATATGACTACTACAATCTTGAGACAAGTCCTTTTTCAATATACAATCCGGGACAAAGTTTTTCTCTAGGATACAGTATAAAGTTCTAAATTTGAATAAATAATTCAATTGGAAAGCGCTTATATATTTATAATTGGAATAATAATCTTTTTAGCAATTAGTGATTTAATTGTAGGTGTAAGCAATGATGCTGTTAATTTTTTAAACTCTGCGATTGGGTCTAAAGTAATTTCTTTTAAAAACATAATGATTCTTGCAAGCTTAGGAGTTGCAATCGGTGCAATCTCATCTAGTGGGATGATGGAAATTGCAAGGAAAGGAATCTTTAACCCTGAAGCTTTTTTCTTTAGTGATATCATAATCATTTTCCTATCGGTAATGATTACAGATATATTAATTCTGGATTTATTTAATTCATGGGGTCTGCCTACTTCTACCACAGTATCAATTGTTTTTGAATTACTTGGAGCTGCAGTAATTATGTCTATTATAAAAATTATGGGTTCAGATGGAAATATGGCAAAAATTGAAAACTATATTAACGTTCAAAAAGCCACAGAGATAGTAATAGGGATTCTCCTATCTGTTTTGGTAGCCTTTTCTATTGGTGCAATTATTCAATGGCTATCTAGATTAGTCTTAACTTTTGATTTTGAATCAAAAAGCATCCTGCTGAATTCAATATTCGGCTCACTCTCTTTTACATCTATTATAAATTTTATTTTAATTAAAGGAATCAAGGGAACACCTTACTCCTCTGAGAGTTACTCCACTCTGAATAATATGACAATAAATGAATTTATTGACTCAAATATTATTATGTTTTGGATTATAAGTTTAATTTTTTGGTTTATTATATCTTTTTTAATCTGTAAACTATTTAAGCTTGATATTTATAAAATTATAATTGCAATTGGCACCTTTTCATTAGCATTAGCCTTTGCAGGAAATGATTTAGTAAATTTTATAGGAGTTCCAATTGCTGCAGTAGAATCTTTTCAATCTTGGTCATCTTCATCTGTCAGTGCTGCTGAGTTTTCTATGATATCATTATCAGAGAAAGTCAATACACCACCTATCTATCTTTTTATCTCTGGTTTAATTATGGTGATTACTTTATGGTTTTCATCTAAAGCAAAGAATGTTGTTAAGACTAGCTTGGATTTATCAAATCAAAATGAAATAGATGAGAAATTTCAATCTAATTTTATTGGAAGGTTACTTGTAAATTTTGGATCGAGTTTAAATAAAGTATTCATTAAAATTATTCCAGATAATATTTTACATAAGATTAACCAATCTTTTAAATTTAACTCAAATAATAATATTGCAAAATCTATTGATGGAACTAGGCCATCATTTGATAAATTAAGAGCAAGCCTAAACCTTGTAATTGCAGCCATATTAATATCAGTTGCTACATCATATAAATTACCTCTTTCTACAACATATGTTACTTTTATGGTGGCAATGGGGACGTCACTATCTGATAGAGCTTGGAGCAATAATAGTGCAGTTTACAGAGTATCAGGAGTAGTAAGTGTTATTGGCGGTTGGTTTTTTACAGCTTTTTCTGCTTTCTCAATTTGTGGATTAATTGTTTTTTTCATTCACTCAACTGGACTAATAGGAATTATTATTACTCTAATTATAGTAGCTGCAATGATAGCAAGAAATCATATTAATTTTAAGAAGAAAGGAGAAATAAAGATCTAATCATTAACTGTTGCAATAATTACTGGTGTATCCCAGTCAACTACATTAATAATTGTATTGTCAGCATATTCTACTTCTTTAACTTTTCCTTCATTTCTAAAAATCCATTTGCCAACTTTTTTTCCTTTTTTATACTGACCAGAGATTATTTTAATTCCAGTTTTATTAAAACTAGACCATTTACCGTGAAGTTTATTATTCTTTATGAAACCTTGTTGTGAAATATTCCCATCTTCATTTAGATAAACTACTTTAAAAGTATTGTTGTCTTCTTTAGTAATTATCTTTTGTTCTTGTGCACTTAGAGTTGCTATAGAAAAGGCGAGGAATAGTATTAAATGTCTCATAATCGTCAGTTTTATAACATAAAGTTAACGATAAATTAACAATTATCAAACTTTTACATAACATTTAATTAACATTAGAATGTAAAGTGTTGATTTAAAATGCATTAAGAACCACACATAAGGCAATCATCATCCTCATTTTCTTTTGATTGTGACAGGATTTGCTTTAGTTCCTCTGGTGATAATGGCTCAACCGCAACAGGTTTTTCTTTAGATTTTGTTGCAGCTGTTTTTTCTGTCCTCGTAATTTCAACCTCTCCTACTTCCTCTTTAACAACTTCAGGTTCTACAGAAACTGGAGACTCGACTTCTTTCTTCTTTAAAGTAAATTTAATAGCATCAACAGCAGCTTTTGTCCTTAAGTAATACATTCCAGTTTTCAATCCAGATTTCCATGCATAAAAGTGCATTGATGTGAGCTTAGACATTGTAGCTCCTTCCATAAATAAATTAAGTGATTGAGACTGGTCAATAAAGAATCCTCTATGCCTAGCCATATCAATTATATCCTTCATACTCATTTCCCACACAGTTTTGTATAACTCTTTAAGGTCATCAGGAATTCCATCAATATCTTGAATAGATCCATTTGCACCCATTAATTCATGTTTCATGTCTTCATTCCAAAGTCCTAATTCAACTAGATCATTTAATAAGTGTTTGTTTACAATTATAAATTCACCTGATAAAACTCTTCTAGTATAAATGTTTGAAGTATAAGGCTCAAAACATTCGTTGTTACCAAGAATTTGAGAAGTACTTGCGGTTGGCATTGGTGCAACAAGTAAAGAGTTCCTTACTCCATGTTTAAGGATACTTTTTCTTAAGACTTTCCAATCCCATCTTCCACTAAGATCTTCATCCTCAACACCCCACATATTATGTTGCAACTCACCCTTTGAAATTGGTGATCCTTTATAAGATTCATAAACACCATCTTTTTTTGCCTCCTCAACAGAAGCAGTAAGAGCTGCAAAGTAAATTGTCTCAAAAATTTCTTGATTTAATTCTTTTGCTTTATCAGAAGTGAAAGGAAGCCTTAGCAGTATAAATGCATCAGCTAGCCCCTGAACACCAAGTCCAACAGGTCTATGCCTAAAGTTTGAGTTTTCAGCCTCTTTTACTGGATAATAATTTCTATCAATAACCTTATTTAGGTTTTTGGTCACTCTAACTGTTACATCAAAAAGTTTTTGATGATTAAATTCCCCGTCTTCAACAAACATTGGTAGAGCAATAGATGCAAGATTACATACAGCTATCTCGTCTTTAGACGTGTACTCTAATATCTCAGTACAAAGATTAGATGATCTTATGGTACCAAGATTTTTTTGATTTGATTTTCTATTACAAGAATCTTTGTAAAGCATGTAAGGAGTTCCTGTCTCAATTTGAGATTCAAGAATCTTTTCCCATAGCTCTCTTGCCTTTATTGATTTTCTGCCTTTAGATTGCTTTTCATATTTTAAGTATAATTTATCAAATTCATCTCCATGACAGTCATATAGTCCAGGACACTCGTTTGGACACATTAAAGTCCATTCTTCGTTATTTTCAACCCTCTTCATAAATAAGTCCGGCATCCACATTGCATAGAACAGGTCTCTAGCTCTCATTTCCTCTTTACCATGATTTTTCTTTAGGTCTAAGAAGTCATATATATCAGCGTGCCATGGCTCAATATAAATAGCAAAAGAACCTTTTCTTTTTCCACCACCTTGATCAACATATCTAGCAGTATCATTAAAAACTCTTAACATAGGAACAATACCATTAGATGTTCCGTTAGTTCCTGATATGTAAGATCCAGTAGATCTAATGTTATGAATTGAAAGACCTATACCTCCTGCTGACTGAGATATTTTAGCAGTTTGTTTTAAAGTATCATATATTCCATCAATACTATCATCTTGCATAGTCAAGAGGAAACAAGAAGACATCTGAGGTTTTGGTGTACCTGAATTAAAAAGGGTTGGTGTAGCATGAGTAAAATATTTCTTTGACATTAGCTCATAAGTATCAATAACCGCGTCAATATCATCCAAATGAATTCCAACCGAAACTCTCATTAACATGTGTTGTGGTCTTTCTACAATTTTACCATTGATCTTTAAAAGATAGGATCTTTCAAGAGTTTTAAAACCAAAATAATCATATCCAAAATCTCTATTATAAATAATTTTTGAATCTAACAGCTCTGCATTTTTCTTAATTACTTTATATACTTCATCTGAAAGAAGAGGAGCTTTTTTTCCTGTGATCGGGTTTAGATAATTATGTAAATCCTTCATAGTGGATGAAAAAGACTTATTCGTATTTTTATGTAAGTTGGAGACAGAGATTCTAGCTGCAAGTGAAGCATATTCTGGATGAGTTGTTGTCATTGTTGCAGCAATTTCAGCAGCAAGATTATCCAACTCAGATGTAGTAACACCATCGTAAAGACCTTCAATAACCCTCATGGCTACCCTAACAGGATCAACAAGTTCGTTGAAACCATAGCAAAGCTTTTTAATCCTTGCGGTTATTTTGTCAAACATTATGGGCTCTTTCTTCCCGTCTCTTTTAATTACATACATACTCATTCCATTACCATATTATATTATCTAAAAAATTATTTAAATGATTGTTTTAAAAATCGTCGTCAAGACCAAAGTTTGACTCGTCTTTTTTATCATTATTTAAAACACCTGCTTTCTGATATTCAGCAACCCTTTTTTCAAAGAAGTTGGTTTTACCTTGAAGGTTAATCATATCCATAAAATCAAATGGATTAGAAACATTAAATTCTTTCTCACATCCAAATTGATCTAGAAGTCTATCTGTAACAAACTCTAGATATTGAGTCATTAATTTTGCATTCATACCTATTAAACTTACAGGTAAGGATTCCGTTATAAATTCTCTTTCGATGTCTAAAGCATCAAGAAGTATTTCCTTAATTCTTTCCTTTGGGACTTTATTGATCATGTGATTATTATGCAAGTGAACTGCAAAATCACAATGAACTCCTTCATCACGAGAGATTAACTCATTTGAGAATGTAAGACCTGGCATAAGACCTCTTTTCTTAAGCCAGAATATTGAACAAAATGAGCCTGAGAAAAATACTCCTTCAACACCTGCAAAAGCAATCAGCCTTTCAGCAAAAGAATCTGACTCGATCCATTTTAATGCCCAGTCAGCTTTCTTTTTAATTGCAGGGAAATTCTCAATTGCCTTGAACAAAGTATCTTTTTCTTTATCATCCTTAACATAAGTATCAATGAGTAATGAATATGTTTCTGAATGAATATTTTCCATCATAATTTGGAATCCATAGAAAAATTTTGCTTCCGAGTATTGAACCTCATTTACAAAGTTTTCTGCTAAGTTTTCATTTACAATGCCATCAGAAGCCGCAAAGAAAGCAAGAATATGCTTTATGAAATATCTTTCATCATCATTTAATTTTGTACTCCAATCATTCAAGTCTTGATGCAAATCAATTTCTTCTGCCGTCCAAAAACTTGCTTCACATTTTTTATACCACTCCCATATATCGTGATGCTTGATTGGAAAGATTACAAATCTGTCTTTATTTTCTTGAAGTAAAGGCTCTTGCTGCATAATAATTTTTTTTTATGATTGATAATTTTTTTTAGTCTAACAAATATTTAAAATTCTATTCAAAATTGAAAGACCTATTTTAAAGATTAACATAAAGTTTTTAACATTAGTGTGGTATAACTTTTTTTTAATTTTTTTTTAATTTTTTAAATTGTGTTTTGAGTTTTTTTTTATAAAAAAAAATTAAATTTCTTCAGTATATTTAGGGACTAAAATGAATTAAAAAAAAAATTAATGCTAGCTATTTTTAGCTTATGTTTGCATATCAAAAAATGAAAAATCTAGATAAAATTTTATTGTTTTTAACAATTTTGATTGTAGTATTTAATTTAACTCAACTAAATATTTATAATTTTTTGGATGATGAAAACAGAATCGCGTTAATATGTTTCATTCTTTCCTTGTGTGCTCTTATCCTTATTTTAATTTTAATGATTTCAAAAAAAATAAGGGATAAACACAAGAGTTAAATCTCAATAAAATCCACCTCTACACCTGACTTCAATAAAAATTCAATTCCTGATTGATCTTTGTATTTTTTAGAGTAAACAATCCTTTTAATACCAGACTGAAAAATAAGTTTACTACATTCCCTACATGGTGATAACGTAATGTAAAGAGTAGCTCCATTTGTAGACTGTGTTGAGCCGGAGACTTTTGCTATGGCATTAGCTTCTGCATGAAGAACATACCATTTAGTATAACCTTCATCGTCTTCGCAAGGATTTTCAAATCCTGTTGGGGTTCCATTATATCCATCAGATATGATCATCTTATCTTTTACAATCAATGCACCAACTTGTCTTCTTTTACAATGAGATAGTTTGGCCCATTCTTCAGCCATTTTAAGATAAGCAATATCATATTTTAACTGTTTGTTTTTCAAATCAGATTATTTATTAATGACTGCTAAATATAAGTTAATCTAAATTTTTTTTTTACTTTCTTTGTATATTTGTAAAAAATAAACAATGTACCCAGAAGAAATTGTAAAACCAATGAAGCTTGAATTGACTAATTCAGGTTTTTCAGAACTAACTTCATCAGAAGATGTTAAATCAGCTTTAGAAAAAGAAGGCACAACACTTATAGTTGTAAATTCTGTATGTGGATGTGCAGCAAGAAATGCAAGGCCTGGAGTAATTATGTCTTTATCTAACAAGTCTAAGCCTGATAATCTTTGTACTGTATTTGCTGGATTTGATATTGAGGCAACTAGTACAGCAAGAGAAGAAATGCTTCCATTTCCTCCTTCTTCACCATCCATTGCTTTATTCAAAGATGGTGAGCTTGTTCATATGGTTGAAAGACATCATATTGAAGGAAGAGAAGCTGACTTAATAGCTGACAACCTTATTCAAGCTTACAACGAATTTTGCTAATTATTTAGGTAAAGAAATTTTAAAATCTGTGCCTTTTTTACTTTTTGATTTATAAGAAATTTTACCTCTGTGAGAATTTATAATACTTCTTACAATACCCAAACCTAGACCCATTCCATCTGATTTGGTGGTAAACTTTGGCTCAAAAATTTTGTCTCTATTAATTTTAGAAACTCCAAGTCCATTGTCTGATACTATAACCTTAACTGTCTTTGAGTTCTCAGTAATTTTAACATTAATTAATGGTTCTCTGTCGTAAGGTATAGCCTGAATACTATTTTTTATCAAATTTGTCATTACTCTGATCCACTGCTCTTTATCTAGTTTAATAAATATGTTTTCACTAGAAGTCTCAAGTGAGATATTATTTTGCTCAAAAATTTCAACAACCTTTTTTGTTGCATCAACAATATCTGTTTTTTCTAGCTGCGTCTTCGGAAGTGTTGCAAAATCTGAAAAAGATGTGGCTACATTACTCATTGTATCAATTTGTTCAATTAAAGTATCACAGAAATCATTTAACTTACCATTCTGATCTGAACCTTTTAAACCACTGTTTTTTTGAAAGCTTTGGACAGTCAGCCTCATGGGTGTTAAAGGGTTTTTTATTTCATGTGCAACTTGTTTAGCCATTTCCTGCCAAGCTTGCTCCCTCTCTGTTTTTGCCAGTCTTTCTGCACTGTCTTCAAGATCATCGATCATTTTATTATATGAATTTACTAGACTATCAATCTCCTTTGTTGCATTACTCAAATAAATCTTTTCATTTTTCTTAAGCAATCCTGCTTGTCCAATTTTTAGACGTATAGTTTCAATTGACCTGGTTACATATCTTGATATAAAATATGCCAGAACAATAGCGACCACTAGCATAATGAAATATATCTGGTAGAGAGTTGATAAGAAAACATTCAATTCACTCTCAGCAAATGAAACATCTTGAAAATATGGGAAGAAAAGAATTGCATATTTTTCTCCAACATCATTTTTAAGAACACTATATGAGGCTTGAAATTTTCCAACATCTGTAAAATTCTCCGATGTGAATTTTCCTTCATCAGTTGAAACTAACATGTTTGCAAATTCCTCCTCTAAAGAATAATTATTAGATATTACATCAAGTGGAAGATATGAGTAAAAAAGTGGGCGACCACCAGTTGTAAAAATTGAGTATTCGACACTGTGGATTTTTGTTATCTCCTCAAAGTCTTTTTCATACCCTTCCCACAAATCATAACGATCTGAGAGATCGTATTTATTAACTATATAGTTTATTTGTCTTTTTAATTGGGTTTCCTTCCTTTCTTGTCTGTATGAATTATATTGATCGGATTCTGTTCTGTATTGATAATAAGTAGAACCTAGAACTAAAAGTGTAGCAGTAAAAACTAATAATATCATTGAGATAAAGATTCTTAATCTCAGAGACATTTTATTTTTAAACATAGTTACTCAATTCTTTAGTAAGTAAATATATTAAAGTTTTAACCAATTATTTAAGGCCCAAGACCTAAATAAATGTAAAAAGATTATAGTACACCTATGTTAGGGATACATATAACTAAAAGAAAAAGGGAAGGAAAAAAAGTGTTGATGATTATCCTTTCACTTGGTGATCACCACAAACGTTATTAGCCTCAACTTCAACATTATGTTTTGCACAAAGTAATGACTCTGTCATATTTGTACAATTTATACATGTATTAACTGTTTGAATCATTTTTAATAATTTTTAATAAAATTAAATTAAAAAACGTTTAGAATGATTATAAATTACTCATTTACAGCAATTTATAATGATTATAAATAAAGATATTAATTGGTTTATGTAAAGAAATTGCTACACCTTCTATCGAATTCCAAAAGATCGCTTTTATCGAAATCAATAAACAAATTATTTTTATCCTTAATTGGTGCTGAATTATAAATGTATATTTCATCTTTATTTAAGGTTCCTTTTATTTTGTATTCTTTTCCAATAAATGAGGTCTTTTCGACTTTTATTTCGTGCTCTGATTTATCTACAATTTTAATTTTCTCAGGTCTGATGTAAAGTTCTTTTCCATCAATGTGGATCCTATTTAAATCTCCTAAAATTTTTGCACAATAGCAATTTACTGGATTACAATACATCTCCTCTGGTTTATCGTATTGCTGAACTATTCCTGCTTTAAAAACAAGTATTCTGTCGGAAATATCAAAGGTGTCTTTTATATCATGAGTTACTAAAATTGTGGTAGTATTTGTACTTTTTAATATCTTATATACTTCACTCTGAATTTTTGATTTAATACTAACATCCAGGTTGCTGAATGGCTCATCCATTAGTAGAAGGTCTGGTTCTCTAATTAAAGCCCTTGTAATACAAACTCTCTGTTGTTCTCCACCAGATAGCTCATGAGGGTATCGATTTAATAAGTTATCTAAACCTGTCAGTCCAACATAATACTTGATATTTTTCTCATACTGTTCGTCAAGATTTATTTTTAAATTTTCTAAAACACTTAGATGAGGGAAGAGAGGATAGTCCTGAAAAATAAAACCAATTTTTCTATGATTTGGCTTAACAAATGTTGTCTTATCATCTAATACTCTATTGTTTAAAGTAATTTTTCCAGAATTTATTTTTTCAAGACCTGCTAAACATTTCAAAAAAGTTGTTTTCCCAGATCCACTTTCCCCAATAAAAGAGACAAATTCACCTTTATTAACAGAAAAGTTTAAATCCTTAATCAATGGATCATCTTTACTGTAAAACTTAATTAAATTTTCAACGTTAAGATACATCTACACCTTTGTTTATAATTTTTCTTAAAAATATCAATAATACTGCACCTAATAAAATAATAATTAAAGAGTAAATAGAAGATTTTGCAATCATTTCTTCTATTGCATATTCATATGTCCTTAAAGCTAGGGTGTCAAAATTAAATGGTCTTAAAATTAAAGTAATTGGCAACTCCTTAATTATGTCAACAAAACACAAAATAAATGCAATGTATATTGCGCTAATGTTTATTGGCAAATGAATTTTTTTAAACAATTTAAAATTGGTCATCCCCAAATTCTTTCCTGTATCATCAAAAGTTTCTGGATGTTTATCAAAGCTTGATCGTAATGGAGAAATTCCAACTGCCATATATCTCATAACATAAGCATAAACCAAAATTAATACTGATCCAAAAGCTATTGAAATTCCAATTAATTTTGTTAAAAATGCTAAAAAAATTATAAGTGAAAGAGCTATTACTGCACCTGGCAAGGCATATGTAAGTGAGACTATCTCACTTAAGTAAAAAACAGTTTTACTTTTAGAAATCTTTTTTATATACTGAAAGAAAATTGCAATAGCAACAATTATTAGAGATGATACTGAAGCTAAAAAAAATGAGTTTAAAGAAAGATTTAATAGCTCACTAAAGTCTATAACATTTAGAGACTTAAAAACATTCTTTATTATGTAAATAACAGGAATAAAAAAGCCAAGGATAAATGGGAATAAACAAATCAAATAGATAACTATTCTTGAAAATTTATTTGTTGAATAGCTGCCAGATACTTTATCATTTGGTTTGTAGTTATATCTATATTTTGATGTTGAATACCTCTCAAGTAAAAAGAAAATTGAAACAATAATAAGAAGGCAAACAGCCAAAATAGATGCCGTATTAATGTCTTCCATTGAATACCAAGATCTAAATATTCCACTTGTAAAAGTATTTACACCGAAGTACTTTACAGCACCATATTCATTTAGCACCTCCATTGTTATTAAGAATAAACCTGAAAAAATCGATACTCTAGATATTGGTAGAATAATCTTAAAAAAAGTTTGAAACTGTGACATTCCAAGGTTCTTAGAAATATTAATATAATTAGATCCTAAAAGTGAAAAAGAAATTCTACATGCGGTATACAAATAAGGATATAAAACAAGCGCCATTAAAAATGCCAGAATTTCAATTTGCAAATAATCATGATTTACATACTTATATAAATCAGGGTAATTATTCCTTACTATACTTTGAATGGGACCAGTATAACTTAAAAGGTCACTGTAAGTGAAAGCAATTATATAAGAAGGAATAGCCAAAGGCAAGAATAGTATAATATCAAAAAAGCTTTTCCCTTTAAAATTTGTTGTAGAAACAAACCATGCAGGTATAATTCCTAGTATCAAAGAAAAAAAAACTGTAAGTAATAAAAGATAAAGTGTGTTTAATAAATAACCCAATAAAAGATTATTCCATAGATAAACAAACGTATCAAGACTCAGGCCAATTACACTATATAAAAGATAAATTAATGGACATAATAAAAAGACAGAAATAAGTGATGTTAAAAGTTTAACAT
>CABYMF010000015.1 GCA_902519955.1 uncultured Bacteroidota bacterium | reverse complement strand
GGGAAATTTTTAATAGTAGTGGAAAACCAAAAAGTCTTTCAAGAAATATAACTAAGGCAAGCATAAAATATAACTATTTCAACAAACTTGAGAGATACGCTCTATTAAGAGGGAAAGACTGGAGTGATACCAAGAGGGAGGAGTTCTTTAGTTATAGAGATAAAATGGACTTAAATGATTCAGATTTATCACTTTTTGAACCATATATTACTTATCTAATGAATTATTTTAACGAAAAAACCTTAGGCAGTGGAAAGGCTTATTTCAATGAGAAAAATAATACTGATTTTAATATTAAAAAACTTTTAATAATTGATTCTCAAATTACTGATCAATCTCTAAAAAACAATTTGGCTCGTGCAACAGCAATTGAGGAAATTTTAAATTTTAAGAATAATGATTATCACGAAGAGTTTATTAATTACTATACATATGTAAACTCATCCGAACAATATCTTAATGAGATAACAAAATTATACAATGATATTGAGAAAATGAAGAAAGGGAATTTTCTTCCAAATATTGAAATTATTGACTATAACGGAGAAATTAAATCTAGTTCAAATGAACTAAGAGGATCAAAATCATTAATTTATTTTTGGTCTCAGACTCAAATGAACCATTACAGGAGGACAATAAGAAGGATTGATGAACTTAAAGAGAATTATCCAGATTATAGGTTTATTGGCATTTGTATTCAGCCATACACTGATATGGTCAGCCAAGCTCAAAATATATTAAATCTTGATTTGTCAAATCAATTTTCATTTAAAGATTTTGAAAGATCCAGTAAAAAATGGGTACTCACGTATTTGAATAAAACAATTATAATTGATCAGAAGGTTAATATTATAGATGGATTCAGTAATCTATTTACTAATGAAATTGAAAATATTTTAAAAGAGAATTAGTTTCCTTTTTTATGGTCACTTAAAAACTTTGCTAAACCAGTATCTGTTAGGGGATGCTTTAACAAACCTTTGATTGCAGATAAAGGGCTAGTAATTACATCTGCTCCTATTTTAGCACAATCAATTATATGCATAGTATTTCTTATTGAAGCAGCTAAAATTTCAGTTTCATAAGCATAATTATCATATATATCTCTTATATCAGAAATTAAATCTAAACCATCAGTAGAAATATCATCAAGTCTCCCAATAAAGGGTGAGACATAAGTAGCCCCTGCTTTTGCAGCAAGTAATGCTTGACCAGATGAAAATATTAAAGTACAATTAGTTTTCAATCCTTTATCACTAAAGTATCTTATAGCTTTCACCCCTTCCTCTATCATCGGTACTTTTATTACAATTTGTTTATGAAGTGATGCAAGAGCTTCCCCTTCTTTAATAATTCCTTCGTAATCAACTGATATTACTTCAGCAGAAACATCACCATCAACTATTTCACAAATTTTAAGGTAGTGGTTTATAATATTTTTCTCACCTGTTATTCCTTCCTTGGCCATTAAAGAGGGGTTTGTAGTAACACCATCTAAAATACCCATTTCTTGAGCTTCCTTAATTTGATCCAGATTAGCAGTATCGATAAAAAATTTCATAATATTTAGTTATATAGTTTCATTATTATTTTTTGAAAAATCTTGTCAGGAAATAAACTTTTCAATGTGATTTTTTTTTCAAGAAATCCTCCAACAAGATAATTAATTTTTGGGTTTTTTTTGTTAATAATTTTTGAGACTAATTCTGCTACTTCTATTGGATCCCTTCCATGCTGCATCTTACCATTAACATTATCTATGACTTTTTTGTATTCTTTAAAATATGGTGAATTAGGATCTACCCTATCTACTCTATTAGAAGCAATTTCTGTTTTATAATCTCCTGGAGCAATATTAACTATTTTAATATTGTGTTTTTTAAGCTCAATATTTAAACTTTCGGCTATGATATTAAAAGAGGATTTTGAAGCACAATAAGCTCCCCAAAACGGTAATCCAAGATAGCCAGCAATAGATGTAATATTAATTACTAATCCCTGTTTGTTTAATCTCATATTAGGTAGAACATTTTGAATCATATTAATATGACTAAAAAAATTAGTATCAAACAACTTTTTTAAATCAGACATATCAGTAGTTTCAATAGGACCTGTAATATTAATTCCTGCATTATTTATCAGTATGTCTATTTTTCCATGAGACTCAATTATTTTATTTATTAAACTCTTTGACATTTCATAGTTATTTATGTCAAGTTTCATCGTCTTGAATATTGAGTTAATTTTATCACCATTTCTAGAGGTTCCAATCACAGTATGACCTTGGGAGTGAAGTTTTTCAGCAATTGATTTTCCAAAACCTGATGATGTTCCCGTAATTAAAATTACTTTACTCATTATTTATTAAATATATTAGTAATAAATTTAATTCATGAAGCATAGTATTATTTTTTTGTTCTTTTTATTAATTCTTAATTGTAATACTAATGCAACAAGTGGATTTAAAATTGAAATTGAATCATCTAATTCAAAGATTTCAGTTAACGATGAAGTATTAATAAGCATTAGATCAACAGGTAAAAAAACTATTGATTCTGTCTATTATTATTTGAACGGAGAAAAAGTAAAAAATAATATTAAATTAATTAATTATAAAGTCGGTGAAAATACTGCTTCAGTCAAAATTTACTCCAATAATGAAATAATTTCTATTGAGAAAAGATTCGATATTTACTCGAATATAAAACCTGAGCTAATGTCCTATGAAGTTGTAAATGAATATAAACATGATCAAAACGCTTATACTCAAGGACTAGAATTTTATGATGATCAACTATATGAGAGCACTGGGTTAAATGGAAAATCAACTTTGAGAAAAATAGATTACAGAAGTGGAGAGATACTAAAAATTATTACTCTTGATTATGAGTATTTTGCTGAAGGATTAACAATTCTGAAGGATAAGATTTATCAACTAACATGGAAGAATAATATTGGATTTATTTATGACTTAGAGTTTAATAAAATTGGAACATTTAATTATGAGGAAAGTAAAGAAGGTTGGGGTTTATGTAATGATGGAGAATTTATCTATAAGTCTGATGGAACAAGCAAAATATGGATTTTAGATCCTAAGACTCTTAAAGAGATAAGTTTTATTGAAGTATTAACTGATAAATCCAGAATTAAGAATATCAATGAACTAGAATTTATTGATGGTAAAATTTACGCTAATACCTATCAGTTTAATCGAGATGTTGTCATAGTTATTAATCCATCTAATGGAATAGTAGAGAAAGTAATAGACTTTACAGGAATAAGAGATAGAGTCACACAGAATCCTAATTTAGATGTTATGAACGGTATAGCCTTTATTAATCAAAAAATATATGTAACTGGAAAAAACTGGGATAAACTTTTCGAGGTAAAGATAATCTCTAAGTAGAAGAAAATAATGGTCTATCTTTCATGTAAGATTCAACTTTTTTAGCTATATCAGCTAATATTACATCATCTTCACTATTTACTATTGATGAGTCTATGTATTCAGCAACAAAATCCATATCATTTTCAACAAGCCCTCTAGTTGTAATTGCCGGTGTACCAATTCTTATTCCACTTGTAACAAAAGGTGATTTATCATCAAAAGGAACCATGTTTTTATTTACTGTAATATTTGATTCTCCAAGAACCCTCTCAGCATCTTTACCAGATATATCTTTATTTCTTAAATCAATTAACAAAAGATGATTATCTGTACCTCCTGATACTATATCATAACCAAGATCAGTTAAATTTTTAGATAGTTTAGTAGCATTTAAAATTACTTGATTTATATATTTTTTGAATGAAGGATCTAGAGCTTCTCCAAAAGCAATAGCTTTTGCTGCGATTACATGCTCCAAAGGTCCTCCTTGATTTCCAGGGAATATGGCTGAATCTAGAATAGATGACATTCTCTTTAAATTTCCATTTTTTAGTCTAAGTCCAAATGGATTATCAAAATCTTTACCCATCATCATTATACCTCCTCTTGGTCCTCTGAGTGTTTTATGTGTTGTAGATGTTATCACATGACAATGAGGGACTGGATTACTAAGAAAGCCTTTAGCTATCAGACCTGAAGGATGAGCTATATCAGCGTGGAGAAATGCACCAACTTCATCAGCAATTGCTCTAAATTTAGAAAAGTCAATATCTCGTGAGTATGCTGAAGCTCCTACAATTATTAAATTTGGTTTAACTTCTTTTGCTCTTTCAAGTATTTTTTCATAATCAAATATTCCATCATTGTTGACTCCATAAAAGCTTGAATCATATATTTTCCCAGAAAAATTAACATTTGAACCATGTGTTAAATGACCACCGTGAGCTAAATCAAGACCGAGAATTTTGTCTCCGGGCTTCATAAAGGCATCAAATACTGCTGTATTAGCTTGTGAACCTGAATGAGGCTGAACATTTGCGTATTCAACGTTAAAGAGAGTCTTAAGACGGTCAATAGCAATATTTTCAATTTTATCTACAACTTCACATCCACCATAGTATCGTTTACCAGGGTAACCTTCTGCATATTTATTAGTAAGAATTGATCCTGTTGCTTTCATTACATCATCACTTGTAAAGTTCTCAGATGCAATTAATTCTAATCCTCCAAGCTGTCTATTTTTCTCTTCTTTAATAAGATTAAAGATTTGATCTTGATTCTTCATAATCTAATAAAGTGCTAAATTAATAAAATAGACACACGAGTTTATTCGCTTCCTATTATATAAATCAACTAGTTATAAACAATTTTTATTGTTTAAAATTTTCCATTAGATTCATACTCATAAAATATAAATCATTTTTATTTAGCCAATACCCTTTCTTAATATATTTTTCATTTTCAAATTTGTAATTTTACATAGTGAATAATTCAGTAAACATAAACAATAAGAAAACTAAATACAATTATTCATTATTAGATAAGTATACATGTGGTATAGTTTTAACTGGTAATGAAATTAAATCAATTAGAAACTCTAAAGCATCATTGAACAATTCCTATTGTGAATTTAGCGGTGATGAGCTCTTTGTTGTCAATATGCATGTTGATGAATACAAGAACTCCAGTGAAAGCAATTATAATCCTAAGAGGAGAAGAAAGTTATTGTTAAATAAACAAGAATTAAAAAAAATTCAAAAACAAGTTAAGGATACTGGGATTACTGTAGTAGCTACATCATTATTCATAAGTAAGAAAGGGATTGCAAAGCTTAATGTTTCAGTTGCAAAAGGAAAAAGAGAGTTTGACAAGAGAAATGTAATAAAAGACAGAGAAAGTAAGATAAATCTTAAGAGGATTAAGAAAAACTTTAACAACTAATCCTTTTTGTCTAACATTGGTACAAACTTAAAATAACCAAAAGTTTCTTTTTTAAAATCGTTTATACTGATTCTAGTAATCTTGTTCATAACCTGAGTATCTTTTCCAATTGGGATTACCATTCTACCTCCTATCTTTAGTTGCTTTAATAAATTTTCAGGAACAGAAGGTGAACCAGCTGTGACTATAATTCCATCAAAAGGAGAGTCATCAATTAAGCCCTCATAGCCATCACCATATTTAAATTTAATAGGATTTATATTTAATTTTTTGAAAAGTTTTGAAGTTGATCTAAACAGACTATGGTTTCTTTCAATTGTATATACATCTGATTTTAAAAAATCTAGAATTGAAGTTTGATATCCAGAACCAGTTCCAATTTCTAAAATTTTTTCTCCCGGCAAAGGATCCAATAATTGAGTTTGAAAAGCTACAGTGAATGGTTGTGAAATAGTTTGATTTGAATCAATTGGAAGAGCCTTGTCAAAATATGCTTGTTCAGAAAGTCCAGGATCAATAAATAAATGACGTGGAATAGTTTCAATTGAATTAATTATTTGATTATTAAGAATTCCTTTTCTCTTAAGCTCTGAAGCAAGCATCCTTCTTCTACCTTTAAATTTAAAGTTATCCTCCACAATCACTAATATTATATTAATAGTCGAAAATTCCAAAAGAAGATTGTATTTTTAGTAAATGATTAAGGTTGGTGTAATTGGAGCTGGACATCTAGGTAAGATCCATTTAAGCATATTAAACAAATCAGATTTTGAACTTGTTGGGTTCCATGATACAGATGTTTATAATTCTGAAAAATTATCTCAAGAACAAGGGTATCAATTTTTTAAAGATTTTGACTCCCTTATCAATAAGATAGATGCAGCTGTAATAGTCTCACCTACTACTACACATTTTGAAATAGCAAAAAAATGTATTAGTAAAGGCAAGCATATATTTGTTGAAAAACCATTAACCACAAACTCAAAAGAAGCAAGAATTATAAAGAGACTTGCAATGAATGAGAAAATTATCGGTCAAGTTGGTTTTGTTGAAAGATATAACCAAGCATTTATCTCTTGTAGAGAATTTATAAAAAATCCAAAATTTATTGAATCCCATAGACTATCAGACTTTAATCCGAGAGGAACGGATGTATCAGTTATAATGGATCTTATGATTCATGATATAGATATAATTTTAAATATCAATAATTCAAAAGTTAAAAAAATAGATGCATCTGGAGTATCTATTATTAGTTCAACTCCAGACATTGCAAATGCAAGAATAGAATTTGAAGATGGTTGTATTGCAAACTTAACATCAAGTAGAATTTCTCTTAAGAAAATGAGAAAAACTAGAATTTTTCAAGATGACGCCTATATTTCAATAAATTTTTTAGAAAAAGAATTTCAGGTTGTCAAAATTAGAGACAAACATAAATCTGATTCAGATAGTTCACTAATTATTAAAAATAATTTAGGTGAGGAAAAGGTTATTTTCTTTGAAAATCCTGAATTAAAAAGTATAAATTCCATAGAAGTTGAATTAAATGACTTTTATAACTCTATCAAATCTAGAACTGATTCAAAAGTAAGCTTAGCAGATGGTCTTCAAGCACTTGAAGTTGCCGAGGAGATAATGCGTCAATTATGAGTATAGAAAAACAAATTTTATTTATTAAAAATGAAATTAAAGGTAAAGCGGATTTAGTAGCTGTATCAAAGACTAGGAGTATTCAAGAAATACAAGAGGCATATAATTCTGGTCAATTAAAATTTGGTGAGAATAGAGTGCAAGAAATTGTTGATAAGCAAAGTAAATTACCCAAAAATATAGAGTGGCACATGATTGGACATCTTCAAAAAAATAAAGTAAAATATATAGCTAAGTTCATAAACTTAATTCATTCAGTTGATAGAATATCTCTAGCGAAAGAGATTGATAAACATGCAAAAAAAGAGAATAGAAAAATTGATTGTTTAATACAACTAAAGATCTCAAAAGAAGAATCAAAATTTGGACTTCAAATAGAAGATTTTAAAAACTTTTATGAAAGTTTAAAAAACTATAAAAACCTTAATGTTATTGGATTAATGGGAATGGCTTCATTCACCAATAACAATGAATTAATTGATAAAGAATTTAAAAAAATCAAAACAATTTATGATAAAATGGTTTTAATTGATGGAAGATTTAAGGTTTTATCAATTGGAATGAGTGATGATTATGATATAGCATTAGAGAATGGGGCTAATATGATTAGAGTTGGAAGCAAAATCTTTGGTAAAAGAAATTATTGATGTATACAATTGTTGATTTAGAAACTACTGGGGGTAAGTTTAATGAGGAATCTATTATAGAAGTTGCAGCATATAGATTCGATGGTGTAACAATAACAGATCAATTTATTAGTCTAGTTAATCCACAAAAGGATATACACCCATATGTTGAAAAACTTACTGGGATAACTTCAAAAATGGTACAAACAGCACCAAAGTTTCATGAAGTGGCCAAAAGAATTATTGAGATTACCTCTGATTCAGTTCTTGTTGCACATAATGCTCAATTTGATTATAGGATTCTTCAGTTAGAATTTAAAAGATTAGGTTTTGAATTTTCGATGAAATCTTTATGTACTGTTATATTATCTCAAGAATTACTTCCAGAGCAAGAATCTTTGAAGCTTGGAAGGTTATCTAGGAGTCTTGGTATCCCATTGAAAGATAGACATAGAGCTAGTGGAGATGCATTGGCAACAGTTGAACTTCTGAAAATATTAATTGAAAAAGATGTTAATCAAAATATAATTAAAAACAATATTGTCGAGTTTCCAGGCGAGAGTATTAGCTCAATATTCAGAAAAACAATTGAGAATCTGGAAGATACAATTGGGGTGTTTTATATTTACAATAGGAATAAAAAATTGATTTATATTGACTATAGTAAGGATATAAAAAATAAGGCTGTAAAGCTTTTTACAAGTAAAAAGTTTATACCTAAATATATCCAGAATAATTTTAAATCAATTAAAGTTCATAAAACAGGTAGCATTGAAATTGCGATTTTAAAAGCATTACAAGAAATCAAGTCTTTAAAGCCGAAGATAAATAATAATATTGATCCAAAGTTGTTCTATAAAATTGGTGCTCCTCAGATTATTAATGATAAAAAAAACTTCATAATTACTTTCTCTGGAAAAAATGATGATGAGAAGGGATTCATACTATTTAAAGAAGAAAAAGTAATCGGGTATGGCTATTTTGACCTTTTCAATAATATAAATTCCGAAAAAAAATTAAATTATAGGGTTGTTAAAGTAGACGAATGTAAAAAAATTAAAAACTATGTATATAGAGTGATTTCTGAAAAGAGATATAAAAAACTACTAACTTTGGAAAAAATATATAAATTTTCAAATATTGAATAAAACTCGTCAGAAAATACATGATATTATATATGAAGCTGATACTCCCGCAGGTAAGGCATTTGACATCTTACTAATTCTAATAATAATTATTAGTGTCGTACTAGTAGCTCTTGAGACAGTTGGCTGGATTAATGAAAAATATTACAGTTTTCTAAATATTGCTGAGTGGACAATAACTATACTGTTTACAATTGAATATATTTTAAGAATTGTATCAATTCATCATCCAAAGAAATATGTATTTAGTTTTTATGGTATAATTGATTTGCTTGCAACTGTTCCTAAATACATATCGTTAATATTTATAGGTGCTCAACTTGAGACTATGATGGCAATCAGAGCTTTGAGGATACTTAGGATATTTAGAGTTCTTCACATATCTAGATACATAGGTGAATCCAATTTCTTATATAGATCGCTTCTTGTTAGTAGGGCAAAAATCATAATATTCCTTCTATTTGTTTTGATTATGTGTATATTATTTGGAACGCTTATGTATATTATTGAAGGTCCACAAGCGGGATTTAATAATATTCCAGAAAGTATTTATTGGTGTATAAGTACAATATCTACCGTTGGTTATGGAGATATTGTGCCATTAACAGGTTTGGGTAAGTTTCTTGCATCTGTCTTAATGATATTAGGTTATGGAATCATAGCCGTGCCGACTGGTATAATCTCTGCAGAAATGGTTCAAAGCAGGAAAAAAATAGATGTTAATACTAGAGTTTGTGCTGAGTGTCTATGCAGTGTTCATAAAGACAATGCTGTATTCTGTCATCAATGTGGTTCTCATCTAGATGATGACAAGTAAAAAGTTAATCTATGTTTCCGGTCCAACAGGAGTTGGTAAAACTGATATAAGTATTATTCTAGCAAAGAAACTTAACACAGAAATAATTTCTTGTGATTCAAGACAGTTTTTTAAAGAGTTAAAAATTGGTACCTCACCCCCTTCAAATAAACAATTAAAAGAAGTTAATCATCATTTTATTCAAAACAAGAGTATACATGATACATATAATGTTGGATTATATGAAAAAGAGGCTTTAAAGACTATAAATGACTTATTTAATAAAAATGATAGTATAATCCTTGTTGGAGGATCTGGATTATACGCTGACTCAATATTATATGGAATAGATTATTTCCCAGACATACCATTTAAAATAAGAGATGAAATAATTAAAAACTATAATTTAAAAGGTATTGGATATATACAAGACAGACTTAAGTTTTCAGATCCAGATTACTACAACGAAGTTGATTTAAAAAACACAAATAGGCTCATCAGAGCACTTGAAATAATTGAATATACTGGTAATACATTTTCTAGTTACAGAACTAATAGAAGAAAAAAGAGAGATTTTGAGAGTCATATTATATTAATTGAGTGTGAAAGAGAAAAACTATATAAAAGGATAAACAATAGAGTTGATTTAATGTTGGAAAATGGACTTGAGGAAGAAGCATATAATTTAAAGGACTATAAAAATTTAAACACCCTAGATACAGTTGGTTACAAAGAATTTTTTACTTACTTTGAAAATAAAATATCTTATGAAGAGGCAGTAGAAAAAATTAAACAGAACACTAGAAACTATGCCAAAAGACAAATAACCTGGAACAAAAAATATTCTAATGTCAAAAAAATAGATATTGGTGAAAACATAACAGAAAACATTAATAAAATTTTACAAAAATGAAAAAATTAATTTTTACAATATTGATTATCATAAATAGTACATATCTATTTTCACAAATTGATTATAAAAATCAATCATTTGATATGGGAATTCAGAGTATTAATGACTTCCGAGATTTTCTTTTAATTAAAAATGATGCTAATTATAAAACGGAGATGGAACCATTAATTAAATGGGGAATTGATAATTTTAAAAAATATGGTTTTAATTTAGATATTCTTGAAACACCTGAATTACCCCTTCTATTGGCCTCGAAAATTATTTCTGAAAAAGCTAAAACTATTTTAATATACCTTCAATTTGATGGGCAGCCAGTTGATAATTCAAAATGGGAACAGGAGGATCCATATAAAGCTGTGTTAAAAGAAAAAATAAATGAAAAATATGAGATAATCGATTGGGATATATTAAAAGATATTACGATGGAAGATATTATAGAAAAGGACTTAAGAATATTTGCAAGATCGTCATCTGATGCAAAAGGACCAGTAATGATGATGTTGAGTGCTCTTGAGATTATGAAGAGAAATGATATAAAATTAGAATATAATGTTAAGGTTATTATGGATTTTGAAGAAGAGATTAGCTCACCGAATCTTGCAGCTGCAGTAGAAAAATATTCTTCAAAATTAAAGAGTGACGCATTATTTATATTTGATGGGCCAAAACATCCATCTAATTTACCTACATTAACTTTTGGTGCAAGAGGAATATCTGATATCACTTTAATTACTTATGGACCAATTGTTCCTCAACACAGTGGACATTTTGGTAACTATGCTCCAAACCCTGTCTTTAGAATGTCTGAAATTCTATCATCAATGAAAGATAAAGATGGGAGAGTTGTAATAGAGGGTTTTTATGATGGGATAACTCTAGATAAAGAAACTCAGGAAATATTAGCAGGAGTTCCTGATAATGAAAAAAAAATGATGGAAGATATGCAGTTTAATACTTTTGATAATGTTGGTTCAAATTATCAAGAATCAATTCAGTATCCATCTTTAAATGTTAGAGGTATTGAATCTGGATGGGTTAGAGAAGAAGTAAGAACAATAGTTCCATCTGAGTGTATCGCTGAGATTGATGTAAGACTTGTATTAGAGTCTGATCCTGTAAGACTTCATAATCTAATTAAAAAACACATTAAGGATTTGGGATATGTTATAATGGATAGAAGGCCAACAAAGGAGGAGAGATTAAAATATAATAAAATTGTGACATTTATATCAACTTTTGATTATGATGCATTTAGAACTGATATAGATTCTGATATTGGTAAGTGGCTGGTAAAATCATTAAAAAATACCTTTAATAAAGAACCGGTGAAAAAAAGAACAAGCGGTGGTTCTGTACCAATATCACCATTTGTAAATACTCTGGGAATTCCTGCTGTTACAGTTCCAACAGTAAATCAAGATAATAATCAGCACAGCCCTAACGAAAATATCAAAATTGAAAATTATATTACTGGAATTCAAACCTATTTAGGTATTTTGACTGATAATTTTAATACTTTATAAATTTAAGCACTCTGAATCCATCTTTAAAAAATAAAAAATGAAAATATTAAGTTGATTAACTATATAAAGGGAATTGAAAGTTTTGTTGGGATTCTTTCCTCAGAATTTAAATAGATAGAAATTCAGTTATATTAGCCTCTAATTCTTTTAAGATATTATCTGATTTTCTTGGTTGAAATAATCTACCTGTAATTAAATTATATAACTCGACGTATCTTTTAGAAACGTCATCAATAATTTCATTGGTTATCTCAGGTAATTTTTGATTTTCTTTACCTTGAAATTCATTTTTAATTAACCATTGTCTAAAGAATTCTTTTGAAAGCTGTTTTGGAGACATCCCACTATTAACTGCTTCCTCATAACCATCTAAATAAAAATATCTAGAAGAATCTGGTGTATGTATTTCGTCAATTAGAAATAATTTATTATTTGAGTCATATCCAAACTCATATTTGGTGTCTACTAAAATTAATCCTCGTTCTTTTGCAATCTCAGTACCTCTTTCAAATAATTTATATGTAACTCTCTCTATTTCTTCATATTGTTCAATCGAGAGTATATTTTGACTCAAAATTTCAGATTTTGAAATATCTTCATCATGACCAATATCAGTCTTTGTACTAGGTGTAATAATTGGTCTATCGAATTTTTGATTTGATACAAGGCCATTTGGTAAATTTACTCCACATATACTCCTTTTACCTGATTTATATAATCTATCAGCATGTCCACTTAGATAACCTCTAATAACCATCTCAATTTTGATTGGGTTTAACCTGTGACCAATTGAAACATTTGGGTCAGGTGAAGAAATTAACCAATTATCTATTATGTCTTTAGTGGAATTTAACATTTCAACTGATATTTGGTTAAGCACTTGTCCCTTATTGGGTATAGACTTTGGCATTACTATATCAAATGCAGAAATCCTGTCAGAGGCAATTATAACTAATATATCATCCTTAATAGTGTATACGTCTCTAACTTTGCCTTCATACTTGGAGGTTTGACCAGGGAAACTAAAGTCTGTTTTAAAAATACTATCCACTAGTCATCTTTTTCTACATTATTATAAGCGTCAATAACCTTTTTAACAATTGGATGCCTTATTACATCTTTATCATCAAGATAAATTATTTTAATTCCTCTCTTATTAGAAAGAATTTTAATGGCTTCTCTTAGACCAGAATTAACCTTTCTAGGTAAGTCTACTTGACCTGGATCTCCCGTAACCATAAATTTAGCATTCATTCCCATTCTAGTAAGAAACATTTTCATTTGAGCTGGTGTAACATTTTGTGCTTCATCAAGAATAACAAATGCATTATCAAGAGTTCTTCCTCTCATAAAGGCAAGAGGAGCAATCTCAATTGTCCTATCTTCTAAAAATTTTTCAAGTTTATTATAAGGAATCATATCTGTTAATGCATCATAAAGAGGCTGCATATAAGGGTCTAATTTTTCCTTTAAGTCACCAGGTAGATATCCAAGATTTTCCCCTGCTTCAACTGCAGGTCTAGTTAATATTATTTTTTTAATCTCTTTTTCTTTTAGGGCTTTTACAGCCATAGCAACTCCAGTGTAGGTTTTTCCAGTACCAGCTGGGCCAACAGCAAAGATTAAATCATTAGATTCAATTGAATCATGAAGTTTTTTTTGATTGATAGTTTTTGCCAGGATTGGTTTACCAGAAACACCATGTAAAATTAAAGACGGTTTATCACCATTAAACTTTATATCTTTTACAACTATATCATTGATGACATTAGGATCGATTGAATTAAACTCTGAATAGTAATTAAGAAGAATTCTAAATTTTTGATTAAATTTTTTTAACTCATTTTTATCACCAAGAGCCTTAATAGTTTGTCCTCTCTGAACTAATTTAATTTTTGGAAAACTTGATTTTAAGGAGTCTAAGTTATCTCTAGAAAAAAAATACTGCGGATCAACATCTGTTAATTCAAATTGAAGGTCACTCAATAGATTATATTTAAAAATTTGTTATAGTAGATTATTTGATTCAAATTTACATAAATTTTGTAAAGTTTATCAATTAAATGGCTATCATAACACTAACTACTGATTATGGAAATAAAGACTATTCAGTTAGTTCTTTAAAAGCAAAGTTAATTAGTGAAATTTATGATATTAATATAGTTGACATTACTCATGATATAAGCCCATTTAACTTAGCTGAAGCCGGATATGTTCTAGAAGGAGCATTCACCGAGTTTCCTAAAGGAACTATTCATATTCTAAGTGTTGATTCAGAACTAACTCCTGAAAATAAACATATAGCAATAATGTATGAAGGAAATTTTTTTATTGGAGCAGACAATGGTGTGTTTTCTCTAATTTTTAGGGATAAAAAACCTGATAAAATTGTTGAAATCAATTTACATAGTAATTATAATTATGATATTTCTGCTGATGAATTATTTGTTAAAGTTGCATCTCATATTCATAGGTCAGGTCCTTTGAATGTTGTAGGATCTGAAATAGATACAATTAAAGAGATTACAAATTTAAGACCTGTAATAAATAAGGAAATGAATCAAATAATAGGCAGTGTTATATATATTGACAATTATGGAAATGTAGTAACAAATATTACAGAAAAATTATTTAAGGAAATATCTAAGACTAGACCGTTTTCAATTAATGCAAGGAATGTTAAGTTTTCAAAGATTCATAAAAACTACTCAGATGCAATAGACTTTAATCTTGAAAAAAAAGATAGAGAGGAAGATGGAAAGAAAATTGCAATATTTAATAATTTAGGATATTTACAGCTAAGTGTGTATAGAAGTAATCCACAAACAGTCGGGAGCGCAAGTACTCTTTTTGGACTCAATTACAGAGATGCAGTTAGTGTATATTTTTAGTGTTTGTATCTAGTAGATAACTTTTATAATTAATAGTAAGAAATCTTGTTTCATTTAAATATATTTGAATAAAAACATATGAAATTCATTGTTTCATCCTCTAGTTTATACAAAGAACTTCAAATTTTAAGTGGAGTTATAAATTCAACAAACACCATTCCAATTCTTGATAATTTTCTATTTGAAATTGATAATAATAAACTTACAATAAGCTCATCTGACCTTGAATCTACAATGACTAGTGAAATTGATATTGAATCAACTTCTAATGATAAAATTGCAATATCAGCTAAACTATTAACTGATATTCTTAAAACATTTTCAGAACAACCTTTAACATTTATAAAGACTGATAATAATACAATTGAAATAAGTGCAAGTAATGGTAAATATTCATTAGCTTACCTTGAGGGTGGTGAGTTTCCCAAACAAGTTGAAATACTTGATGCTCATGAAACGGTATTAAATAGTGCCTACTTAGGTAATGCTATAAACTCTACAATATTTGCATCTGGAACTGATGATCTGAGGCCGGTTATGAGTGGAGTTTTTTTTCAATTTAACAGTGAATCTCTTAAGTTTGTTGCAACTGACGCCCATAAGCTAGTTAAATTTGAAACTTCAGAATATACTGCAAATAATGTGTCTGAATTTATTATGCCAAAGAAGCCTTTGCAAATTCTAAAAGGGATTCTTCAAGCAGATGACTCAGACCTGACTATTCAACATAATGATTCGAATGCGAAATTTACCTTTGGTAAATCTTCTATTACATGTCGACTAATTGATGGTAAATTTCCAAATTATGAAGCTGTTATTCCAAAAGATAATCCTAATGTTTTAACTATTGATAGACAACTCTTTTTAAATTCTGTAAGAAGGGTTAGTATATTTTCAAATAAAACAACTAATCAAATTAGGCTTAAGATTGCAGGATCACTTTTAAATATTTCTGCTGAGGATTTTGACTTTAGTAATAAGGCTGACGAAAATCTTGAATGCCAATATTCAGGTGATGACATGCAGATTGGTTTCAATTCAAAATTTTTGATAGAAATGCTTAATAATTTAGATTCAGAAACTGTAACCTTATCAATGTCTCATCCAAATAGAGCAGGAATAATTAGACCAGTTGATGATAAGATGGGTTCTAAGGAATCTATTACGATGTTAGTAATGCCAGTGATGTTGAATGAGTAACTTAACCCTTTGCTAACTCTTTAGAAGCAATTTTATAGACTCCATTCTTTAATTTTTCCCTAATGGATGCAAATGCATCAAGTGTTTCATTAATATCATCTTCATTGTGAGAAGAAGTTGGGATTAATCTAAGTAGAATTAATCCTTTGGGAATTACAGGATATACAACAATAGAACAAAAGATTTGATAGTTTTCTCTTAAATCTCTAACTAATGCCATAGCCTCTGGAATACTACCTTCTAAATAAACAGGAGTTACACTACTTTGAGTTGATCCTATGTCAAAGCCCCTATTTTTCAAACCAGATTGAAGCATATTAACATTTTCCCATAATTTATCTTTTAATTCAGGTTTGGTTTGAAGAAGTTCTAAACGTTTTAAAGCCCCTATAACTAATTGAATTTGCAAGGATTTTGCAAACATCTGTGATCTCATATTATATCTGAGAAAACCTATTATCTCTTTGTCTCCAGAGATGAAAGCTCCAGTAGATGCCATTGACTTTGCAAAGGTTGCAAAATATACATCGATTTGATCTTGCACACCTTGTTCTTCACCAGCACCCGCACCAGTCTTTCCAAGTGTTCCAAAACCATGTGCATCATCAACTAATAATCTAAACTGAAATTTTTTCTTTAATTGAACTATTTCTTTAAGTTTTCCTTGTTCACCTCTCATCCCAAAAACTCCTTCAGAAATAACTAAAATTCCTCCTCCTGTTTGCTCTGCCATTTTTGTTGCACGTTTAAGATTCTTTTCAAGACTTTTCATGTCGTTGTGTTGATATGTAAATCTTTTACCTAGATGTAGTCTAACTCCATCAACAATACAGGCATGAGCGTCGATGTCATAGACTATAATATCATTTTTAGACACTAATGAATCAATCGTTGAAAGTATTCCTTGATAACCAAAATTAAGAAGATAGGCAGCCTGTTTAGAGGTAAATTTTGCTAGTTCAGACTCTAACTTTTCATGAAACTTTGTATGACCTGACATTAATCTTGCACCCATTGGATAAGCACTCCCATATTCTTTTGCTGCATCAGCATCAACTTTTCTTACCTCAGGATGATTAGCAAGTCCTAAATAATCATTTACACTCCATGTAATAACTTCTTTACCATTAAATTTCATTCGATTTGATATAGGGCCTTCTAATTTCGGGAAGGCAAAATATCCCTCAGCTATTGAAGCCCATTTTCCTAAAGGACCCTTGTTTTTATATATTTTATCAAATAAATCTTGCATAATCTTATATGTAATTAATTGTTTTCTTTTTCGGTTGATAGAAACTTCTATCATAAAATCCTTGATTATTCATCCACTCATCTGAGTAGATTTTGGACAAATATCTTGATCCATGATCAGGAAAGACTATAACAACATGACTATCTTTTTTAAATTCATTTTCATTATTTAGAATATTTACTGCCTGAAAGGCAGCTCCTGATGTGTATCCAACAAATAAACCTTCTTTTAAAGTAATTTCTCTAGACATATGAGCACTATCTGAATCTGTGACTTTAACAAACTTATCAATAATTTTGAAATCAGTAGCAGATGGAACTATATTTTTACCAAGCCCCTCTATTCTGTAGGAATATATCTCATTCTTATCAATCTCCCCTGTTTCATGATATTTTTTTAAAATTGAGCCATATGCATCAACTCCAATTATTCTTATATTTTTATTTTGTTCCTTTAAATATCTACCAATACCTGAAATAGTACCTCCTGTTCCACTACAAGCAATTAAATGAGTTATTTTACCATTTGTTTGATTCCAAATTTCAGGACCTGTTGTTTCATAATGAGCCTCAATGTTTAATTCATTGAAGTATTGATTAATATATACAGAGTCTTTTATTTCATTATTTAACCTCTTTGCTACTTCATAATATGATCTAGGATCATCCGATGGAACATTTGATGGACATACATAGATATCTGCACCTAAACACATCATCATATTTATTTTATCCTTTGATGCCTTTGAACTAACAGCTAGAATACATTTATATCCTTTTAGAATGGAAACCATGGCTAAACTAAAGCCTGTATTACCTGAGGTAGTCTCAATTATTGTATTACCTTTCTTCAATATTTTTTTCTTTTCTGCTTGATTCAGAATGTGAAGAGCTATTCTATCCTTATTTGAATGACCTGGGTTGTATCCTTCATATTTTGTATAATATTTTCCTGGTAAACCGTTTGTAATATTGTTTAATTTAATTAGAGGTGTATTACCGATAAGTTCTAAAATATTATTGTAAGCTTTATTGTCTTGTGGCATCAGATCAAAAGAATAAAGTGCAAATTTAAAGAAAAAAACTAGTAATCACATGAAAAATTTCCAATAGGAGAACCGTCAGGAATCTTAGTTTTGCTAAATGATATATATTTTTCAGGATTATTAATGAACCCCTGGATTTTATTAACTAGAAAATCATTGTATACAGATGATTCAGATTTAAATTTTCTTGATAACAACTTAATATTCGATAAAATTATAGATTTAGATAAATCATCTGTCTTATTGTCATTAAATGCTTGAAATAGGTGATCTAAAAATAGTGATGAAGTATTATTATTTATAGATTCTTCATATAAATTCATTTTTTTATTTCTAAAAATAGATCCACCAATTGTTTTGAGGTACTCATCTAGAGTAAGGATATCCTCGTTAAACATGTTTTGTTGGTTGATTCTATTAATTCTCTCAGGATTCAAAAGAAATGTCATAGTATGATTAATCACAGAGCTCGAAGCATTAATATAGTCAAATGTAACTCCTGTTTTGGAGATAAAGTTTTCTCTTGTTCTAGGGTTACGAAATGATCTTGGAGTTAATATTTTAATTAGGTGGTTTGGTAATATTAGATTTTCTGGAGACAATACATTAAGAAGTGATTTTAAAGATTTTTTTTGTAAATCTTTATCGATAAACTTAACTTCATGATTGTTATTATCCTTAACAAAATATAGGTAGTCAAGCCCACCAATTGCTTTTGCTGTTGCCTCAATTTGATATCTATGTAACATATAGATTGGAACTAAAATATCTTCAATCCTATCATATGACTCTCCATAATTAATATTTTCAAGATCTAAATTATTTAATGCTATTTTTCTAATCTCTAGTAATTTCTCAAGTTCTTCGAATGGCATAGAGCCATTATCCCATAAGTGTGAGTATGGGTTTGCGCTACCGACTGGTCTAGAGTCAGAATCACTCAAGAAATAAAAACCATCTTTAATTGCATCCTCTAAGATTTTATTTAGTTCTTTACTTTCATCTTGTTGATTTGACAAATCTGAATATGCATACTTTACACTAATTATATCCCAAGGACCAATATCTTTTGAATAAGCATCATTAATATTTATTGCACCATCTATAAGATCAATCTTAGGATGAGGGTAATCCATTACTGAGGATCTACTATTTGCACTAGATATATAATTATGCGCAAAACCTAGGGTATGACCTATTTCATGAGCAGAAAGCTGTCTAATTCTATCAAGAGCTGTTTCCTTAATTAAACTCTTATTCTCAGGTGTAAGGGGATTATCAATTAAGCCACTTAATATCATATAGTCTTGTCTCACTCTTAAACTTCCTAAGCTAACCTGACCTTTAATTATTTCACCGGTTCTTGGATCAATAACACTTGCTCCATAACTCCAACCTCTTGTAGACCTGTGTATCCATTGTATTAAATTATATCTGACATCCATTGGGTCTGCATCTTTAGGTAATACTTCTATTCTAAAAGCATCTTTATAACCTGCACTTTCAAAAGCTTCATTCCACCAGTTTCCTCCTTCTATCAAAGCAGTTTTTATTGGCTCAGGAGTTCCATTATCAATGTAGTATATAATTGGCTCTACAGGCTCACTTAATTTTTTGTCTGGGAACTTTTTATTGAGTCTGTGTCTTACAATAAATCTTTGCTCAAGTTTTTCATCAATAGGTGTAGAGTAGTCATATACAATAAATGGATTACTTCCACTCCTTGGATCAAATTTTCTCTTTTGATATTTGTCATCTGGAAGTTCAACGAAAGAATGATGTTGATTAACTGTTAAATTTGATGGTGTAGGAGTAACACTTCGAACTAAATTACCGGAAGGAGAACCTGTAAATGTGAGTAGTACATCAAACTCAATATTTTTAGGAAAAGCTTTTGTTCTGTTTAAATCTAAAGCAGACATTGATTTATTTAAAGAATAAGTTCCTGAATTAGAATATCTTAACCTAGAAGTTACGCCATGAGCGTCATTAATTAAAAAAGGTGTTAAATCAACTCTGTACGAGTTATTAATTTCTTCTATTATTTCAAATCCAAATAAAACTGATCTGGCAAATGCTTCCTCAACAGCTTTATTTTCAAGAGGATTAGATGAATTTGACACATATCGCTTATTTGGTTGAATTAACAATATTTTGTTACCTCTTTTAGTAAAGTAGACAATTCGTGAGTTACCTAATTGTCCTCTGTCAAGTCCCAAATCATTATTACCAATACCTCTGCTTAAAGAATTTATATATAAAAACTCTTTATCTAACTTTTCGATATTTAAGATTATTTTACCCGAATCATTATTATAGGTAAAATTCATAAAACCTTGAAAATCAATAACTTGAGAGGAAGAAAATGTTGGGATCATTAATAGAAATAAAAGAATATTTTTCATGACTTATATTTTTAGAAATATAATTTTTTTTTTTGAATCCATATAATTAAATTGGATGATGTTTTCCAAAGAAAATATTAAAGCAACTAAGAAACGTATCGATACGTTAAGGGGGTATCTTTGACGTTGAGTCAAAAGAAAAAGAACTTCAAGATTTAGAAAAACAAGCCTCCAAGTCAAATTTCTGGTCAGATCCAAAGGCTGCAAAAAAAACTGTAAAAAAAACACAGTTCATTAAAAAACAGTTAGTAGATTTTCAAAATTTATATTCTAAATATGATGATATAATTGTACTTAGTGATTTTCTTTCTAATAAAGAAGTAACTGAAGATGAGATAAACGTTTCTTATTCAGAGCTAATTAAAACATTGGAAGATCTTGAGTTTAAAATGATGTTAAACAAAAAGGAAGATTCTATGAGTGCAATAATTCAAATTACTGCCGGGGCTGGAGGTACAGAATCTTGCGATTGGGCTGAAATGCTTTTAAGGATGTATTTAATGTGGAGTGAAAAAAACAACTTTAAGATTAAAGAGCTAAATAATCAATCTGGCGATGTTGCTGGTATTAAAACTGCTACTATTCAAATTGATGGTGATTATGCATTTGGTTGGCTTAAAGGGGAAAACGGAGTTCATCGTCTTGTTAGAATTTCTCCTTTTGATAGTAATGCTAAAAGGCACACATCCTTTGCGTCTGTTTATGTCTATCCCCTTGTTGATGATACTATTGAGATTAATATTGCACCATCAGATCTTGAATGGGAAACAATGAGATCTGGAGGAGCCGGAGGTCAAAGTGTAAACAAATTGGAGACGGCTGTTAGACTAAAACATAAGCCAACTGGAATTACAGTAGAGAACTCAGAAACAAGATCACAATTAGATAATAAAGAAAAAGCTTTAATGTTATTAAAATCTCAACTTTATGAGATTGAGATTCAGAAAAACAACAAAGAGAAAAAGAAAATTGAAGATTCAAAAAAGAAGATTGAATGGGGATCACAAATAAGGAACTACGTTCTTCATCCATACAAAATTATCAAAGATGTTAGGACTGGTTTTGAGTCTGGAAATACAGAAAATATTCTAAATGGTGACATCAATGAATTTCTCAAGTCTTATTTATTAAAACGTTAATTAATTGCAAATTCAATTGATTTATTAAAATATTAGAGTATTTTCGCTAAAATTATTAAATACATTATATGAGTACAGGATTAGTAAAATTCTTCAACGAGACCAAAGGTTATGGTTTTATTAAAGAAGATGATTCGGATACAGAACATTTCGTTCATGTTTCAGGTCTTATTGACAGGATTACAGAGGGAGATAAAGTAGAATTTGAATTAAAAGAAGGTAATAAAGGTTTAAATGCTATTAACGTTAAAGTTATTTCTTAAGCTCCCTATTACAATACAAAAAAGCCCTTAACGGGCTTTTTTTGTGCTTAAAATTTTCAATCAATGTTTTATTTAGAATGGTATATCATCATCATCTTTATTTGATGGTTCACTAAAGTCACTTAATTTATTATCGGTATTAAGTTTTGATTGAAATTCAAAAGGAGATTCAAATCCACCCAAATCTTCAAACTTTCCAAGATTAGCTATAAACTTTAGTTTGATTGAGTCTAAAGCTCCGTTTCTGTGTTTAGCTACAATAAATTCACCTTGACCCTCAGAAGGAGTCTTCATTTCATCATCCCATTCATTGATTCCATAATATTCAGGTCTATATAAAAACGAAACTATATCCGCATCTTGCTCAATTGCTCCAGATTCTCTAAGATCAGAAAGAATTGGTCTTTTAGTACCACCCCTTGTCTCAACAGCTCTTGAAAGTTGTGACAAAGCAATTACAGGTATATCCAATTCTTTTGCTAGAGCTTTTAAGTTTCTTGATATTGTTGAAATCTCTTGTTCTCTGTTTCCTGCTTTGTTAGAAGAACCAATATTCATTAATTGTAAGTAATCAATTATAATTAATTTAATCCCATGTGATGAAGCAAGTCTTCGTGCTTTAGCTCTTAGTTCAAAGATAGTTAGTGAAGGACTATCATCTATATAGAGAGGTGCTGATTCAAGATCTGAAACTTTTATATTAAGTTGTTGCCATTCATGCTCTGCTAGTTTACCAGTTCTAAGTTTATCTGAAACAAGACCTGTCTCAGATGAAATTAATCTAGTTATTAGCTGAACAGATGACATCTCCAAAGAAAAAAATGCAACTGGAATATTTTGTTTAACAGATATATTTCTTGCCATTGATAGTGCCAGGGCGGTCTTTCCCATACCTGGCCTTGCAGCAATTATAACAAGATCACTAGGTTGCCATCCGGAAGTTAGTGTGTCAAGTTTTTCAAAACCAGTAGAAACACCACTTAATGCTCCTTCTTTATTACCAATTTCTTCTATTCTATCTTTTGCTTTTTTTACAAGAGTTTGAGCAGTTTCACTTGTCCCTCTAATATTACCTTGAGCAACATCATATAATTTTGATTCAGCTTCATCTAACAGATCAATTACATCAGTACTTTCATTATAAGATTTTTGAATAATTTCATTTGAAATTGTAATTAATTTTCTTTGAATATATTTTTGAAGAATGATTCTTGAATGGAACTCTATATGAGCAGATGATGAAACTTTCTGAGAAAGATTAATTAAATAATAATCTCCTCCTATAGCTTCAAAATTTTTATTCTTTTTTAGATCAGCTGATACAGTTAATAAATCAATAGGCTCAGATTCTCTAAATAATCTTTCGATAGACTCATATATTAGTTGATGTGATCTTTTATAGAAAACTTCAGGAGATAAAATTTCAATGATTTCATTTACACCTTTTTCATCTATCAACATTGCACCGATTACTGCCTCCTCTAAATCTAAAGCTTGAGGAGGAACCTTTCCGTCAGAAAGACTAACAATTGATGTATTCTCATTTTGATAAATCTTTAAAGGATTTGTTTTATCCATGTAGTAAATGTATGGAAAATGAAATTTTTAAAATCATAAACTTAAGATGAAATTCAAAAAAATTTAAACAAATAAAATGTTAATAACTGTATAAACTTGTTAATACCAAAATTATGGTCTAAAGTTTCCTATTTTAGTAAATTTTTTCCTTCTTAATTTAATCATATTTTTTTTTGATAGAGACTTAAGCCTCTTAGTGTAATATAAAATATTCTCTGTAACTGATTTATATGTTTCTTCTGGATCAAAGTGGGCACCACCTAATGGTTCTGAAATAATTTTATCAATTAGTTTATTTTCTAACATATCACTTGCAGTCAACTTTAATGCTTCTGCGGCTTCTTCTTTATGTTCCCAGCTTCTCCATAATATAGAAGAACAAGATTCAGGTGATATAACTGAATACCAGGTGTTCTCTAACATTAAAATTCTGTCTCCTACACCTATACCCAGAGCACCACCAGATGCTCCTTCACCAATTACAATTGAAATAATTGGAACACTAATATTCATCATTTCATAAATATTTCTAGCTATTGCTTCACCTTGGCCTCTTTCTTCAGCTTCAAGTCCTGGAAATGCACCTGGAGTATCTATTAAAGTAATAATTGGAATATTAAATTTTTCAGCTTGTTTCATTAATCTGAGAGCTTTTCTGTATCCCTCTGGATTAGCCATACCAAAATTTCTGTATTGTCTTGTTTTGGTATTATAACCTTTTTGTGTTCCAATTAACATATATGATTGATTATGAATTTTGCCTAATCCAGCAATCATCGCTTTATCATCAGCAATATTTCTGTCTCCGTGTAACTCTAGAAATGATTCACCACAAATATTATTAATGTAATCTAATGTGTATGGTCTGTTTGGGTGTCTAGATAATTGAACTTTTTGCCAAGCTGAAAGATTACTATAAATATCCCTTTTAGTTTCAACAAGTTTTTTTTGAAGTAGGTTATATGTTTTGGTAACATCAACATCAGACTCATCTTTTATTGACTTACATTTTTCAATTTGATCTAAAATTTCTTTAACTGGAAGTTCAAATTCTAAAAACTCCATATATAAAATTTTTGTAAATATAGTTTAATTATATAATCTATCTAATTGCCTTATTTAATAAAAACATAGCAATTATAAAAAAAAACAAAAGTATTCCCCATGATGCAATTGCAGGAGAAAAATTTGATTTAATAACAAGCACGCTTAGTATTTTATCTAAGAATATTAGTAAAAATCCTAAAGATACACCAATAGCAAGATTAGTTCCAGTACCACCTCGCTTTTTAAAAGATGAGACAGATATTGCAATTAGTGTTAAAATGAAACATGATAATGGATTTGTGTATCTTTTGTGTCTAACTAATAAATGAGAGTTTATTAGAGGTGAGCCAGCTCTTTTTTCATACCTAATTAAATCATTTAACTCAAAAAAATTTAATGTTTCAGCAACATAGTTTAAAGGAGCAAGGTCATTTATGTTAAAGTCTAAAACTGTGTCTTTTCTAGTCTGTTTATCAATTAACTCTATATCCTCATTGATAGATCTTTTTACGTAGTTAGTAAGTCTAAATATGGAATCATCCCATCGAATAGTAGTTGCTGATATTTTATATTTTAATTGGTTTTCATCAAATTTTTCTAGAGTAAAGTTTAAGCCTCTCTTTCTTGAAGGATCATAACTACTAACGTATATATATTCAGAATCATTAATTTGTTTAAATAATCTTGAAGTGTTTCTTGTATTCTCAGACTTTATATAGTTTGAATTAAAATCGTTAAAGTTTTGATTAGAGTTTGGAACAATAAACATTCCTGCTACAAGTGCAAAAAAAACTATTATTAAAGCAGATACAAAATATGGCCTTGCTAACCTTTGAAAAGACATTCCTGATGACAGAATTGCTGTTATCTCACTATTTTCAGCCAACCTAGATGTAAAAAAAATAACAGCTAAGAAAAGAAATACAGGATAAAGCTGGTTCCCAAAGTACCAAATGAAGTCAACATAATAGTTAAAAATTAAATCTATTGGAATTTCTTTTTCTCTAAATTTGTCTACTTTTTCAGCAAAGTCAACCATTATTCCAATGGGAATAAAGAGACCAAACATTATAAAAAAAGTACTTAAATATTTCCTAATTATATACTTATCTATAATCTTCATTCAATCAAATTTAGTAAAGTAATTAACACAATAATTAGATTGTTGATTATTTAAATATAATTTATGACTAAAAGAATTTTGATACTGATACTTTAATTATAAATTTACGAAAGATGGATAAAGAGCTAAGCAATTTAGTTTTGCAAGTTAGAAGAGATATTCTAAGAATGGTTCATTCTGTAAACTCAGGACATCCAGGTGGGTCATTAGGATGTGTAGAGTTCTTTGTCACACTTTATAATAAAATTATGGAACATGATGATTTTAATGACTCAAGTGACATGTTCATTCTATCTAATGGACACATTTCGCCTGTTTACTACAGTACTCTTGCTAGAGCGGGATATTTTGATATAAAAGAGTTAGACACTTTTAGAAAAATTAACTCAAGACTTCAAGGCCACCCTACAAATCATGATAATTTACCAGGTGTTAATATTTCATCTGGTTCCCTCGGACAAGGACTATCAGTTGGACTTGGAATTGCTCTATCGAAAAAATTAAATAATGACCGATCTCTTGTTTTTGTTTTAACAGGTGACGGAGAGCTTCAAGAAGGTCAAAATTGGGAAGCATTTATGTTTGCTTCTGCTAAGAATATTGATAATATAATTGTCACTGTTGATTACAACGGTCAACAAATTGATGGTTCAACAAAAGATGTGTTAGATATTGGAAACCTTAAAGGGAAGCTTGAATCATTTGATTGGAAAGTTCTTGAAATTGAAAATGGGAACTCCTTAAATGAAGTTTATGAGGTACTAAGTGAAGCAAAAAAAAATACCTTGAAAGGAAAACCAATTGCTATACTAATGAAGACAATTATGGGAAATGGTGTAGACTTTATGATGCATACCCACAAATGGCATGGAATAGCTCCGAATGATGAACAACTAAATAACGCTCTTAATCAAAATCCTGAAACTTTAGGAGACTATTAATATGAAAAAATTTATTAATCAAGGTGATAAGGATACAAGATCTGGTTTTGGTGAAGGTCTTGCAGAACTTGGAAGAAATAATAGTGATGTTGTAGCACTCTGTGCTGATTTGACAGGCTCGCTGAAGATGAATACTTTTGCAAATGAAAATCCAGAAAGATTTTTTCAAGTAGGTATAGCAGAAGCAAATATGATGGGTCTTGCCGCAGGACTGGCTACTGGAGGTAAGATTCCTTTTACCGGTACTTTTGCAAATTTTTCAACTGGCAGAGTATATGACCAAATTAGGCAATCAATTGCATATTCAAATAAAAATGTCAAAATATGTGCTTCTCATGCTGGTATCACATTAGGAGAAGATGGAGCAACTCATCAGATATTAGAGGACATTGGGCTCATGAAAATGTTACCAGGAATGACTGTTATTAACACTTGTGATTTTAATCAAACAAAATCTGCAACTTTAAAAATATGTGACTTTGACGGTCCTGTATACTTAAGATTTGGTAGACCTAAAGTTACTAATTTTACAAATCCATCTAAAGATTTTCAAATTGGAAAGGGTATCTTATTAAATGAAGGTATAGATGTGACTATAGTCGCAACTGGACATCTTGTATGGGAGGCAATTCAAGCATCCAAAAAATTACATGATAAAGGGATTAATGCAGAAGTTATTAATATTCATACAATAAAGCCACTTGATGAAGAAATTATATTAAAATCAGTAAATAAAACTAAATGTATAGTTTCAGCTGAAGAACATAATATCTATGGTGGATTAGGCGAAAGTATCTCAAGACTTCTAACAACTAAAGCTCCCTTCCCGCAAGAGTTTGTTGGGACTAACGATACATTTGGTGAATCCGGTAGTCCATTTGAACTCATGGATAAATATGGACTTAATAGTATTTCAATTTTTGATGCGGCCTTAAAAGTCTTAAAAAGAAAATGAAAATAAGAGCTTTTATTTTATTTTATTTTATAACAAGTTCAGTTTTGGCTCAAGGTAACTTAGGTATAAATTTTGGTTTAAATGATGATAATTTTGGGTCTATAAAAAACATAGATAACAAAATTGATAATTATAATATAGATATTAAGAATTCTACAGGTTTTCAAATTGGAGTTTTTACTGAGATTGACTTAATCACATTCTACATAAGACCTGAATTAAATCTAATTTTTTCTAAATCAAAGAATGCTTCTGCTTATTCAAATCAGTCTAATGGGAGTTCAATATTAAACCAATCTATTAATATTGCTGAGCACTCGTTTAAATCGACTGATATCCAAGTTCCAATAATATTTGGATATAAAGTTTTTGGACCAATAAGTTTGTTTGCTGGTCCTACTTTTAAATATAGCCTTTCAAGCTCAAGTAATTTTGATTTAGAGGATATAAATGATAAATACACCCTAAGCATATTATTAGGTGCAAGAGTGAAGGTTAGGTCTATAAGTTTGGGATTAAGATATGAAAGAGGTTTAAACAGTAACGAAGTTCTTATTGTAAATGCTAACGGAGTTGATCTTAATGAGGCTAATGTTGATTTAACAACAAATAAGCTCTCATTAAATATATCATATGATATTCCCTATAATTTATTTAATAAAAAGAAGAACTAATTATTAGGGTCTAAGTAGTCCGGAGTACCATCATTATTTATATCATCAACAATTCCATCATTATTCTTATCTAATTCATTTACAGTTAGTATCCCATCTCCGTCATCGTCGACATCGTACATGTTCCATAGTCTGTCTCCATCTGTATCATCCCCAAAAGGATCACCGTTTCCATCAATATCCTCATATATAGATAATATACCATCATTATCATGGTCAGTTGGGGTATGCGTCATTAATTTAATTGTAAAAATTAAAGGGGAATATCCAGGGATACCTAAAGCACTATTTTCAAAGTAACCAATTCCAGATGGTAAAAAGAAAATACCAACACCATATGAATCGTAGGTAATAGTTCCATTCTTATTCACAAAATAGTTACCAGATTTTAATTCAGTTATACCTTCTCTAAAGCCTGATATTGTGTTAGGGAGATCAAGCCATATTGGAAATTTGCGCTCATCAAAAACATATCCATCAATTAGCGACCCCTCATAGGTGACATAAACAGAGTCTGAAACTTCAGGACTATTCTTAGAACCTTGTTGAACTAATATATAATATAAATTATGAGGAATATTATTTCCATCAGTATCATTTACATCAATGGTTTTTACACTAGCCATTTCAAATAAAGAGGATTTTTTAGAATTTGATGCATCTATAGTGTCAATTCTAACACT
>CABYMF010000014.1 GCA_902519955.1 uncultured Bacteroidota bacterium | reverse complement strand
GTAAAGGCTCAAATACATGCAGGTGGAAGAGGAAAAGGAGGTGGTGTAAAAATTGCAAAGAGTTTAGAAGAAGTTAAGAGAATTTCATCAGATATCATTGGAATGAACCTTGTCACTCCCCAAACATCAAAGGATGGAAAGCTTGTCAGAAAAGTGCTTATTGCAGAGGATGTATATTATGAAGGAGAGTTTGATAGAAAAGAATTCTATATATCGGTTCTACTAAATAGAGCATCATCTAAAAATATGATAGTCTATTCAACTGAAGGAGGTGTTGATATTGAGGCTGTCGCTGAAAATACTCCTGAGTTGATTTTTAATGAGGAAATTGATCCTGGAACCGGGATCCTGCCATTTCAATCAAGAAAAATTGCATTTAATTTAGGTTTAAAGGGTTTGGCTCTTAAAAATATGTCAAAATTTGTTGCAAATCTTTATAATGCATATGTAAACTCAGATGCTTCGTTATTTGAAATAAATCCTGTGCTAAAGGCCTCTGATGATAAAATAATTGCTGTAGATTCAAAAGTTACAATTGATGAGAATGCACTTTTTAGACATAAAGATTATGAGTCCCTAAGAGATTTAAATGAAGAGAATCCAGTTGAAGTTGAAGCAAGAGAAAATGGTTTAAGCTATGTTGATTTAGATGGAAATGTTGGGTGTATGGTTAATGGTGCTGGACTAGCAATGGCTACCATGGATCTTATTAAACTAGCTGGAGGAGAGCCAGCAAACTTTCTTGATGTTGGTGGAACTGCGGATTCAAAAAGAGTTGAAAAAGCATTTAGGCTAATACTTCAAGATTCAAATGTGAAGGCTATCTTGGTAAATATATTTGGTGGAATAGTTAGATGTGATAGGGTAGCAGAGGGCATTGTTTCTGCTTACAAGAATTTAGATAATTTTAATGTGCCAATTATTGTTAGGCTTCAGGGAACTAATTCAGATAAGGCTAAAGAAATAATTGATAGCTCTGGGTTAAATGTTCTTTCTGCTACTGCCTTTGATGAGGCTGCTACAAAGGTTCAAGCTGCCATAAACTGACAGATAGTCATCTTTCTTTATTTTTTAACGTCAATTTGTCATATATTTTTATTTGGTATTCTATTTGACTATTATCTGTTGAATTTAATATTCAATGTTTAATAAAAAAAATAATTATGAGAATAGTAAAATATAACAACAACAATGTGTTTCCATCATTAATAAATGAATTTTTTAATGATGATTTAGGAATGAACTTCTTTAACAGAAGACATTCTGTTCCATCAGTTAATTCAGTTGAAAATAATGATTCTTTTGAAATAGATCTTGCTGTGCCAGGAATGAAGAAAGATGATTTTACAATCGAATTAAATGATAAAATTTTAGTGATTTCATCAGATAACTCAAATTATGATCAAAATGAAAGAACAAGATTAAATGAATTTAATTATTCTTCTTTTCAGAGATCATTCAGGGTTCCAGAATCAGTAGAACTTGATAAGATCAAAGCAAATTATAAAAATGGAATTTTAAAGATTAAGTTACCAAAAAGAAAAGATAGCATAACAAAACCAAATAGGGTAATTGATATAAGCTAAATTAAGGTTAATAATCTATAATTAAGGTGCACAATTGTGCACCTTTTTTATTTGATCTTTTTCTTAAGATATTCAATTTTATCTCTAAGATCAGCAGCTTTTAAAAAGTCAAGTTTTTTAGCAACACTTTCCATCTCTTTCCTTAACTGTTTAATTTTAGTTTCAATTTGATTCCTGTTATGATAGCTCTTAATCTCCTCTTTAAAGTCTTCGTAATTATTACTGACACTCACTTTTGATTCTTCAAAAGAGTTCGTGAATGATTTTTCCATTTGTTTTGGAACAATATTATTCTCTGTATTGAAATCCTCCTGTTTTCTCCTTCTATATTCAGTCTCCTTAATTGTTTTTTTCATACTCTCAGTAATGATATCAGCATACATTATAGATTTTCCATTGATGTTCCTAGCCGCTCTTCCAACTGTCTGGATTAAAGATCTATGACTTCTAAGGAATCCTTCTTTATCAGCATCCAAGATTGCAACTAATGATACCTCAGGTAAATCAAGACCCTCTCTTAATAAATTAACACCAACAAGAACATCAAATATCCCTTTTCTTAAATTTTGCATTATCTCAACTCTTTCAAGAGTATCAATATCGCTATGAACATAATTAGCCCTAATCTTGGATTTATGAAGGTACTTTGTCAGCTCCTCAGCCATTCTCTTAGTCAAAGTAGTCACTAAAACTCTTTCATCTTGTTCAACCCTTTTGAGAATCTCTTCAATTAAGTCATCAATTTGATTCTCAGACCCTCGAACTTCTATAACTGGATCTAATACACCAGTAGGTCTGATAATTTGTTCTACGAACACACCTTCTGATTTTTTAAGCTCATAATCTGCGGGTGTCGCACTAACATATAATACATTATTCTGGAGGTTTTCAAATTCTTCAAATTTTAAAGGTCTATTATCAAGCGCAGCTGGCAATCGAAAACCATATTCAACTAAATTCTCTTTTCTACTTCTGTCTCCCCCATACATAGCATGAACTTGAGGAATTGTTACATGACTCTCATCAATAACCATAAGGTAATCATCTGGGAAATAGTCCAATAAACAGAAAGGTCTTGTACCAGGATTTCTTCCATCCAAGTATCTTGAATAGTTTTCAATTCCAGAACAATATCCAAGTTCTTTTATCATTTCAAGATCAAATTCTGTTCTCTCTTTTATTCGTTTTGCTTCAAGATTTTTTTCAATTTCATCAAAATACTTTATCTGCTCTTCAAGATCAAATTCAATATTATTTATTGCAGATTTAATACTAGATTCAGATGTAACAAAAATCATTGCCGGAAAAACTCTTAAGCTACTAAAATCTTCAATCTTATTTCCTGAAAGAGGATCTATTGATTCAATGCTTTCAATTATATCTCCAAAAAAATTAATCCTATAAAAAATATCTGAATAGCTTGGAAAAATATCTACAACATCTCCCTTGACTGAAAAACTTCCTCTGTTTAATTCATTTATAGATCTAGAGTATTGACTTTTTACAAATAATGACAACAATTTAGAAATTTGGATTTCTTGATTAACCTTTATTTCAATTACATGCTTTTTAAATTCAGATGGGTTGCCAATCCCATATATACAGGAAACTGACGCAACTACAATAATATCATCTCTTCCAGAGAGTAGAGAAGAAGTTGCACTTAGTCTATATTTTTCAATCTGTTCATTAATTGATAAATCTTTTTCAATATAAAGACCTGATGATGGAATATATGCTTCAGGTTGATAGTAATCATAATAAGAAACAAAATATTCAACAGCATTATTAGGGAAAAAGCTTTGAAACTCTGAGTAAAGTTGGGCAGCTAATGTTTTATTATGAGCTAATACTAAAGTTGGTCTTTTTATTTCTTGTATAACATTTGCAACAGTAAAGGTTTTTCCAGATCCAGTAACACCCTGAAGAGTAACATAATTCTGATTATTGGAAAATGAATCAACTATACTCTTTATAGCACTTGGCTGATCTCCAGTTGGATTAAATTCTGATGTAAGTGAGAAACTCATTAATCAATCAGGTTATCATCAAAGTCAATTTGATTAGTCTCATCACTTTTGCTGAATATATCAGATGGAGCTTCTTTTGGGACCTCTCCTATTGAGTTTATTGTTAAATATTTTTTATCATTAATATTGAATTCCCCAACTTCGTAGAGCTCAACGAAGAATGTCCAATAATTCAAAAAGTCATAAATAAAAATAAGTTTATCATCTTTAGCAATAAAGAAATTTGAAATCGAAACATTATCCATGATCTTGTCTTGATCATCTATTTTAAAAATTTTAATTTCTTCAAGTTGTTCCCAATTTTCATCTGTATGATGAAATGTAGATATCTCAGATGAATCAAATCCAAATTCACTGGAAATTATTTTACTAAATTCTATGAGTGAAGTACTAGAGTCAACTATTACATCTCTTAACACATCATTCTTAACGTTTAATATTATCCTAAATTTTAATTGCATTTTTTGAAGTTTTGTATAGTAATAAAAAATAAAACTGAATACTTATAATCATTGTAGAGATAAGAAGGTGTATAGGTTGGGAGCTAAATGGAAAATGAAAATAGTACATGATTATACCAGAAGATATTTGGAAAAAAATCAAAGTATTAACAATATGAATAATTTTTAATTTTAATCCACTTTTTCTTGCATAAAAGTAGATTAAACTATTTACAATTATGATTGCCCACGAAAAGCTTCTGTGAAAACTAAATGAACTAGAAATATTCTCAATCCATTTATCCTTTTCAATATAATTGAGTAACTCCATTTTTATATCAATGAATTTTCTAACTTCAGTACCAGTGATTATTTGAATTAGAAGAAGAACTATTGATATTAAAACTAATATTGAGATATTTCTTGAAATTTTAACTCTTTTTTTGCTAGGATTAGAAATTGCTAAAATTGAAAATAAAATAAATAATAGAATAATTGCCATTAACATATGGACAGTTATAGTATTTGCCGTAAGATTACTGTCTACTACCATCTTACCTAACCAAGCTTGAAAAATTATTGCAATCAAGGCTAAGAATGACAATCCGGTAATTATTTTTTTAGTTTTTAAAAATTTTAATGAATTAACAAAGAGAATTAAAACTGATAATCCAGCGATAGCTCCAATGAGCCTATTTATGTATTCAATCCAAGTATGATAAACATTAAATTTTGAATAATCATGTTTAGTATACTCACTCCAATTAGACATTTCAAATTTACTTTTTGATTTAAATTTATCATTAGCATAAAATAATTTCTCATCAATAATTACAATTTGATTCTTATTGTATTCAGAGTTTGACTTCCACTCTAATTGAGATCTTTCAGTAGGGGGTATTAAAAACCCAAAACATTTAGGCCAGTCAGGACAACCCATTCCACTTCCAGTCATTCTGACTATTCCACCAGCAAGAATAACCAGATATACTATCACAATTGAAATTATTGTTTTTCTATATAGATTATTCATCTTTTAATCCCATTGATTTACCAATCTTAAGCATTAATTTGAATGCTTCTCCATAATCATTCTTTATGTCACCATCTAAGATGGCATTCTTTATCTTCTCTTTTATTAAACCAATTTCTTTGCAAGGCTTAATATTGTAATGATTCATTATTATCTCACCAGTAACAGGAGGTTGAAAGTTCCTTATATTATCTCTATTCTCTACATCCTTTATTTTCTTTCTAACAATCTTAAAATTATTCTGATATTTAATTGACTTCTTAAGATTTTTTGTTGTAATATCTGCCTCACAAAGAGTCAGTAGGTCTTCAATTGAATCGCCTGCATCATAAATTAACCTTCTTACAGCTGAGTCTGTTACAATATCATCTGAAATTATAATTGGCCTAGAACTCATCATTACTATCTTTTGAACATACTTAAGAATTTCATTTAATGGCAAGCTCAATCTCTTAAAGATTTTTTTAACCATCTTTGAACCAACATATTCATGACCATGAAATGTCCAACCAATTTTTTTATCAAATTTCTTAGTAGGAGCCTTTCCAATATCATGAAGAAGTGCTGCCCATCTAAGCCACAGGTTATCGGTGTTTTTAGATATATTGTCAACAACTTCTAGAGTATGATAAAAATTATCTTTATGGGTCTGACCTTCAACTTCTTCAATACCCTTTAGGTCAATTAATTCTGGAATTATAGATTTTAGAAGATTTAAATTTTCTAAATTTTTAAAACCAATTGAAGGACTATCTGTTAAAAGAATTTTATTTATTTCATCAGATATCCTTTCCGGAGATAGTATGTCAAGTCTATTAGAGTTTTCTTGAATTGATTTTTTAGTTTTTTCATCAATATCAAAATCAAGCTGCGAGGCAAATCGCACTGCTCTAAGCATTCTTAATGGATCATCTGAAAAGGTTTTGTCAGGTTCTGTAGGAGTTTTTATTGTCTTTTTAGAAATATCCTCAGTACCTCCAAATGTATCAACCAATTCTCCAAAATTTTCTTTATTTAATTTGATTGCAAGTGTGTTTATTGTAAAGTCTCTTCTTAACATGTCATCGATAAAGCTCCCAGGTTGAGTGTTAGGGTTTCTACTGTCTTTCGAGTAAGACTCTTTTCTTGATCCAACAAATTCAATTTTATAGTCTTTGTAAGATATCATTGCAGTACCATATCTTTTGAAAATATTTATTTTCTTTTTTGGATTAATTTTCTCTTGAATATATTTTGCTAATTCTATCCCTGAGCCAACACACATTATATCTATATCCTTTTTTAGATCCCTTTTTAATATCATATCTCTAACATAACCACCCACAATATATGTCTCAACAGATAGTTTATCCGCAGCTTCAGAAATAATCTTAAAAATATCAGATTTAAGATAGTTTGAAATGTTGATATTATTTGAATTCATCTTAATTGATGGAATCTACCATCATCATTACTATATTTTAAAATTCTAGATGATACTTTACAATCATTAAATTTTTTGAGTTTAACTATATATCCAACATTTTTCATGATTTCAGGACTAATATCATCGTAGTTTTTGGGTATTAAATTTCCAGATAAGTTAGCAGATGAAGAGACCAAAGGTCTCCCAAAAGCTTCAATTAATCTTATGCAAAAATTGTTATTGGGAACTCTAAATGCTATAGAATTATTATTACCTAAGACATAACTTGAAATATTCCTTGGGTTTTCAAATATAAATGTAGTTGGAGTTTCATTTGATTCATTTCTATGTTTCTCTATTTCACTTATGTCTGCGTAATCCTGAACCATTTCAAAACTTGAAACTAAACAAATTAAACCTTTTGAGTAATCTCTTTTCTTTATTTCAAATATTTTTTTTGTCGCATTATCAGACATCGCATCACAACCAATACCCCAAATAGTATCCGTAGGATATAAAATTGTTTCACCTGATTTCAGTGTATTCAGAGCATTTTTTAATTCATTCTCCAATTTTTGATAATTTTACATGTAAAAGTATTGAAATTAATTCTAAAGATCTTTAATTAATATTTTCAAAAAGTTAGAATCTTGTTAAATAATCCACATACAAAATATATCGGAATTGATTATGGAAAAAAGAGAACAGGAATATCAATTTCTGACTATGAAAAAATAATTTCTTTTCCATTGGAGACCGTTGAAACAATAAATCTTTTGAATTTTTTAAAAGATCTAACAAAAAAAGAGAAAATTGAAAAAATCATAATAGGCAAGCCTCTTAAATTAAATAGCAATATTCATCTTATAGAAAATGAAATTGTTGAATTCATTAAATCAATAAACAAATCTTTTCCTAATATAACTATACATAGAGTTGATGAGAGATTTACATCTAAAATTTCAAAGAAGATTCTAAATCAATTAGAAACAAAGAAAAAAATTAGAATGGATAAATCAATTATAGATAAAATTAGTGCATCTTTGATTTTAGAATCCTATCTTATCAAAACAACAAAATGATACGTTCAATAATTGCATACGGAGATCCTGTTTTAAAAAAGAAGACAGAAAAAATTGATTTAAGTCAAACTAATGAATTGAAATTATTAATTAGAGACTTATGGGATACAATGTATAATGCAAAAGGGGTAGGTATTGCAGCTCCACAAATAGGAGTATCTAAAGCAGTTTTTGTTGCTGATTTCTCTTTTTTTAAGGATGAAGAAAATTTTTTTGAAGAGGAATTAATAAATATGAAACAAGTATTCATCAACCCAACAATTGTTAAAGAAAAAGGTGAGGATTTTACTTATCCAGAAGGTTGTCTAAGTATACCAAACATATCAGAAAATGTTGTAAGAAAGAGTAGTTTGAAAATTAACTTTTTAGATGAACACCTTGTATTGCAAGAGATGGAATGTTCAGGAATAATCGCAAGAGTAATTCAACATGAATATGATCACTTACAAGGTATTTTATTTACTGATAAACTTTCATATAAGAAAATAAAGTATCTAAAAGAAGAACTAAACTTAATATCAATAGGAGATATTGAAGTAAAATATGAAATGAGCTTCTTTAAAAAGCTTGATTAAACTTTTTCAATTTTCCTAAGCTTATCTCTCCAAAACTCAATCTTTTTTTCAATTGAGTTGATTTTAGTTGAAACATTTTTAAACAATGGATTCTCACTACTTGAACTAGAGAAGAATTCTAAATTATTTTGAAATTGATTCGATTCAACCTCAAGATCAGATATCTTTCTTTTTATAGTTTGAATCTTTTTATTTATCTCATTAGAATTTGATTTAGATAATTCTAGTTCTAAATCAAATAATAAATCATCTTTTTCTATTTCAAGAGTATCAATAATAGAAGAAATCTTTCTTAACATTTTATTATTTAGAGTATTTGATGAATTTAAATTAAGTTCACCAAGATCATTAAAATTACTTATAGATAACATAAATTCTTCTTTAAGCTCATTTATTGTAAACTTCTTTTTTGAAAATTTAAGTTTTTCAATAAATTTAGATTTCTTATCAAAAATTTCCTGCTCATTTTTATCCATATTAACAGCTCCTGATTTAAGTATATCATAAAATTTATTTAATAAGGGTTTGAAATCATCCCAAAGAGAATTTGAAATTTTTCTTGGGAGATAGCCAGCTTTTTTCCATTCTTCCTGTATTTCCTTAATTCTTTTTGAGTTTTCGGAAATTTTATTACTCTCTATAATTACCTTGACTTCTTCTATAAGTGATTTTTTGATATCAATACTTTTCTTAAGCTCCTTTTTTTGATTTTTATAAAAATTATTTTTTTCCGAGTTAAATTCTTTTGTAGCTACTCTAAAGTCATTCCAAGATTTTTTATTCTTATTTCTTTGCAGATTTTTAATGCTTTGAAATTCAACTTTTAGTTTTTCAAAATCTTTTATTTTATTTTGCCATTCAGAGTGAGATTTTGGTAAACTAGACGTTAACTCTCTCATTCTATTAATTACATTTTGTTTTTTTTCAAAATTTTCTTGCTGAGTTGAAGAAATCTCTTTTTGAAAGTTTTGTCTTTTTAAATGAATTTTTTGAGATGCGGCTTGAAATCTTGACCAAAGGTCATCATTAAATTCTCTTGAAACTGGACCTAACTCATTTTTCCATAATCTGTGTAAATCATTTAAATCTCTTGAGGCCTTAATTATATCATCAACTTTATCTAACTGCTCTGCTCTCTCAATAATTTTCAATTTTTCTTCGTAATTATGTTTAAAATCAAGCTCTCTAAGATCTCTGTTTAGATGAAGAAAATCATAAAATTTACCAACATGGTGTCTGTAAGTTTCCCAAATATTATTTCTATCTGTAATTGGAACTTGACCTGTATTATGCCATTCTTCTTTAAGTAATTTAAACTTGGAATATAGTTTATTAGGATTCTCGTCAACAACTATTAAATCTTTAATCTTTTCTATTAAACCTTGTCTTTTAACAAGATTCTCCTTCTGATTTGAATTTAAATCATTAAAATACTTTCTTTTTTTGTTTGAATATATTTTTAATGTCTGAAAGAATAGAGACTTAATCTTATTACCATCATCAGATTCATCCTTTTTTATTATAGAATTAATATTTGATCTTAACTCTTCAATTTCTTTCCTCTTATTAAACCAATCCTCCGAATTTATTTGTTGTTGAAAAAGATCTACCTTATCAGAAAGACTATTTTTTTTGGACTTATTATTTTTTGTTTCTTTTTTATTTGATTTTGAAGATACTTCTACCCCTTCTGAAGGTAATTTATGATCACCATATTGCTTCACCCACTCCTTATATGCCTTAGTTCTTTTATCTTTGGGCATTTCAGGAATTGTACTTTTAACTGGACTAATAGAATCCGATGAAGACTTGTCCGATTTCTTATTCGAGTCTTTCATTAATTTTGTTTGATTTTATTTATTTACTAAAATTAACAAAAAAAAATTGCAATCCTATTTGTTTGATTTTGTCCACAGATTCCAAGACTTTTCTGCTTGAAATTTTAACATTTCATATCCATTAAGAGTTTTACATCCAATCTGTTTTCCTTTTTTTATAAAGAGTGTTTCAGGTGGATTATAAACTAAGTCGAATAGGATATTTTCTTTATTTAATAAATTATAGGGGAGGTCAGGACATTCATTAATTTTGGGATGTGTCCCTACTGGGGTACAATTCACAATTAACACGTTTCCTTTAAAAAAACTGTTGTCAACTTCCTTATATGTTAGATAATCTTTAGACTTCTTTCTTGATAAAATGTTAAATGGAATATTATTTTTTTTACAGAAATAAATAATTGTTTTAGAAGCACCACCGGTTCCTAGTATAATCACATTATCTATCTTATTAATTGAACTAGCTTTTAATGATTTACTAAAACCGTATATATCAGTATTATATCCTATTTTTTTACCATTCTCAAAACATATCGTGTTAACTGCTCCAATTTCTTTTGCCTCATCTGAGATTTTATCAAGATATTCAATTACTTCAATTTTGTAAGGAATCGTGACATTTAATCCACCTAAATCTTTATCATTTATAAAATCTTTGATTAAGTCAATAGATTCTATATCAAAATTTCTGTAATTATAATCTGAAAGATTAAGATTAGAATTGAATTTTTCTAAAAAGTATTTTCTTGAAAATGAATATTCTATATCTCTTCCAATTAAACCAAATTGTTTTTTATTTCTCAATGTTTATTAGCTAATCTCTCTAATAAAACTACAAACAAAATACCAATTAGAATATTAAAAATGGTTATCCAAGTTTGTGCGATTGAAAAATCAGGAAAAAATAATGATACATTTCCTGTCATATCTTCGTTTTTCCAAGGCCATACACCAATTAATGATCCTGCTATAAAACCAACTATAATTGAAACAGTAATTGTTTTAAAATTTTTAAGTAATGAGCTTAAAACATTTGATAAAAAAATTAAACCAAAAATAGAGCCTAGTGTAAATAACATTAGGACTTTTAATAAATATAGTCTTTCAGGATCATTAATAAACGTAAAATCAAATGATACTGATTCAATTAGAGTGAAATATAAAGCATTTACTGAGTCAACCATAATTAATGTGTAATTCCCCATTAATAACAATAAATAGGATCCAGATAATCCAGGTAATATCATCCCAGAGATAGCTATTACACCAGAAAAAAATATTATTAAGTCAGAAGTTCCAACATTATAATTTTCAGCAAAACTAATTAATAGTCCAGATACAACTCCTATGATTATTCCAATTAAACTTTTTGAAGTAATCCTTTCTAATTGGAAATAAATCACATAAAAAGACCCAACAATCATTCCGAAAAATAATCCAAAAACATATAATTCATATTTTTCAATAAGACTATCAAGTATAAGTGAAACACTAAAAAAACTGGCAATAACACCAGAAAAAACTATGGTCAAAAATTTTCCATTTATTTCTTCATAAAATGCATTAAATCCTTTTGTAAATAAAATTTTAAAAGCATTAAAATTTATTTTTTTAATTGAGTTAAGTAAATCTTCATATATACCTGTAACAAAAGCAACCGTACCTCCTGAAACACCAGGTATCTTATTTACAGCGCCCATGGCAAGTCCTTTTAAAAAAAGAAAAAAATTCATTTTTAACATACTTGATATAAAAATAAATTAAACAAGTAAAGTCCTGTTTTTAGTAAATTCTGGGAATGACTCAATTAGTTTATTGGGAATATCACAAACTTTATTACCACTTTGAAAGAAATAAATAGCTTCATTTAATTTTCCATCTTTTAGCAGACAACCACTTATTGTAAAATCAATAAATGCTTTGTTAGGAAAATATTTTTTTGCTTTTAATGATACTTTAAGTAGTTCGGGCCATCTTTTAGCATCAATTAAGCACTTCATAAAGCCCTTCCATACTCTCCATGAAATGTTATCTTTAAAATTAAGAATTTGATTATAAGATTTAATGGCATCATCATAGCATTCAGCTTTGTAATAAACTTTAGAATTTAGCTCAAGAATCTTAATGCTATTATGATTATTAATAAGTGCCTTTGAACATAGATATTTTGACTGTCTAAAATTTTTATTTCTTAGGTAAAATTTAATCAGGACCAACCACGCTTTTTCATTACCTGGTTCTTCTCTGACAGCTTTTTTGATATAATTGAGAAATAATTTTTTATTATTTAATTTTCCATAGCATTTAGCAATTCTGAAGAAGATATACGAATTTGGCTCGCTAAGTTCTATTGACAACTTAAAATTATCTAAGGCTTCATTTACTCTTCCAACTTTTTCTAGAATTTTTGCTTTTTCTATATATGCAGAAACAAATTGATCATCTGAGATGATTGCAAAATCAAAAGCTGATATACTCTCTTTAAATTTTTCTTGTTTGCTATATATTTTACCAAGTTGATGCCAAGCTATTTTTGAATAAGGTCTTTTTTCAAGAACTGAGCTAAGCTCTTCAATTGATTCCTCAATCATGTCAAGATTCTCATAACAAAAAATCAAATTGTATAAAGATTGATAGTCTTCATTGTCATAATCAAGACATTTTTTAAAAAATGGAATAGCTGAGCCAAAATCTTCGTTCAGAAGGAATTCCATAGCAATCATGTTCCATATGTCTAATTTATCATCTATAAAAAGAAGTGCTCTTTTTAAGATAGCAATAGCTTCATCACTATGATTATTTTTGGAATAAATAGTCGCTTTCTGAAGATATACCTCTCGATTTTCAGGATCAACTTCCTCTAAATAATTTAATATTTCATAAGCATCTTCATATTTTGAATTAAATATTAGTAACTCAGAATTTAGAAGCATTAGGTCAGTGTTATTTGGATGTTGATCCAACCCCATTCTGATTGATTTTTCAGCTAGTGAATAATTAGCTTGATCTATATAGTGATGAGAAATTGAAATAAACTCAGTTGAGTCAAAATAAAAGATAGTATTTGTCTTTAACATTTCCTCGAACCTTAAAATTGAACTACTTAGATTACTCAAATTTATTTTTTATCTAAGTTAGCTATCACATAAACCTGTATTATTTTTAAATAAAATTATTTTCAACAAAATAATTAACATATTGGTTTACTCTATTTTAATAATTTCAAGCTCTTTGTCAGATTCACTAAATAGATCATCAATGGTTTCAGGTTTTTCATCTTCTCTCCAAATAAAGCCTGGAAGTCTCATTTCATTTAAAATAATTTTATTTTCAGAAATAACATTACCATCAGGATTTCTATAAAATGAGACTTCAGATATCTCGTTTTCTTTAAATCTAATTAAAATTGAACTAGCAAGAGTATTATTCATTCCTATAAATTCTCCTTCATCTGAGTACATGTAGTATATGAGAGTAGAATTTTTAACTATGTAAACATTATCTAATGCACCATCTTTAAAAAATCCATCAAGTTTTTCTCCCTTTATTTGATTAAATCTATCATTAACTAATGAATCTTTTTGGCTCATAAACACATTTCCTCTAATAATTAGTGAGTCAAGCTCTTCTGTCTGCATATTTGACTTTAAAAATATCTTATCCCCGGTAATTTGATTCTTTCCAAACCAAATAATTGGATTAATTTTATTTTTTTCTTCATCTGATAAGGTTTTTAAGAACTTCGAACTTTTTGGTTGTTTTAATAATTTTATCAAGCCTGTTTCTTGATTGAAATGAATAGAGTCAGAAAGGCCTCTTACATCAGATTTTAAAATTCTAACATCATAGTATCCTTTTAATATCTTTTTTTCATCTGGTCCAGTTATAGTAATTGTATCAGAGTGAATATATAAAGAATCATTTTTAACAATGTTGACTGCTAAAGCATTTCTTGTGATAATTGCAGAGTCTTTTGCCTTGAATATTTCCCCATAGTGACCAGTAATTATTGAATTATTTATAGTGTCATTAATTCTAACATTGTATGTCGCTGATGCATATGATTTCTCATTTTCAAAAAAAATACTATCACCATATATTATCTTTCCATCATAATTAATTACTGCATTATTCCTGAAGAAGCCTTTTTGACTGTATGTATCGTAAAATCCATCTTTACATAATATTGAATAATCAATTCCTGTAATCAAAGTTTTATCATTAAAATATGTATAGTTAGATTCAGTAAAATATTCAAGTTCTTCTGAATCTACATTATACTCAGGGTTCTCAATAGTCACATTTGACTTAAATATATATTTTTTTGGACCCATAAAATATGTTCCTGAGTTACTCCTCAAAGTATTCTCATTATCAATTATTTTTCCTCTTGAATTATAAAAGGCAATATTCTTGGTCCTATCAAGATATAGCGTATCAGTCTCAAGCTTCATGTCTGGTCTTGTTAGAAGAACATTTCCATATGCAAAAGCTTTTTTTGTCTTACCATCATACTCTAGAAAATCAGAAGTAAGTAATAAAGAGTCTCCCTGATTGAAATTAACTTTTCCATAAGCTTTAAATGAATTTTCATTGAAGTAATAATACGAAAGGTCTGATTCTATTCTAGCTCCATCATGAAAAAGGATTACTCTTAAATTATTATCCTTCTGTAAGATATTTGCACCGGGGAAATCGGTAGAGTTTCTTATAGATTTACCTGCCTGAATTATTTCAATAGTTCTCTGTTCTTGACTATTAACTAGGCTTAGAGTCAATAGAAAGATTAAAAAACTTTTAAAAAATTTCATTTTTTTCTGATGATTGTTTGTTTTCTGTCAGGACCTACAGATATTAATTTGATAGGAACTTCAACAAATGATTCAATAAAATTAATATAATCTATAAGCTCATTAGGAAGATCATCTTCATCTTTGATTTGAGTAATATCTTCATCCCATCCTTTAAATTCTTTATAATTAGGAGTTATTTTTTTTGACACAATGTCATATGGAAAAAATTTAACTTCCTCTCCATCTAAATTATATGATGTACATACAAGAAGTTCTTTAATTGTGCTTAGAACATCAGATTTCATAATATTCAATTCAGTAACACCATTTATCTGAATAGAATATTTTAATGCAACTAAATCTAACCATCCGCATCTTCTATCACGACCAGTAGTTGCTCCATATTCATGGCCTATTTCTCTTATTTTCTCTCCTGTTGAATCAAATAATTCTGTTGGAAAAGGTCCAGACCCAACTCTTGTTGTATATGCCTTAAAAATACCTCTTATATTTTTAATTTTATTTGGGGGAACACCTAAACCTGAACACGCTCCTGCTGAAGTTGTATTGGATGATGTTACATATGGATATGTGCCAAAATCAATATCAAGTAAAGAGCCTTGAGCTCCTTCTGCTAAAATTTTTTTACCCTGATAAATTGATTGATTTAAAAAGTTTTCACTCTCTATTAAATTAAATGATTTAAGACATTCAATACCTTTAAAAAATTGATCTTCAAGTAATTCCAGGTTTAAATCTATTTCTTTATTAAAATTTGATATTAAATTTAGATGCTTTTCTTTTAAACTTTCATATCTATCTTTCCAATTAGCATCAATTATATCTCCAACTCTTATTCCATTTCTACCAGTTTTATCCATGTAAGTTGGGCCTATTCCCTTTAATGTTGAACCTATTTTTTTCTTTCCCTTAGAGGCTTCTGATGAAGCATCTATAATTTTATGTGTTGGAAGAATTATATGGGCTCTTTTAGAAATTAACAGCTTATTGGTTAGGTCTATATTAAACTTATTTAAGCCATCAATTTCTTTTAAAAAAATTGCAGGATCAATTACAACACCATTACCTATTACATTTACTGAATTCTTGTTAAAAATTCCTGATGGTATCGTATGCAATACATGTTTATGCCCATCAAACTCTATTGTATGTCCAGCATTTGGACCTCCCTGAAACCTAGCTATTATATCATAATCTGGTGTAATTGCATCAACAATTTTCCCCTTCCCTTCATCTCCCCATTGAAGGCCTAACAAAAGATCTAATGGCATAAAATATTTATTTTTTTTTCTTACTAGTAGCGTATAAATATAGCGAATGATCCTCAACATTTATATCAAAAATCTCTTCAATATCTTTTTTGATAGATTGAATTCTTGGATCGCAAAATTCTTTTACTTCTCCAGTATCTTTAATTATGATATGATCATGCTGATTGTTAAAATAACATCTCTCGTATTGAGAAAAAGAATCTCCAAATTGATGCTTCCTTACAAGACCTGACTCAAGTAAAAGTTCAATAGTATTATATAGTGTTGCTCGACTTACTCTGTAATTTTTCTTATTCATTTTTTCGTATAAAGAATCTATATCAAAGTGACCATCAATTAAATAAATTTCATTGAGAATACTAAACCTTTCAGGTGTCTTTCTATGATTGTGATGAATTAAAAATTTTGTAAAAACTTCTATAACTTCATCATTATTATTTTTATTCTTTGAAATCATATTTATTATTTTCTTGTTACTTTTTCAATCCCATCAATTGATGTAAGTTTTTTTAATAATTTATTTAAAATTACTTTATTTTTTACTTCTACACTTACAAATCCAGAGAATGTTCCATCATTAGTTTCAAATGAAATTTTATTCATGTTAACATTCATTGAATTTGAAATAAGTGAGGTAATATTATTTATTAATCCTATGTCATCAATTCCACATACTTGTATTTGTGCATTAAATTCATGATTCTCCGAATCTATCCAGTTAGCTGAGATAATCCTGTATGCGTAATTTGATCTCAGTGAAATTGAATTAGGACAATCTTGTTTATGAACTTTAATTCCATCTTTTACAGATATAAACCCAAAAACTTTATCACCTGGTATAGGATTACAGCAGGTAGCTATTGAATATTTTAACATTTCTTTTTCCTTTCCAAATACTAGCTTGTCAAACTTTATAAAATTTGCAGATTCCGATATTTTATCAACTTTATTAGTGTTTGAACCAATCCTTCTCTTGAAGAATCCAATGTAGCTGTTATAATCATTAGCAAAGCTTTTAATTTGCTTATTATCAATAGATCCAGTTCCAATTTTATAGAATAGATCGTTACTCGCATTAATTTTAAAAAATTTCATCATTTGACCCGAAACTTTATCATCGAGTTTTATTTTTAATTGCTTCAGCTTCCTTTCTAGAATTTCCTTTCCGTCTAATGATATTCTTTTTTTCTCTTCATTAAGGGATGACTTAATTTTTGATTTTGCTTTAGAAGTTTCAACAAAGCTTAACCAGTTTACATTTGGTTTAACATTCTCTGATGTAATAATTTCTACTTGATCTCCACTTTTTAATGTATGACTAAGAGGCACAAGTTTTCCATTAACTCTCGCTCCTCTGGTTTTAATTCCAATGTCTGTATGTACATGAAATGCAAAGTCTAATGCACTTGATCCACTTCTTAGTGATTTTAAATCTCCATTTGGAGTAAAAACATAGATTTCTTTTGAATAAAAATTTAATTTAAAATCTTCGACAAAATCCACAGCATGTTCATTATCATGAGTTAAAACTTCTTGAAGTCTATTTAACCAAAGATCAACCTCATTTTTCTTTGATTCCTTATGTTTATATCCATAATGTGCTGCATAACCTTTCTCAGCAATCTCATTCATTCTTTCTGACCTTATTTGAATTTCTACCCACTTATTTTTAGGCCCTACAACTGTTAAATGTAATGCTTCATATCCATTAGTTTTAGGAAGAGTAATCCAATCTCTTAGCCTTGTAGGGTTGGAAGTAAAATGATCAGTAATGATTGAATATATTTTCCAAGCTATAAATTTCTCATTTTTTGGAGTTGACTTATATATAATTCTAATAGCAAATCGATCATATACCTCATCAAACAATATATTCTTGTTTTGAATTTTATTATGAATGGAATAAATTGATTTATTCCTTCCAATTATGGAGTATTTTATTTTTTGATCATCAAGGTTGTTATTAATGAGACTTTTAAATTTTTCAACATACTTCTCTTGATTTACAGATTCTTTATCAATTTTATTTTTTATTAGATTGTATTTTCTTGTCTCAAGAATTCTTAGGCTCAAATCTTCAAGTTCATTTTTAATATTGTAAAGGCCAACTCTATGTGCTAAAGGTGCATAGATATATAGTGATTCAGAAGCCATTTGATCTTGTTTAGCCTTTGACAAAAAATCAATTGTTCTCATATTATGCAGTCTGTCCGCAAGCTTTATAAGGATGACTCTAATGTCATTATGAAGTGTTAGAAGCATTTTTCTGTAATTTTCTGCTTGAATAGAATAGTCTTCATTTTTTTTTAAAGTTGAAATCTTTGTTAAGCCATCAACAATTCTAGAAATTTCTTCACCAACACTGTCAGTCAAATCATGAAAAGTAACATCAGTATCCTCTAAGACATCATGAAGAAGTGCTGAAGCTATTGATATATAATCAAGTCCAATATCTTTTGCAACAATTTTTGCAACTTCTATAGGATGATGAATGTAGGGTTCGCCAGATTTTCTCATTTGACCATCATGACCATTGAAAGCTATAACAAGAGACTGATATATTACCTTTTTTTCTTTTGATGATATCTTTTGATAGCTACTATCTATTAAATCATCATAAAGGTCAGATATACTATTTGGTAATATTTTATTCTCTATTAACACTCGTAAAATTCTCCATTTAAATTTACGAATAAAAATTATCTATTGAAAGTCTTAGTACATTATGAAATTAATTTGAAAAAATAGAAAGAGATTCTCTCTGATAATATTCAATTATATATATTGAAACCTTGTTATATGTTAATATTCCTGCCTCTTGATTATTTGATTTTAAATATAAATCATAAATATAATCTTGTAATTTATCAAAAATATTATCAGAATATTTTGACCAAAAATTTTGTCTTTCGTTTATATCAATTAATACTTTTTCATCAAGTCTATCAATATAATTATCTAATTCTTCCGGATAATTTGTAGATACTTCATTGAGTAAGCTCATTAATGCATTGAAATAGCCTGAGTATCTAATATATGGATCCATATTATTAATAGCCTTTGAGAACCCTATAAAGCTTGCTTCTCCTTCATCTGCATAACCATTCTGATGTGCCTGTTCATGAAAAATAACAACAGGTAAATCAACCAAAGGAATATTATCAATAAATACCGCCTCAGATGTAAAAGGAATGTAATGACCTGACACTCTCTGAAATAAAAATATATCTGGGATAATTGATCTCTTGATATTTAAATCATTAGTATTTATTAAATCTAGAATATCTGATTTATTTATGTGCTCATCTATAGCTGATATTTCATTATTAATCTCATATATTACTTTATCAATTGTTTGATCAAGATCTTTAAATTCATATTCAAACTTAATATTAAACTTATCACTAAATGATGGTTTAAAATAATTTAATCCCCATAGAAAATAAAAGAAAAAATATATGATAGATGAAAATGCTATAAGATTTAAAAAATCAGAAAGTTTAAATGAAAAGATTTTTATTACTAAATAGAAAAATAAGAATATGAATATTATATATAAAATCTCTCCAACAGGAATCTCAATTTTTGAAAATAAAAATGAATTTATTTTTAAAAGATTATTATAAATGAACTTGACATAATAATCACTAATAATTGTTGGATTATTCTTTAAGTAATTTATAATAAGAACTTGAGGTATTAATGCTATAGCAATGAATGACCTTGTCTTCAATTAATTAGGTTATTTAATATCAACTAGCTCCACATCAAAAACAAGTGTTGCATTAGGTGGTATTACACCATTTCCAGCACCAGCTGCTCCATACCCAAGATCACTCGGTATTACTAACTTTGCTTTAGAGCCTTTGTTTAAAAGCTGCATTGCCTCATCCCATCCTTTTATCACTTGTCCAACACCGCATGTAAATTCTATTGGATTACCACGTGTAAATGATGAGTCTATTTCTGAGCCATCAACTAATTGAAGTGAATAATGAACAGATAATAGATCATTTGTTTTTGCATTTGGTCCAGAACCTTTTTTTGAAATTTTATACTTTAGTCCACTTTTGGTTTCTTTCATACCTTCTGTTAACTTATCAATACTTTCCTTTTCTGCTTCTGCTTTTAAGATATCAGCTTCACTTTTTTCTAAAATGTAATTTTCAAAGTTTTTAGGAGCATCAAAATTATTAGCTCCCTCTCCAATTCGAATAATTTTCACATTATTAATAATGTCATTCTGTTCAACTTTATCAACTACTTCTTGACCTGTATTAACCTTTCCAAAAATTGAATGTTTACCATCTAGCCAAGGAGTCTCAACATGTGTAATAAAAAATTGACTTCCGTTAGTTCCAGGCCCAGCATTAGCCATTGACAATATACCAGGGCCATCATGCTTTAGCTCTTCATTGAACTCATCATCAAATTGATATCCTGGTCCACCTGAACCTGAACCTGTTGGATCTCCACCCTGAATCATGAAGTTTTCGATAACTCTATGGAACTTTAAACCATCATAATAGGGTTTTCCTGAATGTTGATCATCTACTACTGGGTGATTTCCCTCTGCTAAAGCAACAAAATTTGATACAGTGGTTGGTACTTCTTCATAATATAGTTCAAGGATAATATTTCCTTTTGATGTTTCAATATCTGCGTATAGTCCTTCAGATAAATCAGAATAGTTATTCATATTACATGAGTTTAAAGTTATTATTGAGATTAAGATTATAAAATTCTTATTCATAATTTTGGTTTATGTATTGTTTAATATCACTTACAAATTTTTTTTCAGTTTCTTTTAAACTTAATTTTGAAATTCCTCCTGAAGCATGTTCGTGTCCACCTCCATTAAAGTATTTTGAAGCAAATATATTAACTTTAAAATCACCTTTAGATCTAAACGAAATTTTTATTAAACCTTCATCCTTTTTTTCAATAAAAAGAACTGAACATAATATCTCAACTACACTTAATCCAAAGTTTACAAAGCCTTCGCTATCTCCTTTTTTAAAATTATTGACTTTTTGATCTCTATCAGTTATAGAAGTATAAACTACAGGTAATCCCTTAATTTTTTTAAAATTATTTATAGTAGAGCCCAGAAGTTTTAGCCTTTTAAATTGAAAGTTGTTATGAAGTTTTTCAAAAATTTCAGTAACATTAACTCCATGATTGATTAACTCTGAACCTACCTTAAGTGTTTTTGATGTTGTTGATGGAAATCTAAAAGACCCTGTATCTGCAACAATTCCAGTATAGATACATGTTGCGATTTTATTATCAATTTTACTTTTGTCAATTGAGCAAATAAAATCATAGACCATCTCACAAGTTGAACTCATTTTTGAATTTGAAATAGTTATATCAGCATAATTATCTGGATTCTCATGATGGTCAATCATTATAATTTTAGCTAATGAACTTGAGATTAAGCTTGATAAATTTCTTGCCCTACCTAGACTATTAAAATCTAGAGTAAAAACAACATTAGCTTTCTTAAATATACTTTTACATTTTTCTTTATTATCCTCATAAACTAGAACATTATTTGACCCAGGTAAAAAATTTAGTATCTCAGTATATTCATTAGGTGAGATTATGGTTACTTCATTTTTTGATTTAAAAAAATGATATAATGCTAGACAGCTTCCAAGAGCATCAGCATCTGGACTATTATGAGGTATTAAAATAATATTTCTTTTTTCAGAGAATAATTCAATAACACTTTTAAGTATAAGGTCATTCATAAGTTGTCTAAGATAATATTATATTAAAAATTAAAATAAAGTAATTCCTAAAACTTTATATAAACAAAGATATTATTAAATTTGCCGCATGAACACAAACAGAACATTCACAATGCTAAAGCCTGACTCAATTGAACAAGGAAATATGCTTCCTATACTCAATATGATTGAAGCTGCAGGCTTTAAAATTATTGCATTAAAATATAAAAGGATGACTAGAGATGAAGCTGAAAAATTTTATTCAGTTCATTCAAATAAGTCTTTTTTCAATGATTTAGTAAGTTTTATGACTAGAGGTCCCATAGTTGCTGCTGCTTTAGAAAAAGATAATGCTGTCGATACCTTTAGAAATCTTATTGGATCTACAGATCCTAATGAGGCAAAAGAAGGTACTATAAGGAAAATATATGCTAAATCTAAAGGAGAGAATGCAGTTCATGGTTCAGATAGTTATGAGAATGCAGAAATTGAAATAAGTTTTCATTTTGATAATGATGAGATTTTTAGCTAATTACTAGATCTTTTATATACTCTTTACCAAGTTCTTGATTAAGCATCTTAATTACTTTTGATTTTTCAAATGTCAACTCCTCTTTGAGAACTGAGGATTTTAATTTTACATGTAATATTCCTTTTTTATATAAAACCTTATAAGTGTATTTTTCAATATTCTTTCCCATGGTCTTTATCCATGCTTCTTGAACTTTTATATTATCAATTCCAATCCTGAAATGTTTTTGAGAAAAAACCTCTTCAATTACCTTTGAAACATTTTTTAGTTCACCTCTTTTAGTCATAACTGTTTAATTTTTCAAGATCAAATATTTCCTCTTTATTTTTTGACTCAGATAATGCATCTTTTACTCTATCAACATGAGTGTCAGTAATAAATATTTGACTAAAATCCTTTTTTTCAAGAATTTGAACAATCTGTCTCACTCTTTCTTGATCTAATTTATCAAAGATATCATCAAGTAGGACAATTGGTGAATTACCAAATTTAGTTCTGTAATAATCAAATTGTGCAAGTTTTAAAGCTATGAGAAAAGATTTTTGCTGTCCTTGACTTCCAAAGTTTTTAATCTTATTACGATCAATTGTAAAAATTAGGTCATCTTTGTGGACTCCTTTTGAAGTGTATTGCAAAAACCTATCTTTGGAAAGACTCTCATTAAGAACTTCAGAGAAGCTTCCCGAGTTCAAATCACTTTTAAAGTTTATGTCAACTACTTCATTTCCAGAACTAATATCAGAATAATACTTCTTAAAAATTGGAATAAATGAAGTCATAAATTTGGATCTCTCTTTATATATAGGAGTTCCAATTGTAATGATCTGTTGATCATATGATTCAATAGTATCTTTATCAAACTTTCTGTTGATAAAAAAATATTTTAATAGAGAATTTCTCTGAGTTATAACTTTATTATAATCAATAACTCTCTGAAGGTAAACCTTATCTACTTGTCCAATTACTGAGTCAATAAATTTTCTTCTCATTTCACTTCCCTCAGTTATTAAATTTCTATCATGTGGTGAAATTATTATCAGATTAATTAATCCAATATGATCTGAGATTCTTTTGTAAACTTTGCTATTTCTCTTTATAACCTTTTTCTCACCAATTTTATAGTAACAATGAACACTTTCACTCCTTTTATCAATATCAAATTCTCCATTTATAGAGAAATACTCCGATCCATTCATTACATTTTGTGAAGTTGATGGATTAAAATAACTTTTAGTAAAAGCTAGGTGGTATATTGAATCAACAATATTGGTCTTTCCAATTCCATTTTTTCCAATAAAACAATTGATTTTTTTATTAAAAGTTAGCTTGAATTTTTCAAGATTTTTATAGTTATCAATTTTCAGAGAGTTTAAAAACATAATAAGTATTCAAAATAAAACATTAATTTTGGGATTCAAAAAATTATTATGGCAACATTTAACAGAAGGGGATACAAAAATAGTAAATCAAGTAAAGATATTAGTGCTGATAAAAGTCAAACAGCTGAGGTTTTTGATTCGTTAGACTCAACAGCAAATAAGTCAGAACAATGGATAATTAAAAACCAAAATAAAATATTCATTCTTATAGCTGTTATATCAATATCAGTATTATCATATTTAGGTTACGAAAGATATATCTCTGATCCAAAAGAGAAAGAGGCCATAAGCGAACTTAATAAAGCTCAATACTTTTTTGAGATGGCAATAGTTTCAAATCAACCTGATTCTCTATTTAGACTAGCACTAAATGGTGGTGAAGGTAAATATGGATTTTTAGATATAGTCAATGAATATTCAGGCACTAAAGCTGCAAATCTCGCCAATTATTCTATAGGCATGTCTTATCTTAATCTAAAGGAGTATGATAATGCTATTATTTATTTAGAAAAGTTCAAATCAGATGATATTCTTCTTCAATCAATATCACTTGGTACAATTGGGGACTGTTTCTCTGAACTTAATCAGCCAGATGAAGCATTTGAATATTACCAAAAAGCATTTAAGCATGATGATAATATTTATACTACGCCTAAATATTTATTTAAAGCAGCTCTTATAGGCTCAGAAATTGGTAAATACAAATCTTCAATAAATTTTTTAAATAGAATTAAAGAAGAATTTCCAGACTCTTATGAATCCAGCTTAGTAGAAGTTCAGTTAGGAAGAATAGAAAACTTAAATAACTAGCATGTCAACTGAAATGGCTGGTAAAAATTTAACTAGATCTTTTAAAATTAATAATGCAGAGGATATTAAGATTGCATGTGTTGTATCTGAATGGCATCATGAAATAACTAAAAATTTGCTCACTGGTGCTAAGGAGAAACTTATAAGTTATGGATTGCTAGAAAAAAATATTCATGAGATTAATGTTCCAGGAAGCTTTGAGCTAATTTTTGGTACAAAAACCCTAATTAAGAGAGATTATGATGCAATTATATCTATTGGATGTATTATAAAGGGTGAGACAAAACATTTTGATTTTATTTCTGATGCTGTTGTTAATGGTATAAAAGACTTAAATATTCTATCTGATATTCCAATAATACTTTGTGTAACTACTGACAATAATATTCAACAATCGATTGATAGGAGTGGGGGTAAGTTCGGAAATAAAGGTGTGGATGCTGCTGAAGCTGCCTTAAAAATGATTTTGGTTAATTCAAAATAGATCCATGTTTAAATTAAATAAACATAGAAGATTTAACTATACACCACGCTTTTTTAAAGGAAAAGAGGGTATTCCTACTAGTTTTGAATCTAAATTTTCTAAATATCGGGACACTTATAATTCTATTGATATTGGACAAAAATGGAAGGATGAAAGACATAAAATGCGAAATAGAAAGAATGGAGGGGTTAATATGATACTTATTCTAGTTATTGTTTTTTTAATTTTGGTATTTTTATATATAATTGACTTTGATTTAACAATTTTCTACCTAAATTAATGCCAGATATAGTTAAAATTTTACCAGCTGACGTTTCAAATAAAATTGCTGCAGGGGAAGTAGTCCAAAGACCTTCATCTGTTCTAAAAGAACTTCTTGAAAATTCTATTGATGCAAAATCATCAAAGATTACAATAATTATTAAGAATGCAGGTAAAAATCTTATTCAAGTAATTGATGATGGTCAAGGTATGTCAAAAAATGATATGCATTCATCATTCATAAAGCATGCAACTTCAAAAATTAATAATATTGACGATATCTTCTCTATAAACTCAATGGGATTTAGAGGTGAGGCTCTAGCTGCTATATCATCTGTCTCAATGATTGAAATGTCTTCTTCTAAAATAAATGAAAATGATGGTTATTATATTGAAATTAATGGTGGTGATATTATTTCTGAAAAAGAATTAAATACCAATGAGGGAACTTCTATAAAAGTTCAAAATCTATTTTTCAATGTGCCAGCCCGAAGGAATTTTTTAAAGTCTGACTTTGTTGAATTAAAACATATAATCAATGTATTCAACAACATTGCCATTTCACATAATGAGATTGAGTTTTCATTTGTTAATAATGATGAAGAAATTTTTTATTTGAAAAAGGAATCACTGAAGAAAAGAATAATATCAATTTTTGGCGAAAAGATTCGTGAAAACCTAATCCCAATCTATGAGGATACTCAAATAGCAAATCTTCGTGGATTTATTCTTAAACCAGAGTTTGCAAAAAAATCTAGATCAAATCAATACATATTTGTGAACAATAGATCGGTAAAAAGTCAGTTTATTAATCATTCTATTTTTTCTTCTTTCGATGGTCTTATGAGAGATGGATACTATCCAGCTTATTTCTTGTTTATTGATATCGATCCCAGTAAGATTGACGTAAATGTCCATCCTAATAAAACTGAAATAAAATTTGATGATGATCAAAATCTTTACTCTATTATTAATTCTGCAGTAAAACATTGTCTTGGAATCTACCAAGTTAGTCCTGTCTTAGACTTTGAAAAAGATCCATCGATGGATACATCTTATTCTCAATTTAAATCAGATCCTAAAATTCCAAGTGTTGAGATAGATTCTGACTTTAACCCTTTTCAAATCTTAAATCATGATAATTTAGAAAATCTCTTTTCTGAAAAATCAACAAAGAATATTGAATCAGACTTTAATAATAGAGTTATGGAGTTTGCTAAGATTTTTCAAATATTTAATAAATTTATTGTCAGCGCTAGCACTTCATCTCTAATTATAATAAATCAAAATTTAGCTCATCAGAGGATATTATATGAGGGCTTTTTAAAATCTATATTTGAAAGTTCTTCAGATTCACAAAAACTAGTTTTTCCTATTGAAATAAATTTATCTAAACAACAACTATCAATGTTTAATAGTATTGATTCAGAATTTAAATCTTTAGGCTTTGAATTTCGACTAAAAGAGAATTTATTAAAAATTACGTCAGTACCAAACCAGCTAAAAAATAATTCTATAGAAGAGATAATAGATGATATTCTCGATAATGATAATGATTTCGATAAATCTGATAGTCTGAGTCATTCAGATTTTTTTGCAAAAGCACTTTCAAAAAGTTCCTCTATTAAATCAGGTGATAAATTAAACTCAAATGAACAAGAGTTTTTAGTAAATCAACTTTTTTCTTGTAAGGAACCTAATTTGAGTCCATACAATAAGCAAATATTTGTTACTTTGAGTAAAAAAGATATTGAAAATATATTCTAATGGGTAGAGTTAGTGAAATAGTAAAACATTTAATTATAATCAATGTAATTTTTTATATTGCTTCGATAGTTCTAGGTGATTTTATGTATGACTTATTTGCCATGCATTATCCAAAAAATCCAGACTTTTTCATTTGGCAACCACTAACACATATGTTTATGCATGGAGATACTACTCATATACTTTTCAACATGTTTGGTTTATGGATGTTTGGTACTCCTTTAGAACAAATGTGGGGTAAACATAAATTTATATTTTATTATTTATCTGCGGGATTAGGAGCTGTTCTAATTCAGACTTTAGTATATCACTATAATGTTATGTCATTAACTCAAATTCTTCTAGATAATGGATTATCAAGACTAGATGTAAACTCTTTTTATGAAACTGCTAGGCTTAACACTTCTGTAATTCAATCTGTAGGTGAGGAAAGACTGTATTCAGGTATTCAATCATTTAAAGCAGAAATGGTTGGTGCCTCTGGTGCCTTATATGGGATTTTAGTTGGATTTGCTATGCTTTTTCCTAATGTACAGCTAATGCTATTATTTCCACCGATCCCAATAAAAGCAAAATTTCTGGTTCCTCTTTTAATTTTGTTTGACCTATTTTTTGGTTTGTCATCTTATTCAGTAGGACCTATTGCACACTTTGCTCATATAGGTGGTGCAATTACAGGATTTATTATGATGTGGTATTGGAAAAAAAATCAGTTCAATAATAAAAGATGGAATTAGGATATAGATATTTTAACAATCAGCCTATATTCAAGAAAATTATTATTATTAACATTATAATTTTCTTACTGCCGCTAGTCTCCAATACTTTCCTGTTCCTTTTTAATATTCCTCAAATTAACATTATTAATTTTTTTGATCTTCATCCAAATTTTGAACAAATCATAATGAGTCCATGGAGTATAATAACTTATTCATTTTTTCATTTAGATTTCTTTCATATTTTTTGGAACATGTTTATACTTTTTATAGTTTCGGATTATTTCCTTTCATTTTTAGATAATAAAAAATTCCTTGAAATTTACTTTTATGGAGCTGTCTCAGGTGGTCTTTTATTTATTGTCTCTTATAATATTTTCCCAGCTTTTGAAAATTCTTTTTCTCCTTTAATTGGATCATCTGCAGCTGTATATTCACTTCTTATCTTTGTTTGTGCATATTTTCCTAATACAAGTATTAACTTAATATTCTTTAATGTAAAGCTTAAGAATCTGGGTTTATTCTATGTCCTTCTTAGTCTAATCCAAATTCCATTTAGCAATGCAGGTGGAAATATTGCTCACCTTGGAGGTGCTTTATATGGCTTCTATTATGCAAATAACCTTAATTTATCAAATTCACCATTTGACTTCATTTTTAACTTTATAAAAAATGCAAAGATTAAACCAAAAGAAAATCTAGATAGTCAAAAAAATATTGATATTATTCTTGATAAGATTAGTAAGTCAGGGTATGAGAGCTTAACAAAAAAAGAAAAAGAATTTCTTTTCAAAAATTCAAAGAAATATTAAAATTTATTTTTCTTCTTTTTTAAATAATAAAATAATTGCCAGACTAATATAAAAATTATAAAGTGAGGTAAATAGGATCTTGGCTTTCCATCAAATCCAATAGTTGTGAAAACTCTGTCCCATCTAAATTTCCAATTACTAATACCATCGAATAATCCATCTATACTCATCCAAATAAAAACAGGTTTCCCCAAAACATGATCAAATGGTACAAAGCCCCATACTCTTGAATCTTCAGAATTATATCTATTATCTCCCATCATCCAATAATAATCTTGTTTAAAAGTATAATTACTTGATATTTCACCATTTATGTATATGTTATTATCTACTACCTCAACCTCATTATTTTCATAATCTCTAATGATCTTTTTATAAAGTGGAAGTTCATTAATAGTCAATTTAATTTTCTTGCCTGCCTTAGGAATATATAATGGGCCTAGTTGATCATTATTCCAATTAAATCTTTTATTACCTGGAAAGAAAGCTGAGTTTGTGTAGTTAGTTTTTTCAATAGATCTGAATATTGTGTCAAACTGATTTGAATTTCTTATTTTATTTGCATCATTAATAGTAAGACTTAACTCTTTCTCATTATCTATTATCTCTCTGATATCTAAACTGAGATCTCTTACTTTTTTGATTGGTATGCCCTGGTCATCTGTATAAATAAGATATTCATTTTCATTATTATTTGAGATACTCAAAATAAAGTCCTTCAAGCTATTATATGATTCTTGAGACAAATTTCTAATAACAAATCTTCTAATAAATCCGTCAATTTCAAGATTTTTTAACTTGTTTGATGACACTCCATCTTTAGAAAAAATTTTGTAGGTATATAATGGTTTAGCCCTTTCAGGTAATTTATTTTCTTGACCATTTAAATAAACCACTCCATTTTTAATTTCTAATGAGTCACCAGGAACTCCTATTGCTCTTTTGACATAGTTAGATTTTTTATCTCTTGGTTTTATTACACCTTTTTCCTTTACAAAAAATTTTCTAACCGTATCAGCAGGCCAATTAAAAACTACAATATCATTATTTTTAATTTCTTGAAAACCTGGGATTCTAATATAAGGAAGCTGAGGTTTCTTTAGGTAAGATCTTGTTTTGAGTAGTGGTATAGTGTCGTGAACCATTGGAAAAGATATAATTGTAGATGGTATTCTAGCCCCATAATGAAATTTACTTACTAATAAAAAGTCTCCAACTTTTAATGTTTTCTCCAGTGAGCCAGTAGGAATAACAAATGGCTGTAGAATATAATTGTGAACTAAAAAATGTTTCAAAGGTAATTGAAGAGGTTTTTTGAACTATAGTTGCAATTACAACAGCAAAAACAAGAGATCCAAGAGATCTTTCAAAATTTGAAAATGAAATATTCTCTACATACTTTGTTCTGTTGCTAACATAGCTTAT
>CABYMF010000013.1 GCA_902519955.1 uncultured Bacteroidota bacterium | reverse complement strand
TGTAACTCAGGTTTAACTCATAAATTAATAACTGTAGATTAGATGGAATCTCCTATTAAAGTTTTTAGTAATTGGGTTTTAAGTGGAAAAGATGAAGGGATGGAGAGAAACCACTCTGCGTCTGTTAAAAATATGATTGAATACTCAACTAAAGGGATAGGTAATTATAGTTTTATAGATGCTGGCTGTGGAAATGGTTGGGTTATTCGAGGTATTTCCTCTGACCCAAGATGCAAACAAGCAATTGGTATAGACGGATCAGCTCATATGATTGAAAAAGCAAAAAAACTTGATTCAAAAAATCAATACTATTGTAAGGACCTTCTGAAATGGTCTCCTGATGATAAAGTCAATATCGTTCACTCAATGGAAGTATTTTATTATTTTGAGAATCCAGACCACTTGATTAAACATGTCTATTCTAATTGGATAAAAAAAGGCGGAAGATTGATTATGGGGATAGATCATTATGAAGAAAATAAACCCTCACATTCATGGAAACAAGATTGTTGTGTAACAATTATGAAACTTTTTTCTGAAAATAAATGGAAGTCTATGTTTGAGGAAGCTGGATTCAAAAAAATTGAATCATGGTGTCACGGAAAAGATGGTGACTGGAATGGAACTTTAGTAGTTACCGGAGTCAAGTAAACTATCAACCTGACCGGAGAATATACTTATTTGTTTATCTAACTCTTCCACTAATTTTGTATTGATAATTCCATCGGTATCGGAAAAATTTTCATTAAATTTTGGAAGTGAAAAATGTGGAATTTCCTCTCTACTTTCTCTAGAAAAGCGAGATAAGGCTGTTTGAAGTACTGTTTTTCCAGCATTTTGGCCATCACTAGTTGATAATAGTATTAGAGGCTTGTTACTCCATACTGTTTTTTCAATTACAGAAATCCAGTCATATATATTTTTAAATGCTGAGGTATAGGAGCCATTGTGCTCAGCAAGTGAAATTATTATTCCTATACTTTCATTAACTAATTTTTTAAACTCATGTGCTTTTTCTGGAATCCCTATCTCTTGTTCTCTATCTTCACTATAAATAGGCATTTCAAATTCATTTAAGTCAACGAGAATAGCCTCTTTTGGAGCCATCCTACTGGCAACATAAGAGGCTAGTTTTTTGTTCCTTGAATTTTTTGAGGAAGAGGCCCCAAATGCAAGTAACTTATTCATTATTGGTTACTATGAGAACCATCACAAAATCCCTCTGGGTCTTGCGTGTTTCCACATCCACATCTAGGTTTATTATTATTCATATTATGAAGTTTTTAAATTAATTTCTAATTCAATGTCATCGTAAATAAGCTTGTCACCAAGATTTTCAAAAAATGTTCCTGATCTAAATTTTACATTGTACTTGGACCTGTCAAAAACAAGTTTAGCAGTCCATCCATCTTGAGTATTTGCCATTTCAAATAAAACAGGATGTGAAATGTCTTTTATAGTTAAAAAACCATTTACCATCCATTTTCCATCTGATATTAGTTCAGAACTAGAAATATAAAGATGGGCTGAAGGATAGGATTCAACTGAAAAAAAATCATCTGATCTTAAATGACCTTCTAACCTTTCTTTACTTCCACCTGTTAAATCTTGAACATTAATAGATGTCATGTCAACAAAAAACTCCCCCTGAGAAATTAGACCATCTGCAATCTCAAACTGTCCGGATTTAAAGTTGATAGTACCATAATGTGAACTTGTTGAAACTTCGCGTCCAGTCCATACAAGGCTACTTTCATCTAGATTGATATTATAAGTTGAGTCAGCTGCGGTAATTGTTGCGTCATTAGTCTCTACTGTTTTATTTGAATTCACGTTACATGAAACCAGTGAGACAAAGACTAACAAAGCGATTAATTTTTTCATGTATTAAATTTTAGCAAAACTAGGAAAATCAACGTTTGAAGAATATTTTTACAAAAGTTTTAATTATTCTTTAACATCTTTTACTATAATGTAAAGTAAACTATACATTTGATATGTAAAGCATACTTTACAAATTAGAAAAAAGGTAAACAATGTAAAGTTTATTTTACAAATTATTTATTATATTTGTAAAGTTTATTTTACATATGCTTATAAATAGAGTTAAAGATTATAGAAAAGGCGCAAATTTAACACAAGAAGATTTAGCCTTAATGACGGGGGTTAGCAGGCAAACTATCATATCAATAGAAAAAAACAAGTTTATACCTGGACTAGATATAGCTATTAGGATTGCCGAGTCTTTGAAAACCCCTATTAATAAGCTTTTTTATTTTGTTTAAATGGAAAAAATTGATGCTGTTATAACATGGGTGGATGGTTCAGAACCAAACTATCAAAAAAAGCTTAAAGAATATCTTGCTGACGACAACCAATTAAAGAGGCGTTATATTCAAGCAAATGAAATTAATCTATGTGTGGCATCTATTGTTAAATACGCTCCATTCATAAGAAAAATCTTTATTGTAACCGACAAACAGTCTCCAAATTTAGACAACATTAAGCATATTGTTTCCAAAGAAAAGGTTGAAATTGTTGATCATGAAGAAATATTTCGCCATAACATAGAGTTTCTTCCAACATTTAATATTAGATCAATAGATGCTTTACTTTTCAAGATTAAAGATCTATCTGAAAAGTTCATCTATTTTAATGATGATATGTTTCTTATTAAAGAGACAAATCCAGAAGATTGGTTTTTAGATAAAAAAGCAGTCTTAACTGGAATTTGGGCTAAAACATATAATCGGCATCCAGTTAAAACTATCTTAGAGAAAATAAAAAACTTATTGAAAATTAGGCCAAGCTTTAACGCTGCTCAATCAAAAGCTGCAAATATTGTGGGCTTTCAGAATAGGTATTTTAAGTCTTATCATTGTGGAAGACCCCAAATAAAATCAGTAATTAAAGATTTTTATGATAAAAATCCTGAAAAGCTTGTAGACCAGATAAGATATAAGTTTAGGGATAGCAGACAATACATGCCTTATAGTCTTTGTTGGCACTTATTGATCAAGAAAAAACTTTTTATAGAGTCGCCCATTAGTAAACTAATTGAAATAAAAAAGGCTAGAGAGCTTTCACCTAACCAACTAATTAGCTTATTAAACAAGATAGACAGTCAAGCAAATATTAAATTTTTGAATATTCAGGATCTAAATCTAGCTTCAGATATAACTCAACAAGTTTTTCAAAACTGGTTTTTTGAAAAATTAAAAAAATAAAACTATAGAGCTTTAATAGTCTCAACTACAGTGTCTATTTCATTTTTTGTGTTATATAAAGAAATACCCAGCCTAGTAACGCCCCCCCTATTTTCTAGACCTAACTGTTGAATTGCCTTAATGGCATAGAAATGACCGTCCCAAGCACATATGTTATGCTTAGCTAAGGATGCGCAAACCTCTTGAGGAGAATATTTAGAATGAACAAATGAAACTGTCGGCGTTCTTTCTCTACTAGAAAAATCCGGGCCAATAACAGTTGTGTTGTCAAACCCATCTAGTGATTCATAAAGATGTTTTGCAAGATTAAACTCATGATCACTAATGTGAGCATATGCACTTTCCAATTTTTCTCTATATGATTCACCTTTTCCAAGTGTTGAAATGAAATCTATGGCGGCTGATACACCTGCGCATGATGCGTGGTTTAATGTGCCTGTCTCAATTATGTAGGGGGCGTTCTGGTCTTGAACTATAAGTCTATCTGGTTCAAGGCTTTGTAAAACACCAGGCCTTGAATAAAGAAAACTTATATGCGGGCCGTAAAACTTATAAGCTGAACACAACATAAAGTCACAACCTAACTTTTCTACATCGATTGAAAAGTGAGGAGCATAATGAACAGCATCTAATAAGAAATAACACTCTCGCCCTTTTAAATATTCTTTAACCTTTATAAAGTTATTTAACGTTCCTAATGCATTTGAAGACATTCCCATACAAACCATTACTGTTTTCTCGTTTATTTTATTTTTAAAATCAGAATAGTCCAACGTTCCATTTTGCTTTAACTTAACTTCAATAATTTTAACACCTACTTCTTTCAATATCATCCATGGTCCTCTGTTTGCTTCATGATCTAGCTCAGTAACTATTACCTCATCCCCTTCATTAAATTTTTTTGATAATGCCCTTGCTAAACTATAGTTTAATGTTGTCATATTTTGACCAATTGAAATTGAGTTAGGGCTTTTTGCCCCCAGCATGGTGGCAACTTTAGCTCGGAGATCATTCATAATTAAATCCGTCTCTTTGCTAGTAACAAATTCTCCATGAGTGTTGGCATTTGACCTAAGATAGTATTGAGAAATTGCCTCAATTACTTGAATAGGAACTTGGGTTCCTCCGGGGCCATCTAAGTATATGATTTGTTGATTAGAAGTATTAAACCTATTCAAAGAAGGAAAATATTCTCTGGTTATTTCTGAATTTAACATAGTTTAAACTAATCTGCAATTTTCCAAAAAGCAATTCCACCCGCTTGTTTTCCGACCTCAGTAGAATCAACTAATTCAAGTTCTTCTATACTGATGACATCAACTTTACCTGCTTCACCTCCTACACCTTCAACAGAAACAAAAGCATATTTGTTATCCGGTGAGATTACTACTCCATGTGGAATGTTTGTTGACGTTTTGATCTTGGAAATTTGTTGGCCTTTATCTAGGGACCAGATAGAAACCGCCCCTTCATTTTTTAAAGTAGTTATGATGTGTCTTCCATCAGTAGTAGCGGCTATATTATATGGACCTTTCCCAGTTTCAATTGTTTTTTTTACTTTCCATTCGTCAACATCAATAATTAAGACTTTGTTTGAACCATTACCAGCTATATACAATTCTTTACCCGAAGGAGACGGAGTAACCCATGTTGGTTTAACTTTCGAATGATACATTGCATTTCTATGCTCTTTATGGTTATCAAGGCTTAGAATACGCTTGACACTCAAATCAATTGCATCTATTTCAAACAACTCTCCGGACATCATAGCGACTGAGTAGTGAAAATTTCCATCCGGAGACAATCTTGATCCATGCGGCATAATACCTGTCTTAATTTTTGTTATCTCAACCATATACTCTGGGTCAACAACCGATACTGTGCTTGTTTTCATTAAGCCATGTAAATTAAAATTAACCACATAAAGAAGTCCTGTTTTTTTTGATATTTGAATGGTAGCAGGAAAAAGGCCTAACTCAACCTTCGATAAGGGTTCATTATTTTCAGTGGAATATTTAACGACTGATCCATTTGGACTTCCATGCGCAAGTGTCAAGTACCAATATTTACCACTAGGATCAATAGTTATTCCATGTGGACCCTCATTTTCTGTTGGCATTATCCCAACTGATATTCTATCTGTTTCTATAATTTCTTTACCATCAAATTTTAGTACTGATACTTGGTCATCTGATTCAGCTGCAACATAAACATAATAATCCTGTGAAAAGACTGTATGAAAAATTAAAAATGATAAAAATAAATATAGTCTTTGCATAATCTAATCTATTAGTCTTGGTCTATCTAAATATTCATTGATTTTTGAATTATCAGGCTGCGTTGGTAATACTTTAGAAGACCCTATTCCTCCATTGTGATCTGAATAAAAGACATGACCTTTATAAAGCTGCGCACCCCAAGACATAGCTGCATTAGGAATGTATCCATTTGGATTTGCAGTGTTAATGTGGCCGATTTCTCGTCCCTGTCTAAAAAGGTCTCCCATCAATTCTCCGCTTATATCCACAATTCTCACCCCTCCTGTATACATAGCAACATACAGTATATCGTCCTCGATCCAGTAGTTATGAGAACCATGGCCAGGAAGTTCATATCGTGCTACTTCAACTGGATTGTTTATATCTGTAAAGTCAACAAAATGAAGAAACCCTGCCGTCTCATTAGTGGTATATACATCAATTCCTTGAGGAAATATTTCATCACCTAAAACTGTATAAAACTTACCAGTTGATTTGCTTTTAAAAGGGAATGTTGCATGATGAGCTCCTGATTCATAACTATAATTTGCCATTGCTACAGGGTTTGATGGTGAACCACCTGCAACTCCATTTCCCACATCAATCATATATACACCGTGCTTCCAGTTAGAAGAGTATGCAATCCCATCCTCAATCCACACATCGTGTATTGCTTGCCCTTTTTCACCTATTTCAAACATACCAACTTCAAATGGGCTTCTTGGATCCTCAATATTTATAACATAAAACCTTTCCCCGTTACTAAGAGCATAAACATGGTCCTCATATATAAATAAATTGTGAACACCTCCAGTTAAATTTGTTGTATATTCTGATATAATTTTTACATTATATGGTTCAGTGGTATCAAGAATTACAATCCCATTTCTCCTATTTGATGCACCCTCTCTACTTATAATAGATATTTTACCATCTGCTGAAACTTTAACATCATTGACAGTTCTAGCATCAACTTGGACACTATCAATTTTTTTCAAATTACTAGGGTCTGTAACGTCCCAAAAATATGTCGTACCATCTGCGCCCCAGGTTCCAGAAACTGCATAGTCATTTCCATCTTGACCCTCAAAAACCCAAAAGTCTGAGGTATGCTTGTCCTCAACTGTTCCTGATCCAACGGTAACTACTTCTCTTTTGATGCCTCTATCATAAACAACTAATGGCTTTGAAATTGACTTTTCGCCTGCTGTAACTGTAATTAAGTACTTACCTGCTGTTTCGGCAACAAACCTGCCATCATCCTTTATCAATCCTGCTGCAGTTGTGCTTTTGTCAAAAGACTCGCCAGAAAAAGAATAAGTTATAGGAGCATCTATAACTATGTTTCCTTTTTTATCATATGCTGTTGTAGAAAACTTTACTACATCCCCTGTTCTAGCTACATCAAGATTAGCATTAATTGAAAGTTTAGAAATTGGTGTTTCTTTAATTTTAAAACTTAAAGATGTTGAAACTCCATCAAGTTCAATTTTAAGTTTTGCGTTACCTGGTTTTAACGCTTTGACATTGTTAAGGTTATCTATTTCAACAAGATTATTTTCTGAGCTTATCTGAATATTAGCATCAAATCTCGTAAAGCCGTAAGCATCAACTATTTTATATTGAAGAGGCACATATGAGCCTGTATAAACAGTTTCTCTGCTTAGATTAACTTGTAACTCTTTAGGCTTAGCGAAGTTAACAATTACATCAAAGTCTCTGCTAACTCTTCCTTCAGAAAGTCCAAGACAAAGTGCAATTACTTTATGCTTACCTGGAACTTCTCCCTTAATAGTTCCTCTTCTTCTATTAAAACTAATTCCGTCATCCCAGTTTAGTGCTCCATTTTTATTGTAATAAAATATATTTGGACATTCTACTTTATTTCCATCCTTGTCTAAAATGTTTGTGATAGGCTCAAAAATCTCGCCCACTTCTATCTTTAAATTTTCAAGGTTTGAAGTCACAGTAAACTCCTGTGAGTTTAAATAAATAGAAGAAAATAAAAAAGTTGAAAGTATTAGTTTAAAAACATCTTTTTTCATATAGATTTTTTATAGTTGTTAAATATAGAAATTATATCATGTAGTAGTTTAAAAAAGATCTGCATTCATCACTTTTGACCATGCTTGTGCAAAATCATTAATGAATTTTTCTTTGTTGTCATCTTGAGCATAAAGCTCTGCATAGGATCTTAAAATTGAATTCGAGCCAAAAACTAAATCAACAGATGAAGCAGTCCATTTTAGACCTCCGGACTGTCTATCTCTCAATTCATAATTATTCTCTCCTACTACGGTCCAAGTATTATTCATGTCAGTAAGGTTGACAAAAAAGTCATTAGATAAAACTCCTTCGTTGTCTGAAAAAACACCAGCTTTATTTCCGATGTGATTTGCACCCAGCACTCTCATACCTCCAACAAGCACTGTCATTTCAGGCGCTGTTAAACCAAGTAGTTGAGCCTGATCAACCATTAACTCTTCCGGACTTGATTTAGATTTTCCTCCAAACCAATTTCTAAACCCGTCTGCTGCAGGCTCTAGATTTGAGAAAGAATTTTCATCAGTCATCTCCTGAGATGCATCTCCTCTCCCTTTTTTAAATTGAATTGACAAGCTATGACCAGCCGCTTCTGCAGCCTCTTCAACTGCAAGGTTACCAGCTATAATAATTGTATCAGCAAGACTAGCTCTTGTTTCTGAAGAAATTTTTCTTAAAACTTCAAGTGTCTTTGCAAGTCTTTCAGGTTCATTTGCATACCAATCCTTCTGAGGTGAAAGAGAAATTCTTGCACCATTAGCTCCTCCTCTTAGATCAGAGCATCTGAAAGTTTTTGCACTGTCCCACGCAATCGCCACACGGTCTGAGATAGACAATCCAGAGTTAGAAACCTGTGTCTTAACATCCTCCTCATTATAGTCTTTGTTTCCTGCAGGAACTGGATCTTGCCAAATCAAATCTTCCTTAGGAAAATTAGGCCCAATATATCTTGTTTTTGGCCCCATATCTCTGTGTGTTAGCTTAAACCAAGCTCTAGCAAATGTATTAGAGAAGTACTCTTGATCATCTTTAAACTTAGTACATATTTCATTATAAATTGGATCCATTTTCATGGCCATATCTGCGTCAGTCATTATTGGATTCTTTTTAATGGATGGGTTTGTAGCATCAACAGGTTTGTTTTCCTCCAAGATGTCTACTGGTTCCCATTGCCAAGCTCCTGCTGGACTTTTTTTCAGTTCCCAATCATGATTAAAAAGCATGTCAAAATAACCGTTATCCCATTTAGTTGGATTGGTAGTCCATGCACCTTCAAGTCCACTTGTTACTACACCTTTCTCCCTTAGAGTCGGATTTATCCACCCAAATCCTTGATCCTCAATATTTGCAGCTTCAGGCTCCTTACCCAGCTTTGATTCATCACCGTTACCATGGGCTTTACCAACAGTATGGCCTCCTGCTGTAAGAGCTGCAGTCTCCTCATCATTCATCGCCATTCTAGCAAATGTTTCCCTTACTTGAAGTGCGGTTTTCATTGGATCAGGCTTCCCGTTCACACCTTCAGGATTAACATATATCAACCCCATATGAGTAGCACCTAACGGAGTTTCAAGGGTCGAAGGATCTTCTAAATCTTCATACCTGTTCTCACTTGGAGCCATAATTTGATCCTCAGGGCCCCAATATATATCAATTTCTGGTTGCCATATATCTGGTCTTCCATATGAAAAACCAAATGTTTTTAGACCCATGCTTTCATAAGCTATGTTTCCAGCAAGAATAAATAAATCTGCCCAGCTTATTTTATTACCATATTTCTTCTTAATAGGCCACATTAACCTCCTTGCTTTGTCAAGATTTCCATTATCAGGCCAAGAGTTTAAAGGCGCAAACCTTAAGTTTCCTGTTCCTGCACCACCCCTTCCGTCTGCAACTCTGTATGTCCCAGCAGCATGCCAAGCCATCCTAATCATTAAACCTCCATAATGACCCCAATCAGCTGGCCACCATGATTGTGGTGTGGTCATTAGTTCATGCATATCATTTTCAAGAGCCTCAAAGTCTAATTTTTTAACCTCTTCTCTGTAATCAAAATCTTTAGAATATGGATTTGTTTTCTCATCATGCTGATGAAGAATATCCAAATTAAGTCTTTTTGGCCACCATTTTAGTGGCGATGTGTTTGGAGATGTTGAGCCCCCATGAATAAATGGGCACTTGCCGTTTGACATGGTATTGACAGAAGAGCCATTTTTTTGTATATGTTCCATAGTAGTGAGTTTAGCCCCTTAAATTAAAAACTTTTTAAATAATGGCATAATAACTTAAGAAACTTATTAATATTTTTTACTTAAACATTATAACTAAAGATTATAGCTAAATACGGTGACAAAAAGCTATTTAAAATTTAATAACCTTAATTTTATTTTTTTTTAAATTTATACATGAGATATTATTTTATTATTGGCTACTTATTTTTAATAATATATTGGATCTATATTAAGTTGTTAAAGAAAAAATGAGATATAATATTATTGAAACAGAAAAAGATCAAAGACAAAAAGAGCTTAATGGAAATACCATGCTTTACAAAAAAACCAAAATAGAGCATGATTCTTCAATAAGTGAATATGAAATGGTAGTTACTTATTTTGAAAACGATATTGATTTTGGTGTTTTTAAGGATAATGTGGTAATTAAAGATGAGGAGTTAGTTAATTTTCTTAAATCGATTTTTTTTGATTATATGTTAACAAACATAAAGCCATCTTAAAAATTAATTTATGATAACAAATCGAGATTTAGTTGAAAATACAAAGCCAATTTTAAAAGATAGTTATGTACAAGTATTCTTGTGCCTAATTTTAGCTTCTATTTTGCCACAAATAATTGCATCTCCTGCTCCACAAAATCCAATTTTAAATATTATAGTGGTTTGTCTATCAGGATATATTCAACTAGGTATTGCTGTTTTTTGTCTCGATGTCTATAATAAAGGTGAGGGGGATTTTACAACAATTTTTAGTCGTTTTAATGGAATAAAGCCTATTCTTTTTATACTAATTCTCTCAATCGCTGTTTTTCTTGGGTTTATACTTTTAATTATACCCGGTATTATTTTAGCACTAATGTACTCTCAGGTTTTTTTCATACTTGCAGATGATCCCGATATTGGTGTTATTGAAGCTTTTAACTTAAGTGAAAAAATGATGAGAAATAATAAATGGCAGCTTTTTATGCTTAACTTGGAAGCCATTTTATACTTTATTGCTGGAGTTTTTACTTTATTTATTTGGTGGGTATGGCTTCTTCCAAGGTATTCTATTGCATACGCTGGTTTTTATGAAGAGCTTAAAAAAGAGTTTAAACATTAAACCACACTTTTAAAAAAAAATTTGAAAAATACAACGACTTTTGATGTAATTATAATTGGCGGTGGATTAGCAGGGCTGACAAACGCCATCCATTTATCAAAATTTAAATATAGTGTTTTACTTATTGAAAAAAACTCATATCCAAAACACAAAGTATGTGGAGAATATATTTCTAATGAAGTACTTCCATATTTAAACTCTTTAGGGATTGATCCAATAAAAGAAGGGGCTAAAAAAATTAATAAAGTGCAAGTTAGTACTACAAAAGGTAATCTAATTAAAGGAGAATTACCTTTAGGTGGTTTTGGGATGAGTCGATATTTTTTGGATATCTTGTTAATGAAAAAGGCACAAACTAACGGAGTTGAGGTTTTAAAAGATGCCGTTAACTCTGTAGTTTTTAAAAAAGGGGTTTTTACAGTTCAGACTAAAGACTCAAAATATTTTCAAAGTAAAATTACCATTGGCGCTTTTGGAAAAAGGTCATTATTAGACTTTAAGATGAATAGAGACTTTATTAAAAGAAAATCACCTTATCTAGCTGTTAAAATGCATGTTAAAGGAGATTTTCCAGAAGACCTCATAGCTCTACATAATTTTAAAGGGGGGTATTGCGGAGTTTCAAAAGTAGAAAACAATTTGATTAACTTATGTTACATTACAGAATATGACTTATTTAAAAAACATAAAAATATTACAAATTTTCAGCAACAAGTAGTCTTCAAGAATAAATACTTAAAAAAAATATTTGAGGAATCTAACTCTGTTTTTGAAAAACCACTAACAATAAGTCAAATTTCTTTTGAAACTAAAAAACCCGTAGAGAATCATATCATCATGTGTGGAGATACTGCAGGTATGATTCATCCATTATGTGGAAATGGAATGGGAATGGCCATTACTAGCGCAAGATTAGCAAGTATTCGAATACTTCAATTTTTAAATGGAGAAATAAAAACAAGAGAAAGTTTTGAAAAAAAATATTTTAAGGATTGGAATAAAGAATTTAAAACACGATTAAAGACTGGACACTTTATAGCAAGGTTGTTTAGAAGTCAAACTGTTTCTCAAGTTGCTTATTCAATTTTAAAAATAATCCCTTTTTTATTACCTAAAATTATACAATATACTCATGGAAAATACATCAAACCAATATGAGTTTTTTAATTGACACCTCTCAACGATCCTCAGAAATGGAAATCATGGATGATTTTTCACTTGGAGGAACTATTTTTAGAGACACACTTGACAAGCTTGAGGTCATTAATAGATTTTTAGGTGGTAATTCAGTAACAATAATGGGCCTTAAGAAATTACTTGAAAATCAAACAAAAAATAAGATAATTACAATTGTAGATTTAGGATGTGGTAATGGTGATATCTTAAGAGATGTTGCGAAGTTTGGGAGAAAAAACAACTATTCTTTTAAACTGATAGGAATTGATGCAAATTCAACAGCGATAGAGTATGCAAAGGAATTATCAAAAGATTATACAGAAATTTATTTTAAAACGATTGATGTACTGTCGGAAGATTTCAAAAAACAATCATATGATGTTGTTTTGTGTACCCTTTTTTTACATCATTTTAAAAATGCAGAACTTATATCATTTCTAAAAACAATTACTAATAAAGCAACAATTGGTATTGTTGTCAATGATTTACATAGACATAAAGTAGCCTATTATCTTTTTAAATTAATAGGAGTTTTTATAAAAAATAAAATGGTCAAACAAGATGGATTAACATCTGTTTTGAGAGCTTTTAAAAGAAAAGATTTGGAAAATATTGCAAAAGAAATAAAAGTTCATTTTTCAATCCAATGGAAATGGGCTTTTCGATATTTGTGGATCTTAAAAAAAGATATTATTAACTAAAACTATTCTTTGTATTCGAAATATCATGAGTGTAAAAATAATGTCGGTAGCAAAAAAACTGCCAAAGTATGTCAAAGAAACAAAAGAGATCATACCATATGTTAAACAATGGATGCAAGATCAGGAAAGCAGGTTTCAAAGAAAAGTTTTAAAAATTTTTGAAGGAGCTGGAGTAGATAAACGTTACTCTATTATGGACGCAGAAGAAGTTTTTTTAAATACATCCTTTGAAGAAAAAAACAATATTTATATTAAAGAAGTAACAAAACTTGCAGAACAATCATTATTAAAATCTCTAAAAAAAGCAAGATTACAGCCAACGGATATTGATTACATCATAACAGTTAGTTGTACAGGAATTATGATCCCCTCAATGGACGCTTATTTAATTAATAGTTTGCAAATGAGACAAGATGTTGTCAGGCTTCCAGTTACAGAAATGGGATGTGTGGCTGGAATATCAGGGATCATTTATGCAAAAAACTTTTTGAAATCGAATCCAAATAAACGAGCTGCTGTCATATCAGTTGAAGCATCTACCGCCACCTTTCAAATGGAAGATTATTCTATGGCGAATATTGTAAGTGCCGCAATTTTTGGTGACGGTGCAGCTAGTGCTGTTTTATCTTCTTATAAGGAAGATAAAGGACCTAGGATTAAAGATGAATCTATGTATCATTTCTATAATTCCATTGATATTATGGGCTTTAAATTGGTTAATACAGGACTGCAAATGATTTTAGACAAAAAGGTGCCTGAAATAATTTCTATCAACTTTCCTAAAATTATTCATCCTTTTTTAGAAAGAAATAACCTAAAAATTGAAGATATAAATCATTTAATTTTTCATCCTGGTGGAAAAAAAATTGTACATACTGTTGAAGGTATATTTAGAACATATGGGAAAAATATAGATGATACAAAAGAAGTTTTAAGATTATATGGGAATATGTCAAGTGCTACTGTTTTATATGTTTTAGAACGCTTCATGGATGGGGATAGACAAGAAGGAGAGAAGGGTCTAATGCTTAGTTTTGGTCCTGGATTTTCCGCACAAAGAATATTATTAGAATGGTAAAAGAATTTGAAAACAAAAAAGAATGGGCACTAATTTTAGGCGGCTCAAGTGGCTTGGGTTTAGCTACTGCAAAAAAATTAGCACAACACGGAATGAATATTTGTATTGTTTATAGAAACTCTAGATCTCAACTAGATCAAATGAAGAGAGATTTTAGAGAAATTACTCAGGAGTCTGTAAGTTTTGTTAGTTATAACATGGATGCTTTTCAACCAGAAAAGAGAAAAGAGTTGATTGAAGGTTTGAAAAAAGAGCTAGATGATGGTAAAATTAAAGTATTAGTACATAGTGTTGCTAAAGGAAATTTAAAACCTATGGTTTCAAATTCTGTACAAGTATTGCAAACAGATGATTTTCAATTAACAATACAAGCAATGGGAATTAGTTTATATGATTGGGTTAAAGCTGTTTTTGAAGCAAAACTATTTTCAAATGATGGTCGTGTGGTTAGCTTTACAAGTGAGGGTAACAGTAAAGCGTTGAGAAATTATGCAGCGGTGTCTGCTGCAAAAGTAACATTAGAAGCTATTACAAGAAATATTGCATTGGAATTTGCTAGTTTTGGGATTAGAGCTAATTGTATTCAAGCAGGAGTTACAGACACTGCATCCTTTCGAATGATTCCAGATAGTAATAAATTAAAAAAACACTCTTTAGAACGCAATCCGTACAATAGATTAACGTTGCCAGAAGATATAGCTAATGTTGTATATTTATTATCAAAAGATGAGGCTGCTTGGATTAATGGAACTACAATTATAGTGGATGGAGGAGAGCACATTAGTTAGCAACGTAATTTCAATTTTAAATTTTAAACTGTTGATAATAAAAATTAAATAAACATAGATTTTTTATTAATTGAAAAAAGAAACTATAATACAGCTTTTACCTTACAAGGCTCCTTTTTTATTTGTAGAGGAACTAACTTACATATCGGAAAATCGATCCGAGGGATACTATACTCTTAAAAAAGATGAATATTTTTATTTAGGTCATTTTAAAGATAATCCTATAACGCCTGGTGTTATTTTAACCGAAATTATGGCTCAAATTGGATTGGTTTGTCTAGGGATTTTTTTACTAGAGAAGGATCTTTATAAAATGGAGAGGCCACAAATAGCAATTTCAAATAGTGAAATAGATTTTTTGTTACCTGTTAAACCCAAAGAACGTGTTAAGGTAGTTTCAGAAAAAATATATTTTAGATTCAATAAACTAAAATGTAAAGTTCTGTTATTTAATGAAAAGAATAAATTGGTTTGCAGAGGAACGATTTCTGGAATGCTAAAAATATTGAAGAATGAAACCTAGAGTAGTTATTACTGGAATGGGGATTGTAGCTCCAAATGCCATTGGACTTGACAATTTTTTAGAAGCCATACAACAAGGTAGATCTGGAATCACATTTCATCAAAAACTAAAGGACTTAAAATTTTCTTGTTGTATTGGTGGGATTCCATCGGTTTCTAAAGAACTGAAAAGTCAATACTTAACTTCATTACAATTACGTGGATTTGATAGTGCGGGAATCTTATATGGATGTATTGCAGGAATGGATGCTTGGAAGGATGCAGGATTTAAAATTGACAAAAATTCATCTACAGATTATAATTCAGGAATAGTGTTTGGAACTGGGACATCAGGAATAGAAAAATTTAGAGAAGCAATTTATAAGTTAGATAATAATAAAGTAAAACGTCTTGGGAGCACAGTAGTAGTTCAAACTATGACAAGTGGAATTAGCGCATATTTAGGCGGAATTCTAGGACTTGGAAATCAAGTTACAACAAATTCATCTGCTTGTATAACTGGGACAGAAGCATTATTAATGGGCTATGAGCGTGTTCAATCTGGAAAAGCTTCAAGAATGTTAGTTGGGAGTTGTAGCGACGACGGTGCCTATATTTGGGGAGGTTTTGATGCAATGAGAGTAATGACTTACAAGCATAACGACACACCTGAAAAAGGTTCAAAGCCAATGAGTGCAGAAGCATCAGGTTTTGTACCAGGAAGTGGAGCTGGAGCATTAGTTTTAGAATCTTTAGAAAGTGCGATAAATAGAAAAGCAACTATTTATGCAGAAGTTTTAGGAGGAAATATTAATTCAGGTGGACAAAGAAATGGAGGAACAATGACTGCCCCAAATTCAGAAGCTGTTCAAAAATGTATTATGGATGCTTTAAAAGATGCGAATATAAAAGGTACAGAAATTGATGCAATTAACGGACATTTAACAGCAACGGTTAAAGATTCCACAGAAATAGAAAGCTGGACCAAGGCACTTGGAAGAGAAGGAAAGGATTTCCCAGTGATAAATTCATTAAAGTCAATGGTGGGGCATTGTCTAGCAGCATCAGCATCAATAGAAAATGTAGCAACAGTATTACAATTAAAACACCAATTTATTTTTCCAAACTTAAATTGTGAGGTGATACATCCTGAAATTTTAAAGTTAATCTCAAAAGAAAAAATCCCAACTAAAAGGATAGAAAAAAAATTGAACATCATTGCCAAAGCAAGTTTTGGCTTTGGAGATGTAAATGGATGTGTTATTTTTAAAAAATATTAATGAATTATCTTTAACAGCATATAATTAAAAAAGACAAAATAAATTTAAAGTCACAAAACTTCATCAATGACTAGAAAAGAACTGATCACTACACTGAAAAAAATAGTAAAACCTTATGTTCAAGATCAAGAAGCTTTTACGAATCTTTCGGAGGAATCAGATTTTATTAATGATTTGAAAATTAATTCAGCTAATTTAGTTGATGTTATTTTAGATGTAGAGGATGAGTTTGATATTGAGATTGATAACGAATCCATGGAAAAAATGCTTTCAGTCAAAGCCGCATTGGATATTATTGAAACCAAATTAACTAAATCTTGATTGGTAACGATATTATAGATTTATCTCTTGCTAAAATAGAAAGTAATTGGCATCGAAGAGGTTTTTTAGAAAAGCTATTTACTGAAAATGAACAAAAACTCATTTCAGCAGCACCAAATCCATTTGTTATAGTTTGGAAATTTTGGAGCATGAAAGAAGCTGCATATAAGGTTTATACACAACAAGATAAACAACGTTTTTTTGCTCCAAAAAAATTTGATTGCTTATTAATATCAGAAAATAAGGGCTTAGTAAATTTCAAAAATCAAATTTTCTATACATCCACAATTGTTACACGGAGCTATATTTTTACATTGGCAAGTGTAGAGAAGGAAATAAAGGCTTATTCTAAAATTGTGATGCCACAATTTATAGATAATATGATTAAAATTAAATTACAAGATTTAACTTCATTTTCCGCTGAAGAAATTAAACAAAAAAAAACTAAAAACATGGTTCCACTCTATTATTATAGGGATATCTTATTAACCAAATCATGCTCAATTTCACATCATGGGAAATATGGTGTGTTTTCTTTGTTATATTCCTAAACATTAATAAATTCATTTCCATGCCTAACTTTGAAGCCTTTTTATACTCTATTGATAGGGTTTTTACTCTATTTATGTGATGGGTATGGCTTCTTCCAAGATACTCTATTGCATATGCTGGTTTTTATGAAAAACTTAAAAAAGAATTTAAAGGTTAAAGGCTACCTTAATTATTTATTAATGATTTTATAAAATACAGACAACATCCGTCGATTGTAAAAATCTCAAGTTTGTAATGCTTTAATTCCTTTTAAAGCTTTTCATGCATTCGGTTTTTTTATATGTGACCCCCCTTTTAATAAAGGGGGGTTTTATACGGAAATTAAGTTTTTTTAACCTTAAACATGGTTCTGGCTCCCAAATGACCTCAATAATATTTTAAGTTTTGAATTGTTATAAGGTAATAACTCAAAAATTTAAAATACTGATAATACTGAGTTAAAGTTTCTTAATAATACATTCTGTAAATTAAGAATTAAAATGAACAATTCAAATTTAGATTCAAACGCTAACATATATGTAAATGTTGAATGTTCTTGCGGACAAACATCCAACCCTTATGGAATATGTGATGGCACTCACTGGAGTTGTAGGTAATTAATTATAATTACTTATCGTTGTGTTTTGCACAAAGTTAAATTATGTTAGGATTAAAAAAACATATATACAATCCAATCAGAGACGTAATTAAAAAGATAAAGGAGCATCTTTTTGGAATAGAAACTTTTATCAAATTAAAAGAATATAAAAAGTCAAGAAATGAGATTTATAATGGAGAAAAGAACATCTTATTGGTTGGAAGTGGTAAGTCAGCATTAGAGTACAAAAAACACAATCTTAAAAATGTTGATGTGTTGGCTGTAAACAACTCTATAAAAGCATTTGATGATTTAGTTGTAGACTATTATTTGTGTGCAACAGATTTTCCAAAAAATGAAATACCAAAGAAAAATTTTTATAAAGAAAAAATTTCTAAATATAACTTTAGGTATCATACTCTAGCTTTTGCCAAATATTGTAATTTACCATTTAGACCTTTAGTTGGAAAAACTATTTTTCTTGACAGTCTTAATTGGGCATTTACTAAAGGTTATAAAAAAATATATCTTCTTGGTTTTGACCACGATTACAACCCTAACAGGGTAAAAAATGGAACGGGAAATATGAAACGGATAACAAAAAATTAGAAAAAATTTTCAAGGGTAAAGGTTTTGAGCCTGATACATTTTATGGACAGGGTACGCCTGACCCCTTAAGATTTGGTATAGAAAAGTTAAGCAATTTATTTAGTTTGGTTGAAGCACATGGCAAGTTTTATGGATGTGAGATATGTAATCTTTCATCTAATAAAAAAGGACTAACAAATTTTAGAAGAGTTAAAAAAATTGATTAGTAGTTAAATGATATCTATAACAAAAGATAGACGGAATTTTATACTCAAATCTGTATTGGGTTCAGGAGGAGTTCTTTTAAATACCCATTTACTCGCCATGGGTGGTCTTAACTCCCCTAATCAATTGAATATAGATGGATCTTTTGGTTATTACTTTTTACATGGAGTTGCTAGTTTTGATCCAACCGCCTCGGCAGTAATTATTTGGACTAGATTTACACCAACTGAACAATTAATAGGTAATTCAATACCTATTATTTATGAAATTTCTTACGATAAAAATTTTGATGTAATCATAAAAAAAGGAACTGAAAAAGCAAGACCAGAAAATGATTATACGGTGATAGTTGATGTTAAACAATTAAGATCAAACTCCAAGTATTTCTATCGTTTTAGATATAAAGGGGCTCAATCCGTTATTGGAGAAACCATTACCATTCCAGGTCAAGGTGAAGATTTAAATGAGTTAAATATTGCAACCTGTTCCTGCAGTAATTATCCGGCGGGTTATTTTAATGTATATGATGCAATTGCAAAGAGTGAAGCAGATATTGTTCTTCACCTAGGAGATTATATTTACGAATATGGAGGGCCAGGTTCTTATGGGGAAAACAAAAGCATAAATCGCCCTCATAAGCCATCAAGAGAAATATTAAGGCTTGAGGAATACAGAAAGCGTTATAGACAATATAGAACTGATGAATCGCTACAACTTGCTCATCAGAAAAAACCCTTTATTATTGTTTGGGATGATCATGAAATAGCAAATGATGTCTATAAGAATGGTGCTGAAAACCACCAGGAAACTGAAGGAAGCTTTGAAGAAAGGAAAGCAGTTGCAATAAAGGTACACAACGAGTACTTACCTGTAAGAAGTTCATCGCCGAATATAATTTATAGAAATTTTGAATTTGGTTCTCTAATAAATCTTGTAATGCTAGATACTAGGGTTGTCGGAAGAGATCGCCAAGTCTCTTTTGAATCTTTCTTTTATAAGAATGTCTTTGATAAATCAGGTTTTGAAAATTCAATATTTAATTCCAAGCGTCTCTTATTAGGTGATGCTCAATTTAAATGGATGACCAAAACCATAACAAACAATTATGCGACATGGCAGGTTCTCGGTCAACAGGTTTTAATGGGCAAGTTATTTTTACCCACTGAGCTTCTGATCGCATTCCGTAAAGTTGAAAAAGGTGAACTATCAACTTATGATTTATTCACAATGACAGCTGAATTAGTAAAAATTAAAATACGTCATCTACAAAATAAATTAACACTAACAAAAGATGATATTGAGCGAATATCAAATATTGCTCCTTATAATTTAGACGCCTGGGACGGGTATTTTTCAGAACGAGAAAGGCTATTTAGCGTACTCAGAGGGAAAAAAGTTGTTGTTTTTGCAGGAGACACCCATAACGCATGGCACAACAAACTTTATAACCTTAAAGGTGAAAAAATAGGAGAAGAATTTGGTACTCCTTCAGTTACTTCACCTGGCTTTAAATCTTATCTAAATTTAGATGAAAAATCCTTACCTGTTTTCGAGAGAGCTATGCAGATACTTATAGATGGTCTTGATTATCTAGAAGCTTCAAATCGTGGCTTCATCTTAACTAAATTTACTCCCACATCAGCAACTACCTCTTACAGGTTTGTAGACACAATTTCGCGTAAAAATTACAATATTAATATAGGAAAATCAATTGCTTTTGGTGAATAATTAAAATCACTTAAAGTGGGGGTTTATTGATGTTTTTTTTAAATATAGGCAACATCAATCTGCTATAAAAATCTGAAATTTGAAATACTTTAATTCATGTTAAAGCTTTTTATAAGTAAGGTTTTTTTATTAGACCTCCTTTTATTGAGGGGGTTTTTTATTGAACGTATAAGTTAAACACTTTAATAAGCAATGACTTAATTTTTTGTATCTAAATTATTTAAAATAGATAAAAGATTTACAAATTTAAAATTTTGATTTTGATTCTCATTGTATCCATCCTGAGCAACAAATAAACCTTTAGGGAATTTATTTGAAGATAATTTAGCTAAATCAATACCATCAGTGTCTGAAACTTCGTCAATATTTTTATTTGATATTATTCTGAATACTGAAAGAATTTTTTTTGTTTTTCTGTCAATAATTCCAAAGCTATTACTTCCTTGAATTGAAACTATTATATACCCTTCTCCATCATCTTTTTCATATAAAGTAACACCTTCAAAATCTGATTTGAAATATTTTTCATCAACACTTAAAATTAATTTTTTATCTAAATCCACTTCAAGGTCAACATTAATTTCCCATAGTCCAACATTTTCCTCTGCAATATAAATTTTTCTATACATTAAATCTGTTACCAACCCCTCAACAATTGAATTAAACTTAATAGTTCTTATAAGATTGACATTAATATCATCCATTTCAACATTAATTTCCCATTGTTCAACCGTCCCATCCTTTCCACTTAATATTATATATTTTTCTTTTTCACTATCAAATGTAGTTATACCGTAAACCTCTTTAATTCTTGATTTAATATCATTTTGAATAACTTTTTTAATTGAACCATTAGGAAATAATCTTCCTAAAAAGATTGTGTTGTCTGATCTGTTTGAGCCAACAACTAGTGGGAATATCTGTCCGTCAAAGTTGAATTTCTGAAAAATATCTACATTGTTGATTCTACCAAGCTTGTTAGAATAGATTAGATTTCCATTCAAATCATATGAATATATACCATACTGCTTATCAGTTCCAATTACTATTGAGTTTTCATTGTTCTGTTCATTGACCCATATAGCAATATCATCAGCTGCATCATTATTTGAGTTCACAGGTTCTGTTTCCTCAATTGGAGTAACTTCAAAAAACTCAATATTATCTGGATATTCAATATTTTTTTCAAATGAACAGCCTGACAAAATAATAAGACAAAATTTAATGTACTTCATAAAAAAAGCAGGAAAGTCTTCCTGCTTAAATTTATATAATTAATATTTACTACAAATCAATCTTTAATCCAACATTCCAATTAAAACTATAATATTCAAGCTGCATTGTTCTACTTTGGATCCCTTGATAGTATCTCAGGGGCTGATTAGTCAAGTTTTTAAACTCAGTAAATAATTTCACACTAGGAGATATGCTATATGAGGCATTTAAGTCAAGATAAACTTGCTCATCGTAATATCTATCTTCAAATGCTTCATCAGCTAATTCGTCAGCTGAAGCATCAGCAAAATTTAATGATGCTCTTAAAAAAAACTTATCATTCTCAAAAGCTAATGATCCATTAAACATATTTTTAACTGCTCCAACAAGTGGCACATCGCTTCTACCATCAATTCCATCAGTTTCTGAATCTGTAAATGTATAATTAGTATACAAGGTAACATTGTCAAATAACGAGGTTTGAAGCGCTACTTCGTATCCTAATACTTCAGCGTTACGACCATTTCTTACTTGTGAATAATCATAACCTGTTTCTCCATTAAACGTATAATTATTATCTGTATATTCATAAAGCCAGTTATCTATATTCTTATAGAAAAGTCCAGCTGAAAACAATCCAAGTGGGCCAAAATAGTATTCAGCCATAATATCTAAATTATTGGACACAGTTGCTTCAAGATCTGGATTACCTACTGATATTTCCATATCATCCGAATTTATTTCTTCATATGGTGTTAATGCATAATAGCCAGGCCTTGCAAGAGACTGAGTATATGCTCCATTTAATATAAAATTGTCTGAAAGCTTTGTTTGAATTGTTAGATTAGGAAGTATATTGACATAATCGTTAGAGCCTTCTCTTAGCTCAATATCATCATAAGATTCTCCAGTTTCTACATCAAATGATGCCCCAACATAGTTAATATCTGTTGCCTCGAGTCTAGCACCTAATATAATTGTTGTATTGTCTGATAGTTTATCCACTGCCATAATATAAGCTGATGTAACGGTTTCTTCAGCCATATAATTTGCAGCTGCAAATTCTTCAAAAATTGGCTCAGAATTATCTTCAGTCATATTTAGGCTTCCTAAATATTCAACAGTTGGAAAAAAACCTGCATTGTATTGTGGTCCCGGAATAAAATTACTTGGTGTTGGGTTACTAAGAGGTACCTGGTCCATAGTCTCTATACCTAAATCACTCTCAATGTCATATTCATAAAAGTCATTGAAACGTTCTTTTTCTTTTTCCTGATACTTAAATCCAAATTTAAATTTATCATTTACATTGTAAGGAATTGAAAAATCAATTTTGAATGACTTATTTATCTCTTCAGTATATTTATTTTCGAAAGTAGCCTCTTTTATCTCTGCTTTCGATGGAATATCCCAATCACCATTACCAAAAATAGGTTTAGGGAATCTTGTTCTTGTTAAATCAAATGTCAAATCAACACCTTTTTGATCAAATCTAATATACCTTTCATCTGGTCTTTCTTCCGATGCCTCAGATTGAGAAAACTTCCAATTTACATCTAACTTACCAAATGTATGATCTCCCCCAAAAGAAACATTCCACATTTCTTGTAACTCTAATCTTGTGTTATCATTCAGGTCGTTACCTATCCCTCCTTTAGTCAGCTTTCTTACTCTATATGTTCCATCACCCTCGTCCCCTGCATCATCCATTCTTAATCTCCATCTGTTCTCCCAATCATGTCTTTGGTTATATAATGATTGTACATAAAGACTATTATTATTATTAATTTGGTAGTCTAAATTTAAAGAAACACTCTCTCTCTTTCTTTTCACATCGTATATCCTCATATCCATTTCTTTTATGGGATACTCATCACCCTCTTCGTTCCATTCAAACTCAATATTATCTGATCCATAATCATTGATGTTACGGGAAGCACTTAATGAGTAGGATAACTTTTCGCTAAACTTATCAGCCAAAACAAAAGAAAACTGTGTGTTGTAAGATCTATCTCGAATGGGGCTTGACCCCTGAGCAGCTGTTGCAGAAAGCCTAAAATCTTCTGGCTTAGACCTAGTTATCAAATTTACAGAACCTCCAACAGCATCTGCTTCCATATCAGGTGTTAATGTCTTATTAACTTGTATTGATTGAATCATATCGGCAGGTATTAAATCTAATTGTACTTCTCTATTATCTCCTTCTGCAGATGGTATTCTCTCTCCGTTAAGTGTAACTGAGTTAAACGCTGCGCCAAACCCTCTTATATTTATACTTCTTGCTTCTCCTTGATCTGATTGAACACTTATACCAGAAATTCGCTTTAGAGCATCTCCAATGTTTGCATCAGGAAATTTACCAACTTGGTCAGCAGACACAATATTTGTAACATTTAAATCACTTCTTTGCTTGTTCAAAGCCTTTAAGGAACCTCCTTGAAAACCAGAAACAATAACTTCTGAAAGTTCATTAACATTTGGATTTAGGATAAATGTCACATTTACATCAGACTCATTGATAACTTTTGATGAAGTTTCAAAACCAACATACGATACTGTCACATTATCGCTGCCTGAGATAAAAAGGCTGTAATATCCATTAAAATCAGTTATTGCAATTTCATTTGAATTTTCAGCAATAACGGTAGCACCTGGTAAAGGGAAATTATTTGTATCTATAACCCTACCCTTAACGGATGTTTGAGAGTTGGAAAGTGTAGGAATTAAAATAAATAAGCTGATTATAATATGTTTCATGTAATTTTTATTTCAAATTTACATTGCTTAACTAAAAATCATATTAAGTAATAATTAAACTATTGTAAATTCTTAAACATTTAAAGTTTAAGTTGATGTTAACGAATTAAGAATAATTATATTTTAAGTTAGCATTTAGATATTTTAGTACTTGGGTGTTATTGATTAGATTTAGTATTTTCAATCTCTCTAAATTCAAATAACTGAAGGTTATCAGATAGCCTTTTATAAACTAAATTCATCATTCTTTTATTTAAACTTGATGAATTTTTTTTATATAACTCATACTCTTCAAGTGTAAACATGCCAATGATAGTTCCTTTTAAAAAATTTCTAAACTTTTGATCTTTTTTAATTGAGTTTTCAATATAAATAAACTTTTTTTCGGGTCTTAACTGATAAAAAACGCCTTTGTGAGCATCAACGTATTTTTTAAAGGCTTCAACTAAAAGTGATGTCTGAACTTTTATAATTGGTCTTAAAATTAAATTTTCAAATGACTGCTCAAAGGATGAGCTTTTAACTTTTAAGAACTTTGTTTCAACAGGGGAACGCATTTTATTCAATAAAGAGTCTCTTAAATTCATACCTAAATATATTTACTTAAAAAACATTTTACTTTAACTTGGCTTTAATTAATTGTTACTAGTTGTTTAAATTAGATCTTTAATGATGTACACCATAAAGACTATATGCCGTTTACCAGACACTTACCCCAAAGGAACTATTTAAGTGTCTAACTATAAGGTATTATGAGAATATTACTCAGAAATTTAAATTTAGTAATATTGATAATAATTTATTAACACCTGATAATAGATGATTTTATAATTTGAAATAAAAAAACCGAAACTATGTGCAAAACAAATAATTACGGTTTTTATGGGTGAAGCTATTGGTTCAAAACTGGAACCTTTTAATGCATTATTTTATGAAGCTTAAATACATAAACTAATATGGAAAATATTTTTCATTTTTATCTTGTAAATTTTAAAATTAGCTATATAAATTGCACATGAAAAACAACAATTATGTAGGATGGGAAGAATGGGTTAGTTTACCTGAACTAAATCTCCCTGCTCTCATTGCTAAAACTGATACAGGTGCTGAAACTTCAGCCCTCCATGCATTCAATATCCAGACATTCGGTAAAAATAATGAAATGGTAAGATTTGGTATTAACCCTATTAATACTGATGAAAGATTTTCTATATTTTGTTCTTCAAAGATTCTTGATCAAAGAAATGTTACATCATCAAATGGAATTTCAGAAATAAGGTATGTTATAGAAACTGAAATAACAATAGGCAATGTAAGAAAAAAAATTCCTATCACGTTAACCAATAGAGAGAATATGAAATATAAGATGATCATTGGTAGAAGTGCTTTAGAGGGTTTTCAAATTTCAGCTGATAAAAGTTTTTTACAAAATGCTCTTAATTATGATCTATATAAAAAAGCAAAAAAAAATGAGTATAGAAGATCTCTCAGAATTGGGATACTTAGTCTTGAACCAAAAAATTACTCAAACAAAAAAATAATTGAAACTGCAGAAAATAATGGTCATTATTGTGAAATTTTAAATACAAAAAGATGTTACTTAAATATAGAATCTGAAAATCCAGAGGTTCATTATGATGGTAAGGTTCTTCCTCACTATGATGTGATAATTCCAAGAATTGGACCTTCTATTACAAAATATGGAATGGCAGTTGTTAGACAATTTGAAGCAATGGGTACTTATTGTTTAAACTCATCTACGTCTATTGGAACTTCAAGAGATAAACTCGCTGCTCACCAAGCACTTGCTATTAATAGAATTCCTGTGCCTGATACAGCATTTGCGAATTCACCCCGTGATACTGAAAATATTATTGATCTTACAACTGGTGCACCATTAGTTGTTAAGCTACTAGAAAGCTCTCAAGGAAAAGGTGTTGTATTGGCAGAGACAAAAAAAGCAGCATCTAGTGTTATAAGTGCTTTTCAAAAACTAAATGCCCCTTTTATTATTCAAGAATTTATTAAAGATGCTAATGGGTCTGATCTTAGATTATTTGTAATTGGTGGAAAAGTTGTAGCGAGCATGATGAGATCAGCTTTAGGTGATGATTTTCGCTCTAACCTTCATGCTGGAGGAAAAGCTACTAAAGTTAAAATTACTAAACAAGAAAGAAAGATTGCTAAACAAGCCACAAAGGCCATGGGACTAGATATTGCTGGGGTGGATATATTGCGATCTAGTGAAGGCCCAAAAGTACTAGAAGTTAATAGCTCGCCAGGACTCAAAGGAATTGAAAGCACTAATAATATTGATGTTGCATCATTAATTATAGATTACCTTGAAAAGAAGCTGGGGCTGTCAAAAATTTCAAATTAGTAAGTTGGTGGTCCCAGCTGGACTTGAACCAATACTTTAAATGATTGATTATCAATGTTTTATTTTTTGTAATGGAACTCAGTGAGTTCCACAACTATGTGAATTTGGAACTCAAATAGGAAATTGATTAAAAAAAGAACCCTAACTTTATCTTTTACAAGGAGTTAGGGGTTCTCTCGGGTGGTCCCACCTGGACTCGAACCAGGGACCAAATGATTATGAGTCATCTACTCTAACCAACTGAGCTATAGGACCAATATGAGCGCAAATATACAATTTCGGAATGTTTTTATAAAACTTAAATATTGTTTTTTATTTCTAGTACTTTTGAAAAATGGAAACTCAAAGACAAAAAAAGATCTCCTCTTTAATTCAAAAAGAAATTGCAGAATTAATTGGTTCTGATCTTAGACGAGGCGGAGTTAAAAATTTAATTATATCAGTTACTCGTGTGAGGGTTTCTCCTGACCTTTCTTTATGCAAGGTTTATTTAAGTATTTTTCCAAGTGACAGTTCAGCTCAGCACTTAGCTCTAATTAAAGATAATGCTGCTAGAATTAAACACGACCTATCTATGTCTCTTAAAAACCATCTAAGAAAAATTCCAGAGCTTGCTTTCTTTATTGACGACTCTTTAGATTATATTGACTCTGTTGATGACTCTATTAACTATCCCGACAATCCTATTAATTAATAATGTTCAAACCTTATATATATAAAATTGCTGTTCGCTACTTTTTTTCCAAAGACAAAAAAACAATAGTGAATAGAATTAATGGGTTTGCTTTTTTTATGATAGTCTCAGCAGCATGTGTTCTTCTTCTGGTTTTAAGTGGGTTTGCTGGCCTTAAAGATTTTGGTTTGACATATACAAGCTCATTTGATCCAGAGTTGAAAATTATTCCAAAAACAGGAAGCTATTTTGTGATAAGTCAAGATGATTTAGATATGATAAAGGGTGTTGAGGGTGTGCTGGATGCCTCTCCTGTTATTGAAGAGAAAGTTGCCCTTTCTAATGAGCTTAATTCTGGCGCTGTTATACTTAAGGGGGTCTATGAAGATTATTACATGGGCTCGATGCTTGACTCGCTGTCTCTTATTGGTGCTTTTTCTCCCAGTAAACCAAACGCCATCTATTTGGGAGCGGATTTAGCCTCCTCCCTTGAAGTTGTAATGAGTGATGATTTCTCTCTTTTAGCAACTGCTGCAAAGAAAGACTCAAAGTCGTTGTTTAGTTTTTCCCCATTTAATACTAAAACATTAGATATTGAGGGTGTATATCAAATAAGTTCTGATATTGAAAAGAACTTTGCTTTTACTTCTCTAAAAACACTTTCTTCTCTTATGGGGGTGGGTGAAAACTCATACACATCTATTGAGGTTATTTCAGATGGTGGCATAAATAAGGTTGATTTAGAAAAAGAGGTAAACAGTCTGTTTGCTTCTAATTTTTCTGTATTGGACAAGCAGGACCTAAACCCAGCTTTATACAAAATGCTTAACACTGAAAATATTGCTGTTTATTTGATTTTTTCACTGGTGGCTTTAATTTCCATGTTTAATCTTGTTGGCTCAATTACAATAATGATGGTTGAGAAAAGGAAAGATTTACGTATTCTTGAGATATTGGGTGGTCAAAAAAAAGACTTTAACAGCATCTTCTTTTCTCTTGGAGTTTTTACTACAGTTTTTGGAACTGGGTTAGGCCTTGGTATTGCATGGTTATTAATAACGATTCAGAATTTTTATTCTTTCGTTTATGTTCCCGGCACCTCTATTCCATACCCTGTGTCTTTAACTGCTTCTAATGTGATTATTGTTTTTACAACAATTGTTTTTATGGGGATTGTAACCTCTGCCTGGTCTTCTAGCTCTAATGCTAAAACTTAATAAAGAACTGCTTCTGAAAAGTTTTTTTTAACACCTTCAAGTTCTTTTATAATTGTTTCTGGATCTTTTTCATTTAAGATTCTACTCTTTGTGTCTTTAAAATTTGCTATCCCTTTAAAGTAGTTTCCATAGTGTCGCCTTGTCTCTAGTACACCCAAAACTTCTCCTTTCCATTCAACAGCCATCTTCAGGTGACGAATAGCCGTATCTGCCCTCTCTGCAATTGTTGGTTCTTGTTTTTTTTCTCCTGTTTTAAGATAGTGTTTTACTTGGTCAAAGAACCATGGGTTTCCAATTGACGCTCTTCCTATCATTGCCCCATCTAAACCATATTCATCCCTCATCTCTTTCGCTTTTTCTGGAGTATTTACGTCTCCATTTCCAAATACTGGAATGTGTATTCTTGGGTTGTTTTTTAATTCTGCTATTTTAGTCCAATCCGCAAATCCTTTATACATTTGAGCTCTGGTTCTTCCGTGGATAGATATAGCTTTTATACCAACATCCTGTAATCTCTCCGCCACCTCTACAATTTTAATTGTCTTTTCATCCCAACCAAGTCTTGTTTTAACAGTTACAGGTAGGTTTGTCCTTTCTACTATTTCTTTGGTAAGACTTACCATAAGCGGAATGTCTTTTAAAATTCCTGCCCCTGCTCCCTTACAAACAACTTTTTTTACAGGACACCCATAATTAATATCAATTATATCTGGGTTTGTTCTCTCTACTATATCTACCGCGCCCAACATAGACTCAAGGTTTGATCCAAATATTTGAATTCCGACAGGTCTTTCTTTTGTGTAGATGTCTAGTTTTTTTGTGCTTTTGGCTGCGTTTCTTATTAATCCCTCACTTGATATAAACTCAGTGTAAACTACATCCGCGCCTTGCTCTTTACACAGAGCTCTAAAGGGTGGATCGCTAACATCTTCCATAGGTGCAAGCAGCAATGGAAATTCTGGAAGTTCTATGTTTCCTATTTTAAGCATGTGGCAAAATTAACAATTCTTGAATTTATTTATGTGTTAACCTTAAAGATTATACAAAGTAAGTATCTTTGTCGGAAATATTTATTGTGTCACAAAACATACGTAATTTCTGTATTATTGCCCATATAGACCATGGAAAGAGTACGCTTGCTGACCGTCTTCTTGATTTTACCGGTTCTGTTTCTGATAGAGAAAAACAAGACCAGTTATTGGATGACATGGATCTTGAGAGGGAAAGAGGAATAACAATAAAATCTCATGCGGTACAGATGGATTATGAGGCGGCTGGTGAAAAATTTGTTTTGAATTTAATTGACACGCCCGGGCATGTTGACTTTTCCTACGAAGTTTCCAGGGCTATTGCTGCTTGCGAGGGAGCTTTATTAGTTGTTGATGCGGCTCAAAGTATTCAGGCTCAAACAATATCTAATCTATATTTAGCTGTTGATAATGATTTAGAAATTATACCTGTTGTAAACAAGATCGATTTACCTTCTGCGAACACAGAAGTTGTTGTTGATGAAATTGTTTCTTTAATTGGGTGTAAACCTGAAGAGGTGATTCTTGCCTCAGCCAAAACAGGAGAGGGTATAGAAGATATAATAAAAGGAATTATTGACAGGGTTCCC
>CABYMF010000012.1 GCA_902519955.1 uncultured Bacteroidota bacterium | reverse complement strand
TAATAGACATGCTTAATCTAGTTCCTTCTTTTGAGAATCACTATAGAAGTTATGGCGAGTTCAGTCCTGCAGTTCAGGAATATGTGAAGTATAATATTCCTGACTGGATGGGTAAAGAAGAATTTAAGGTGCTTATGAGCTATGTTGAACCGTATACTTTTAAAGATAAATTTAATATGCCCAAATATATCATTAATGCTGGGTCTGATGAGTTTTTTTCTACAGATTCCTGGAGATTTTATTATGAAGAACTTCCTGAAAATAAATTGATCAGATATGTTCCCAATGCTAATCACTCTCTTAGTGGAGAATATTTGACCAATGATTTAATTAGTTTCTTTTATAGAATAGTAAACAATATTGATTTACCGATCCTTGATTGGGACTTAGTAGATGGGAATTTGGATGTTTATTTAGATTATGATGGGGAATATTCTGTATCAATTTGGAAAGCATTTAACCAAGATGGAAGGGATTTTAGGCTTTGGCAAGAAGGAGAGTTGTGGACTAAGTCAGATATAAAAAAAAATAAAGATAATAGATACAATATTAAATTAGAAATAAATAATACTGGTTATCAAGCAATTATGGTAGAGTTTACTCTAGATCAAGACTCAGATTTCCCTCTCAAAATTTCTACGGGTCCTTTTGTTTTGCCAAATTCATATCCTTATGAAAAATATGAATCTTTGAAGTAAAATAATTCTAAAAAATAAAAGAAGATTATCAAAAAAAAAAAATTTGAATCATATAATAATTTTTATATCTTTCGATTCTCAATTATTGAAAATATTAGAAAAATGAAAAAAATATTATTTGCCTTAATCCTTTCTGTAATCGTAGGTTCAACTTCTACAAACTTTACTTATGCCGCAACTACTATTAGTAGTACAGTAAATATTCAGGATTCACAAGATGAACCAATGATGGAAAGTTCTGATGCACCTGCTGGTTTCACGCAAGAATTAAAGAAGCGTTTTATTGAAGGTGGTCCTGGCTTTATGGGGATTGTACTTATTTGTTTAATTTTAGGATTAGCAATCTCGATAGAAAGAATTATCTACCTTAACTTATCTACAACAAATTCATATAAGCTTACAGATGATGTTGAAGAAGCACTAAAATCAGGTGGTGTTGAAGCTGCAAAAGAAGTTTGTAGAAATACCAAAGGTCCTGTTGCATCAATATTTTATCAAGGTCTTGATAGAGCAAAAGATGGTGTTGAAAGCGCTGAAAAAGCAGTTATTTCATATGGTGGTGTTCAAATGGGACAGCTTGAGAAAAATGTTTCATGGATCTCACTTTTCATAGCATTAGCACCAATGCTTGGTTTCATGGGAACAGTTATAGGAATGATTAATGCTTTCGATAGGATTGAAGCTGCTGGTGATATGCAACCTTCTCTTGTAGCGGGTGGTATTAAAATAGCTCTTTTAACAACAGTTTTTGGACTTATTGTTGCGATTATTTTACAAGTATTTTACAACTATATAGTGGCAAAAATTGATTCAATTGTTAATGACATGGAAGATGCCTCAATTAGTTTAATTGATATACTTTCTGCTCAAAAAAAATAATAAATTATGAATCTTGAAAAAATAACTAGAATTGGGTGTATCGCTCTTGGAGTACTAGGTTTGATATTCTTGGCAATTGTTTTTATTAGTGGAGATGATAGTATAGAAATGGCTGCTCGTTCAGGAAACTATGTGGCAATAACTCCAATAATAGTTCTTAGTCAAATAATTTTATTTATTGCAGTTGCAGTTACGTTAACTTTTTCTCTAAGAACCATTGCAAAAGATAAAGCAAAGATGATGAATGCTATAAAATCTGCTGGCCTATTTCTTATTGTTGTAATTTTTGCCTTTGTTCTTTCAAGTGGAGTTGAAACTCCTATGAGAGATGGTAAGGTTCTTTCTGCAATGGGTTCAAAATTAGTAGGAACTGGGATTAGAGTGTTCTTTATCTTATCTTTCATAGCAATTGCTTTAATGGTTTTTCCTGGAACAAAAAAAATATTTAAAAAGTAAACTATGGCTAAAAGAAAAGCTCCGGAGGTTAATGCTGGTTCAATGGCTGATATTGCCTTTCTGCTTTTGATTTTCTTCCTAGTAACTACTACTATTGAAACTGATAGTGGTATAAATAGAAAATTACCACCCATGGAAGATCAAATTGATCCTCCTATAATTCGTGAAAAAAATATCTTTACGGTTGTTGTAAATAAGAACAACCAACTTTTAGTTGAAGAATCATTAACAGATATCAAAGACCTAAGAGAGCTTGCTGTTGATTTTCTAGATAATGGAGGTGGATCTGGAGAAGAAGCATGTGACTATTGTCAAGGAGAGCGTGATCCTAGATCTTCCGATAATCCAGAGAAGGCTATTATATCTCTAAAAAACGATAGAGAGACTGAATATAAAGTTTATATAGCTGTTCAAAATGAGTTAGTTGCAGCTTATAATGTTTTAAGAAATAGAGAATTTTCAAGATTGAACCCTAACCTAGGTATTACGTATGTTGAAGCTGATTTAATTTATAGTGATCCTAGAACATCTCTTGAAGATAAAGCTAGTTTAAAAGAAAAATTAGATATTGTTAAACAATTATATCCTCAGAAATTATCAGAGGCAGAACCAAGTAAAGTAAATTAAAAATGGCAAAATTTAAAAAAGGTAAAAGCGGTGATTTACCCGCAATATCTACGGCTTCATTACCTGATATAGTATTTATGTTATTATTCTTTTTTATGGTAGCAACCGTTATGAGAGATAGTACTCTCATGGTTCAAAATACTCTTCCTGCTGCTGATCAAGTTCAAAAGCTTGATAAAAAAGACAGGGTTATATATATCTATGCAGGCAAACCATCTAGTAGATATATTGATACTTATGGGACTCAAGCTAGGATTCAATTAAATGATAAATTTGGATCTGTTGAAGAAGTTGGTGCATTTGTTTTAGCAGAAAGAGCCGCTAAGCGAGAAGAACTTCAAAATGTTTTAACAACTGCGTTAAAAGTTGATAGTGATACAAAAATGGGTATTATCAGCGATATTAAGCAAGAACTTCGTAAAGTAAATGCCCTAAAGCTAAACTATACAACTAGAGTTGGAGATTATACTCAAAATTTTAATTAGAATAAAGTTTTTTTTATTTCTTAGTCTGCTAATCATTTTTGAGTTTAGTTTTTCACAATCTAACAGTCAGAGTGAATCATACAGGGAAGATCAAATCTATCTTGGAACAAGTTATTTTATTCAAACAAAGTCTTTAGATGACTTTAAACAGAATGGTTTCTCAGGAAACTTTCAATTTGGATTTATCCGTGATTTTCCTCTAAATAATAACTCAACAAATGCATTAGGAATTGGTTTAGGATATGAAAGAAATTTTTTTACATCAAATATTCAGCCATCTGAGAATAATGGAATAATTGATTACAGAATTGTTGTTAGTAGATTTTTAGAATCTAAAAATAAAATTTCTTTTTCTTCCCTAGTCTTACCTTTTGAACTTAGATTGAGAAAATCAACAATAGATGAATATAAATTTTGGAGAATTTACTCTGGGCTAAAATTAAAGAAAAATTTTCCCATATACTCGAACCCTTCATACGGATCAGAAATTAAAATTGATCAAATAAATGATTGGACAACTTCTATATATTTAAATGCTGGCTATAATACTTGGAATATCTCCTTAGAGTATGATCTTAATCCAATTTTAAAAGATAAGACAACTATTAATGGAGACAACTTAAATATTAGCTTTTTTAGATTAGGTTTGGTCTTTTATCTACTATAGTTCCTTTCTAAGTCTTGCAACCGGCATCTCAAGTTGTTCTCTATATTTTGAAACTGTTCTTCTTGCAACCTTGTAACCCTTCTCAGACAGATTCCTAGATAATTCAATATCAGATAAAGGTTTTGATTTATCTTCATTATCAATAATTTGTCTTAAGACCTTCTTTATCTCAATTGTCGAAATTTCATTACCATCTTTATCAATCATTCCTTCAGAAAAATAACTTTTTAATAATTTAATTCCATAAGGAGTATCTATATATTTACTGTTAGCTACTCTTGATACTGTTGAAATATCCATATTAATCTTTTCTGCTATATCTTTCAGTATCATTGGTTTTAAATCAGATTCTTCTCCAGACAAAAAATAATTATTTTGAAAATTTACAATTGCATTTACTGTTTGATATAATGTCTGGTATCTTTGTTCAATTGCTTCTATAAACCATTTGGCTGAGTCAAGTTTTTGTTTTAAAAATTGGATAGCCTGATTTTGTGATTTTGACTTATTCGGATCATTTTTATAACCTTCTAATATATTCTTATAAGAGCTCGAAAGTCTTAATTCGGGTGAATTTCTTTTATTTAATTCAACTAATAGTTCACCGTCCTCAATTGTTAAAATGAAATCAGGTGTAACTGAGTTATTTGAAAACTCACTTGTTATGGATCCACCTGGTTTAGGGTTTAATTTTGATATTTCTTCAATTGCTTTTTTAATATGATTATCAGATAAATTTAACTTTTCAGAGAGCTTATTGAATTTCTTTTTGGAGAACAATTCAAATTCAGACTCAATTATTTTAATAGAGTTTAATATTGAGTCTTTCTTATTAGCTTTTTTATTAAGTTGAATTAAAAGACACTCTTGAAGAGATCTTGCTCCAACTCCTGGTGGATCTAAATCTTGAATTTTTTTTAAGACCGATATAATATCATCTTTAGTTGTTATAATATTTTGTGTAAAGGCTAAATCATCAATTATATCTTCAACTTCTCTTCTTAGATAACCACTTTCATCAATACTACCAATCAGAAATTCACATAGTGGTTTTTCACTATCACTTAAAATTAAATTTCTGGATTGATTGTCTAAATACTGATGAAAACTTGGTGATGATTTTGTTTGATAATTATTAATTTCTTCACTTGTTGAGTAGAAATTTTGACTTAAATCATCATTTTCATCAGAGAGATAGTCATCAACATTAATTTCTTCACTCTGAGTCTCTGAATTTAAATCATTAGAGTCACTATCTAATAATTCGTTACCATGCTCAAGTGCAGGATTCTCTTCAATTTCATTTTTAACTTTTTGTTCTAATTCAGCTGTAGTTAATTGTATCAGCCTCATTAACTGAATTTGCTGTGGCGAAAGCTTCTGAGATAACTTTAACTGTAGTTTTTGATTAAGCATATTATGCACGTATACTTAAACAAAAGTAATAAAAGAATTAATTCTTATTAAAATGAAGCATTTTTTGGTGTTCGAGGATAGGGTATTACATCTCTAATATTTTGCATTCCAGTACAAAACATAATTAGTCTTTCAAATCCAAGCCCAAAACCGCTATGTGGAACTGTACCATATTTTCTTAAGTCTAAATACCACCATAATTCTTTTTCATCCATTCCCATTTCATTAATTCTTTTTTTAAGAATATCTAATCTTTCTTCTCTTTGAGAGCCTCCAATTATTTCTCCAATTCCTGGAAATAAGACATCCATTGCCCGAACTGTTTTCTCATCATTATTAAGCCTCATATAAAATGCTTTTATTTTTGATGGATAATCGTATATAATAACAGGTGATTTGAAGTGTTTTTCTACAAGAAATCTTTCATGTTCACTTTGATAGTCACAACCCCATTCACTAATTAAATAATTAAATTTTTTCTTTTTATTATAGTTAGAGTTTTTAAGAATTTCAAAAGCATCAGAATATGAGATTCTTTTAAATTCATTATTAATGGTAAAGTTGATTTTATCTAAAAGATTTAAATTATCTCTTTCATCTTTTGGTTTTTGACTTTGTTCTTTCGTGAGTCTTTCATCAAGAAATTTTAAGTCTTCCATACATGAATTCATTATATATTTAAGAATATATTTCAAGAAAGATTCTGCTAGGTCCATATTATCATTTAGATCATAGAATGCCATCTCTGGTTCAATCATCCAAAATTCTGATGCATGTCTTGAAGTATTTGAATTCTCAGCTCTAAATGTTGGTCCAAAAGTATAAACATTACCAAGACCAAGTGCATAGGTTTCTGCCTCCAATTGACCTGATACTGTTAAGCTGGTTTTCTTACCAAAAAAATCTTTAGTATAGTCAACTTCTTTTTTTCCCTTTTGATTATTATTTAAAGTTGTTACTTGAAACATTTCCCCAGCACCTTCAGCATCACTAGATGTAATAATAGGAGTATGTACATAGTTAAACCCTTTTTCATTAAAAAATTGATGGACCCCGAAGGCAAGTTTTGATCTAATCCTCATGACAGCGCTAAATGTTGAGGTCCTAATTCTCAAGTGGGCTTGCTCACGAAGAAATTCAAGGCTATGCTTCTTTGGCTGAATAGGATATTCGTCAGGGTTTGATTCTCCAAGTATCTCTATATCTATAATTTCAATTTCAAAAGTTTGGCCTTTACCTATGCTTTTAATTAAGTTTCCATGAATTTTCAGTGAGGAACCAACATTAATTTTTTTAATTATTTTATTATGAGTATTGGAGTCAGTAATAACACATTGAATATTCTTAATGGTTGAGCCATCATTTAATTCAATGAAACGATTCCCTCTAAATGCTCTTACCCAGCCTGCTACAATAATTTTACTATCGTAATTAGGAGAGTTATATATGTCTATTATCTTTATTAAGTCCATGTGCTATAAAGTCAGAATATCTTTCTCCTTAAGAGTGAACATTTCATCAACTTTTTTAATGTACTTATCAGTTAACTCTTGAGAATCTATTTCAAGATTAGATTTCAAATCTTCTGATATATCAAGTGCTTTAATTTTATTATTTGTATCTTTTCTTGAATTTCGGATACTTACCTTAGCTGCTTCAGATTCTGACTTAGCTATTTTTGTAAGTTCTACTCTTCTCTCTTCTGTTAAAGGAGGAATATTGATCAATAATGATTCACCATTGTTAACAGGATTTAGCCCTAAATTAGAATTAATGATACTTTTTTCAATTTCTTCAAGCATATCTTTCTCCCATGGTTGAATAGATATTGTTTGTGCATTTGGAGTACTCACTGAAGCAACCTGATTTAAAGGTGTCATATTACCATAATATTCAACCGAAACACCTTTTAACATAATTGGATTTGCTTTTCCAGCTCTAATTTTTGCTAATTCTGTTTCCAGGTGACTTATAGCCGAGATCATATTTACCTCTGAACTGTCAATTATTTCTTGATTATTATCCAAAATTTAAGTTATTTAGACACTTTAGTCCCAATTTTTTCACCCATTACAACTTTTGTTAAATTACCTTTAGTATTCATGTCAAATACAATAATTGGTAATTCATTTTCTTTACTCAAAGTAAATGCAGTTGTATCCATTATTTTTAAACCTTTTTTTATTGTTTCTTCAAACGAAATATTATCAAATTTAATAGCTTCTTTATTTTTTTCAGGATCTTTGTTGTATATTCCATCAACTCTTGTCCCTTTTAGGATAACTTCTGCATTAATCTCAATCGCCCTTAAAACTGCAGCAGAATCAGTTGTAAAATATGGGTTACCAGTTCCTGATGCAAAAATAACAACACGACCCTTTTCTAAATGTCTTGTTGCTTTTCTTTTGATAAACGGCTCAGCTATCGACTCCATTTTTATAGCTGACTGAAGTCTTGTTGGAATGTCCATATTTTCAAGTGCATTTTGGAGTGCAAGACCATTTATAACTGTTGCTAACATTCCCATATAATCAGCTTGGACTCTATCTATCCCATCCTCCGATCCAGTTAATCCTCGAAAGATATTACCACCACCAATTACAATTGCAATTTCTACACCTTGTTCATGAATTTGCTTAATCTCTTTAGCATAAACCACAAGTCTATCATTATCTATGCCATATAAATTCTTCCCAAGAAGAGCTTCTCCACTAAGTTTTAAAAGTATACGATTATATTTCATTTCACAGGGATGAGACAAATATAATATTAAGTTTTAACATCTATATTAATATCCATTGCATTAAGAACACAAAAATCACCAATTTTAGTTCTTCTTAACTCATATAAATAAGAACCTGAACTTAATCTTTTACCAAAGTCATTTGCAATTGACCTGATATAAGTTCCTTTTGAGCATTCAATTTTAAAGTTAACATATGGAGAAGCAAAGTCTATAATTTCAAAATTATAAATATCAATTTCTCTTTCATCTATGTCAATTTTTTTATTTTCTCTCGCATATTCGTATAATCTCTTACCATTCTTTTTAATTGCTGAGAATATGGGGGGTTTTTGCATATTCCTTCCAATAAACTCATCTGCTAAATTTTTTAAATTATCGAGAGTAATATGCTCATATTCGAACTTTTCGTTAACATCTGTTTCTGCATCATAGGATAACGTAGATTCACCAAGTTTAAATTTTCCGGTATATGTCTTTGATAAGTTTTGATATTCAGAAATACTTTTTGTTAGTTTCCCTATACATATAATTAATAATCCAGTAGCTAAAGGATCAAGTGTTCCGGCATGCCCAACCTTGATTTTTTTCATTTTCAATTTAAGTTGAAGTGATTTACGTACATACTTAACGACATCAAATGAGGTCCATCGAAGAGGTTTATCAACTAGAATTATTTTGCCTTCCTTAATATCATTAATAGAAAAACTATCTAAACTATATTTCTTCATTACTTCTTATCCTTGTAAAGGATTGAAAATATACACATTATAAAACCTGATACTACAATTAATGGTGAAAGTCTAATACGTCTGAAATTATATATTTCATTATTAAAAATATCAGGATCAGTTGACTCTCCTCCAGACATTAATAAAAAACCAATGCCAATTATAAAAATTGATAGAATAAGAAATCTATATCTCCTTTTATTAAATAAATAATCTTTTTCAGCCATAACCTTATCTTACAAATTTTAATTTTAAATATCTCTGTGTGACTAAAAACGAACTAATCAATGAAGTAAATAATCCAAAAGTTACAATAAAACTGATTAGCAGGAATGTATCGCTTATTTTTGTAAAAAAGTTTATTTCTTCTATTTGAATATTAAGCTGATAAACTAGCATAAACAAAATTAAAATAGAAGTTATTGAAGAGAATAAGCTTATTTTAAGATAAAGGATTATAAATGGCCTTCTTATAAATTTGCTTGTAGCTCCTACAAGTTGCATTGTTTTTATAATATCTCTTTTAGAATAAATAGAAATTTTGATTGAATTATTAATCAAGATAAAGCTAGTTACAAAGAACACAATGCTAATAATTAAAATCCATAATCCAATTTTTTCAAAATTTTTGGTAAGAGCATCAACAAGTGGTTTGTCATATTCAATTTCCTCAATAAATTCAAAATTATTTAGATTCTTGATAAAACTTTCAATAAAATATATATCAATTTTATCACCTTTAAGTTGAACTGAAACTGCATCTAAAAGAGGATTATATCCAAGAAAACCAACGAATTCCTCTCCAATCTCTGATGAAAAAATCTTAGCTGCATCTTCTTTAGATAAAAAGTTAATATCCTTTATGTCTTCATTTAATCTTAGCAGCTTTATTAATTGCTTATTCTCAGACTCTTTTGTGTCATTTTTTAGATAGATATTAATTGTAACATTTTCTTTAAAATAATTTTCAATTGATGATGAGTTAAGGTAAATAAAACCTATTAACGACAAAGTAAATAATACAACAGTATTTATAAGGAAAATCGAAATTAAATTACTTCTTACCTTACTAACTTCTGGATTGATTCTTTTTTTAGTTTCCAAACTTTTATAAAAGTAATAAACAAATAATAAATTAATTTTTATGTTAATTAAATTAGTTCTTCCTTTGTATAAATTTGCTTAAAGTGAAATATAATTTTCTAGAAATAGAAAAGAAATGGCAAGAATTTTGGAAGACTAATGAAACTTATAAAGTTAGTTTTTCTTCAAAGCCTAAATTCTACGTATTGGATATGTTTCCATATCCATCTGGAGCTGGTCTTCATGTTGGTCACCCTTTAGGTTATATTGCGAGTGATATATATTCTAGATTTAAAAGACATAAAGGATATAATGTGTTACATCCACAAGGATATGATTCATTTGGACTACCTGCAGAACAATATGCAATAAAGACTGGCCAACATCCAAGAAAGACTACTTCCGATAATATAAATATGTATAGAAACCAACTTGATAGAATTGGATTCTCTTTTGATTGGTCTAGAGAGATAAGAACATCTGACCCAAAATATTATAAATGGACTCAATGGATATTTATTTTAATGTTTAACTCATATTATTGTTCAAAGGACGAAAAAGCAAAGAATATTGACAGCCTTATAAATATGTTTGAGAGGGATGGTGATAAAAACTTTAAAGAAGATCTTTTTGAGTTCGGATACTCATTTACCAGTTCGGAATGGAAAAAATTTGATGAAAAAATTAAGTCCGATATTCTAATGAACTTTAGATTGGCATACTTGACTGATGGAGATGTAAATTGGTGTGAAGAGTTAGGAACTGTATTAGCAAATGATGAAATTATAAATGGAGTAAGTGAAAGGGGAGGTTATCCTGTAACTAAAAGAAAGGTTAAACACTGGTGTTTAAGAATCAGTAAATACTCTGATAGACTTTTAAATGACTTAGATAAAATTGATTGGCCAGATCCAGTAAAAGAAATGCAAAGAAATTGGATTGGGAAATCTAAAGGTGTGTCTGTAACTTTTAATGTTGAAAATTCAAATAAAAAAATTAAGGTTTTTACCACAAGACCAGATACAATTTTTGGAGTCTCTTTTCTCACTATTGCTCCCGAATATAAAGAAATATCTGATTTATCATCATTAAACCGTAAATTAGAAATTGAGCATTACTTAGATGAAGTTTCAAAGAAATCAGAGAGAGAGAGATTATCTGATATAAAAACTGTTTCTGGAGTATTTTCAGGTTCTTATGCAATTCATCCTTTCACAGGAAATAAAATACCTGTATGGATTTCAGACTATGTTATTGCAAGTTATGGAACGGGTGCAGTAATGGGTGTTCCTGCTGGAGATCAGAGAGATTTTGACTTTGCTAAAAAATTTATGATTGATATTCCAAATATTTTTGAAAATATAGATATCTCTAAAACTGCTTTTCCTGATAAATCAGGTTTTAAACTTATTAATTCAGAATTTCTAAATGGATTAGACTATGAAAAATCTTTAGAATTAATAATTGATAAAATTGAGAAAAAAGGAATTGGTAAATCCAAAATTCAATTTAAGTTAAGAGATGCTACATTTAGTAGACAAAGATATTGGGGTGAGCCTATACCTATATATTATAAGAATGGTATTCCAAGTAATATTGAGTTAGACTATTTACCATTAAAATTACCTGAAGTAGATAATTTTCTTCCCACTAAAACTGGAGATTCCCCATTAGGAAATTCATCTTCATGGGCTTGGAATGAGAAGACAAAAAAAGTTACATCAAATGATGAAATAAATGATAACGATACTTTTCCACTAGAATTAAATACCATGCCAGGTTGGGCAGGAAGTTCTTGGTACTTCTATAGATATATGGACCCAACTAACGAAAAAGAATTTATTTCAAAAGAATCACAAAAATATTGGTCAGATATAGATATCTACTTTGGGGGAAGTGAGCATGCTACTGGGCATCTTCTATATTCAAGATTTTATCAAAAATTTCTATATGATTTGGAATATTTAAATAAGGATGAGTATTCTAAAAAATTAATTAATCAAGGGATGATCTTAGGTAACTCTGCATTTATATTCAGAGAATCAGGATCAAATAAGTATATTTCAAGTAATCTTATCTCAGATAATGAAGTTGATAAAATTAGAATCGATATAAAGTATGTTAAAGATGATAACCAAGTAGACTATAACCTATTAAAGCTTGAAGATTCTGATTTTAAAAATTCAACATTTAAATTAGAAAACAATGTTTTCTATTGCATCAGAGAACAAGAAAAAATGTCAAAGTCTAAGTTCAACGTCGTTAATCCAGATGAAATCTGTGATCAATATGGAGCTGATACATTAAGAATGTATGAGATGTTTCTAGGTCCAATAGAGCAATCTAAGCCATGGAATACCAGAGGAATATCTGGAGTTCATTCTTTCTTAAAAAAGTTTTGGAATTTATTTTTTAAAGATGGGGTATTTAATATTTCAGAAGACAAACCTTCTAAAGAGTCATTAAAGTCTCTTCACAAAACAATAAAAAAAATTACTGAGGATATAGAGAAATTAAGTCTTAATACATGCATAAGCTCATTTATGATTTGTATTAATGAGCTCAGTTTAATTGGTTGCAATAATCGTGAGATACTTGAAGAATTACTTATCTTAATTTCTCCATTTTCACCGCATTTTGCTGAAGAGTTGTGGAGTCAATTAGGTCACAAAGAATCCATTGTTGATCAAAATTATCCAGAATTTAATGAAAATTATTTAGTTGAAACTCAGAAATTATACCCTGTTTCATTCAATGGCAAAACAAAGTTTACTATTAATCTTCCAATAGATCTTTCCAATAAAGAAATTGAAAATGCTGTTATGTCATTTGAAAAAACAAAAGCTATTTTAAACAACGTAGAACCAAAAAAAGTAATAGTTGTTCCTGGTAAAATTATAAATATTGTTACATGATTAATCCAATATATGAAGTTATCGGTCTATCAGCAGCATTTCTAACAACTTCTGCGTTTATTCCACAAGTCTATAAGATTTACAAAGAAAAAAATGCAGATGGTATCTCTCTACTCATGTATATAATTTTATTCATTGGTGTTATTCTTTGGTTGATATATGGAATTTTAATTTCTAGCTTATCTATTGTGATTGCAAATGGAATAACTGCACTTTTACAACTAAGTATAATAATATTTAAGTTAAAAAATTCTTAATTTTTTTCAAATCTTTACAAGTTTATCTAACTTAGTATATGTTTTATTTAGACCCTTTGTATTTATTCATATTTCTTCCAATTTTTGTAATAAGTTTTTACATTCAAAATCAACTCAAAACAAAATTTAAAAAGTTTTCAAAAATAACCTTGTCTGCCAATCTTTCAGGTAAAGAAATTGCAGAGAGGATGTTATCTGATCATGGTATATATGACGTAAAGGTTATAAGTGTTAAAGGTCAACTATCTGATCATTACAATCCAAAAAAGAAAACAGTCAATTTAAGCGAGAGTGTATATAATCAAAGAAATGCTGCCTCTGCTGCCGTTGCTGCTCATGAATGTGGTCATGCAGTTCAGCATGCTAAAGGTTACGAATGGTTAAAAATGAGATCAATCCTTGTACCTATAGTAGGATTAACTTCAAACCTTGGAATTTGGGTATTACTAGCAGGCTTTTTCCTGATGCAATCTTCACCATTATTGGGACAAAATTTAACAATGTTAGGTATATTAGGTTTTGCATCGGGTACGTTATTCAGTTTGGTAACACTTCCTGTAGAGTTTGATGCAAGCAAAAGAGCGATTTACTGGTTAGAAAGAAAAAGGATTGTTAATCAAAGAGAATTATCACAGTCTAAGGAAGCTTTAAATTGGGCAGCCGCAACATATGTTGTAGCAGCCTTAGCTTCAATTGCAAACCTTGTCTATCTTTGGCTAAGATTTGGTAGAAGAAATTAACCTTTAATATATTTGTCAATTGCCATTGCCATTGAAGGAGAGGCTTCTGTTGGTGCTTTAATATCTATTCTAAGATTATTTTTCTTCGCAGCTTCTTCAGTTGTATTACCATAGACAGCTATGAGTGTTTTGTTCTGCTCAAAGTCGGGAAAGTTTTTAAATAAAGATTCAATACCTAATGGACTAAAAAATACCAGAATATCGTAATAAACATTTCTTAAATCTGATAAGTCGCTGACAACTGTCTTGTAGAGTTGAGCTCTTTGCCATGAGATTTCAAAAGAGTCTAATGTTTTAATAATATCAGGATTCAAACTACCAGAGGTTGGCGCAAGGAATTTTTCTTTATTAAATTTTTCAAAAGTAGTTTCAAGGTCTTTAAAATTATTGTTACCAACATATATCTTTCTTTTTCGATAAACAACGTATTTCTGTAAATAATATGCAACAGCCTCGGATTGACAAAAATATTTAGTTTGATCAGGAACTTTAAATCGCATCTCTTCAGTAATTCTAAAGAAGTGATCAACTGAGTTTCTACTTGTTAATATAACATTATTGAATTGAGAAAAGTCAACTCTTTGTGCTCTTACCTCTTTAGCTGAAAGTCCCTCAACATGAATAAATTTTCTAAAATCTATTTTTAATTTATGCTTTCTAATCAACGATGAATAAGGAGAATTCTCATTAGTAGGCTTTGGCTGAGATATTAAAATTGTTTTAATACTCATAAGAAAATTTTTAGATTTAAAAATTTGAAAACAACCATATCCATGGGGCAACTTTGAAGGCATAAAGATACAAAATAAAATATAGAACCTGTTTAAGATCGAATTTTAAAAAATAGCTTAAATAGTTTTTAGCCTGAAAAATAAAATGAAACCCTATAAGTATGAAAAAAATAATTTTTAGATAAATAAAATCATAAAAGGAATTTAAATTATAGATAATAAAGTTTAATAACAACAATGCTGCAATTATAATATTAATAATATAGTTTTTAAAAAATATAAACCTTAGATTATAGCTTAGGAACATTCCCAAAATATATTTAATAATTAGAAACCTAATAAATAGAATAGCTACAATTAGTAAATTAAAATTTAATAATCTCAAGAATAAGTCATTACTCATACCATCAACCTTTATACTTCCTTGAAGATTCAAGGCACCAAAATAAGTCATTATCACTCCATTAATAAGTAAAAAAAAGAATATGTAGAAATAATTAAAATAATTAATTACTGAGTTCCCTGAGCCTGAAACTCCAAGATCATCTACTCGATATCGTATTAAAATATTACGAAAATGATACCTTAAACTTCTAAATAAATAAACTAATTTTACTCTTTGGAATATTTGAAAAAAATATAAAACTATTATTATAATTAGAACAAATAAAGTGGTTAAGTCTTGATTTCGAATCATATTAATTTTCAAATAGATAACAAAATTATGGAATAACTACTAAATAAATGAAAGACAATAGTTTAATTATCATACCGACTTATAATGAAGCTGAAAATATTGAAACTGTTATCAATAAAATCCTTTCCTTAGATGATAATAATTCTATATTGGTAGTTGATGATAATTCCCCTGACGGAACATCAAATATTGTAAAGAATTTGAAAAAAGATAATATTGATAAAGTCTTCTTGATCACAAGAGATAAGAAAGATGGTCTAGGATCAGCATATAAAGAAGGATTTAAATGGGCACTTGAAGAAAAATACTCTTACATTTTTGAAATGGATGCTGATCTTTCTCATAATCCAATTGAAATAAAAAACCTAAAGAGACTACTAATTAATGACGAATGTGATGTAGCTATTGGCTCTCGATATTTAAAAGGTGTAAGTGTCGTCAACTGGCCTTTATCAAGAATTTTTCTTTCATACTTTGCAAATATTTATGTCAGGATTATTACTTCTATGCCAGTTAAAGATTCAACATCAGGCTTTGTTGGTTATTCAAACGTGGCATTATCTTCACTTAACATTGATAAAATAAAATTTAACGGATATGCTTTTCAAATAGAAATGAAATTTAAGATTTGGAAAAAAAAGTTTAAGCTTAAGGAACATCAAATAATATTTGTTAATAGAGAACATGGAAAATCTAAAATGAATAAGAACATTATCTTTGAAGCAATAATTGGCGTTATTAAATTAAAATTTGATTCAATAGTTAAAAAAGATGAATAAACTCTTAATTAAGGATATTACAATAATAAATGAGGGTATAAGAACTGCTGGGGATATATATATTGAAGGTGAGTTCATCAAAAAAATAGATATTAATATTAAGCTAGATAATGATGTTAAAATTATTAATGGAAATGGCTTTATAGCCATCCCTGGAATGATTGATGATCAAGTTCATTTTAGAGAACCCGGGTTAACACATAAAGGAGACATAAGATCTGAATCTAAAGCTGCAATTGCTGGTGGTGTAACATCATATTTTGAAATGCCAAACACATTTCCAAATACTACTTCCATAAAAGAGTTTGAAAATAAAATTAAGATTGCCTCAAATAATTCATTTGCAAACTTTTCATTTATGTTTGGAGGAACAAATGATAATATTAATGAAATAAAACGAATAGATCAAAAAGACGTAGCTGGAATTAAACTTTTTTTGGGTTCATCAACCGGTAAGATGCTAATTGACGACAAGAGTTCTATTGAGAATATATTCAACAGTACATTATTGCCAATATCAGCTCACTGTGAAGATGAACAAATTATAAAAGACAATACGGAACATTATAAAAATCTTTACGGTGAAAACATACCCATATCAGCTCATCCAGAAATTAGAAATGAAAAGGCATGTTTTAAAAGCTCTAGTTTTGCAGTAAATCTAGCAAGAAAAACTGGTGCTAGATTAAATGTTTTTCACATTTCAACTGCAATTGAACTTGATTTATTCGACAATAGTACTGATCTAAAAAATAAAAAAATCACATCTGAAGTATGTGCACATCACCTATGGTTTACAGATGATGACTATGATAGCCTAGGTTCAAAAATTAAATGGAATCCAGCAATAAAGTCAAAACAGGACAGAGATGCATTATGGCAAGCAATAAAAGATAATAAAATTGATATCATTGCTTCAGATCATGCTCCCCACACAATAGAGGAAAAAAACAACAATTATTTAATTTGTCCATCAGGCGGGCCAATGGTTCAACATACTATTTTATCTTTATTGCAAAACTGTGAAAAATATGGAGTTTCATTTGAAAAAATTGTTGAAAAGATAGCACATAACCCAGCAACCATATTTAACGTTAATAATAGAGGTTTTTTAAGGGAAGGATACTTTGCCGACATTGTTTTGATTGATACTAATACTCCAACTATTGTCACTCAAGAGTCTTTGCTTTATAAATGTGGCTGGTCACCATTTGAAGGTCAAAAGTTTGATAACTCTATTTATAAAACAATATTAAATGGTACTGTTGTTTACGAAAATGGTAAAGTAAATTCCATACCTTATGGTAAAAAAATAACTTTTAACAGATGAAAAAATATCTTTTAGTCTTTATTTTCATGCTATCATGTTCATCAGATGCTCCTAAAAATTTAATTGATGAAAAAAAAATGGAAAACATTATTTTTGATATTATGATTTTAAATGCATCGAGTGGGTCTGATTTAAAAATTGATAATTCATATATAAGTGATGAATTAATCTTTAGAAAGTATAGTATTGATAGCGTCCAATTTTATGAAAGTGAGTTGTATTACTCAAGGAATCCAAAAATTCATTTTAATATATATTCAAATGTAAAAAAAAGAATTCTTAAATCAATTGATAGCATAAAAACTTTAAAATAATGAAAGAATTTATAGATGAACTTAAGTGGAGAGGTATGTTACATGATGTAATACCTGGAACTGAAGAATATTTATCTAAAAATAAGACTGTTGGATATATAGGATTTGACCCTACATCTGATTCATTACACATAGGAAGCCTTGTGCCCATTTTTATTTTAAAACACTTTCAAAATTCTGGACATACTCCAGTAGTTCTTCTTGGAGGTGCAACTGGAATGATTGGTGATCCATCTGGAAAGTCTGATGAGAGAAACCTTTTAGATAAAAAGATTTTAAAGTATAATGAAAAGAAATTAAGGATTCAGTTTGAAAAATTTCTTGATTTTAAATCTAAAAAAAATAACAGAGCTATTCTTGTGAATAATTATGATTGGATGAGTAAGTTCTCCATTATTGACTTTTCCAGAGATATTGGAAAGCACATAACTGTAAACTATATGATGGCTAAAGAATCTGTAAAAAAAAGAATATCTAAAGAGACAACACAAGGTATGTCATTTACTGAATTCACATACCAGCTTATTCAAGGATATGACTTCCTTCATCTATACAAGGACATGAATTGTATGCTTCAAATGGGTGGAAGTGATCAATGGGGGAATATAACTACTGGTACTGAGCTTATTAGAAGGAAGGAAAATAAAAAAGCATATGCAATGACTTGTCCATTGATTAAAAAATCTGATGGGTCTAAGTTCGGAAAGTCAGAAGGTGGAAATATTTGGTTAGATAAAAACAAAACTTCAGTCTATAAATTCTATCAATATTGGTTGAATATATCAGATGAAGATGCTTTGAGCTATATTAAGTTATTTACATTCCTATCAAAAAGTCAAATTGAAGAATTAATATTAGAACATAATAAAGACAAAGCTAAAAGGTTACTTCAAAATAAAATTGCAGATACAGTCACATCAATGGTTCATGGACAAAAAGATTTAAAGAATGCAATTAGTGCTTCAAAAGTTCTTTTTGGGAAATCCAGTAAACAGGAACTTGAATCTCTTGATGTAAATACTTTTAATGAAATCTTTGATGGGGTTCCAAGTAATACTCTGTCCAAAAAAAAATTATTACAAGAAATAGAAATTGAAAATCTTCTTGCAGCTGAAACTAGTTTTCTTAAGTCCATTAGTGAAGCAAGAAGAGCAATTAAAGAAAATTCCATTTCAATAAACAAGAAAAAAATTTCTGGAAATACAAAAATTACTAAAGATGATTTGATAAATGGAAAATATATACTTCTCCAAAGAGGTAAAAAGAATTTCTATCTGGTAATTGTTAATTAATTGTTCCCTCAACATTAAATTTGATTTTTATTACAATCATTAAGGTATTATTTACTAAATTGATCATATGACTATGAGTAAGGAAAATATTAAAATACTTTGTGTTGATGATGAGCCAGATATTTTAGAAATTCTAAAGTATAACTTATCTAATGAAGGGTACCAGATATCAACAGCTAAAGATGGTAAAATTGCTGTTAAAAAGGCAAAGGAAATTAAGCCAAATCTTATCATAATGGATATAATGATGCCAAATATGGATGGCATTCAGACATGTGAAATCCTTAGGTCAGATGAAAGTTTTAATGATACTTTAATCATGTTTCTAACTGCTAGAGGTGAAGATTATTCATATGTTGCAGCTTATGAGGCAGGGGCTGATGATTATGTAACAAAACCAGTCAAACCAAAGATTCTATTATCAAAGGTGAAAGGACTTTTAAGAAGATCAAAAAAATACTCTGATAACGAATTTAATGAAATTGAATTTGGTGATCTTAGAATTAATAGAGAAAAATATAAAGTATATAAATCTGATAAATCAATTAGTTTACCAAGAAAAGAGTTTGAACTTCTTAATTTACTTGCCTCTAAACCTGATAAGGTATTTAAGAGAGAGAAAATTATGGAAAAGGTTTGGGGAGAACAAGTTGTTGTTGGTGATAGAACTATAGATGTGCATATTAGAAAATTAAGAAAGAAAATAGGAGATAAATATTTCAAGACTGTTAAAGGAGTCGGCTATAAATTTATTATTGAAGAATGAATCTTCCTTTTAAAATTCAACCAAGTTATCAAGCTTTTAGGGCATCATTTTATATACATATAATATGTATTATATTGTTTATCATTTTATTTGGAAACCTCTCCTTAATTCATTCAGGATATTTTGCTCTAACCTACATTATTGTTAGTATAGTATTAGAAAATTTTTTAATCAGTTATAAGAAAAAAGAAGAAGAGAGAAGCTCAGAAATTAATATTTTAAAGGATCAAGAAAATTATCGTAGAGAATTTTTAGGAAATGTTTCACATGAATTAAAAACACCATTATTTACAATTCAGGGATATATATTGACACTTATTGAAGGAGCTATTAGAGACAAGAAAGTTAGAGGTAAATATTTAAATAGAACAGCAAAAGGTGTTGATAGAATAATATCTATTGTAAAGGATTTAGATTTAATAACCCAATTTGAATCAGGTATTAAAACAGTAGATAAATCTAATTTTAATATTTACGAATTAATACATAATGTTTATGATTTGATGGAATTTGAATCAGAAAAAAATAATACAAAGCTCAGAATTAGAAATGAAAAAAATTACTCTGTAATGGTTAATGCTGATAAAGAAAGAATCCTTCAGGTTTTAACTAATCTAGTTGTAAATTCAATTAAATATGGAAAAGAAAATGGATATACTGAAATTGCAGTAGATGAATATAATAAAGATAGAATAATAGTTAAGGTGCTTGATGATGGTGAGGGTATAGAAGAAGAACATATACCTCGACTTTTTGAAAGGTTTTATAGAATTGATAAAACTAGATCAAGAAAAAAGGGTGGCTCAGGACTTGGTCTATCGATTGTTAAGCACATAATTGAGGCTCATCAAGAACAGATTTTTGTCAAAAGTATAGTTGGTGAAGGAACTGAATTTTCTTTCACTCTTTCAAAATCATAAAATACCCTTTACTATTTTTCTATATGAGTAAAAATGATTTTTTTCAAAGAGTTTATAAAGTAGTCAAAACTATTCCTGCGGGAAGAGTTACTACTTATGGATTAATTGCAAAAAAATTGGGTACTACATCTAGTGCAAGAACTGTAGGGTGGGCTCTAAATGCTTGCCATAATGATTCATCAATTCCAGCTCATAGAGTTGTAAATAGGAATGGGTTATTATCAGGAAAACATCATTTTAAAGGTTTTGATTTAATGAAACAATTACTTGAGAATGAAGGAATTGAGGTTAATGATGATAGAGTTGTTGACTTTAATATTAAGCTTTGGAATCCAAAATAATTATATAAATTTTAAGAATTAAATTTATTACTTACACGTATATTTGTAATGATTATTATATATGGATTTAACAAAGCAAAATATAACAAAAACACTTGAAAAAGTTAATATGTCTGGTTCTACTGATGACATAGTTTCTTCTGGGATTCTTAAAAATGTTCAGGTATTTGGAGACCAAGTAGACATTGATATAGTTGTATCAAATCCTGCTTTGCAAGCAAGAAAAAAGCTTGAAGTAGATATCATGAAAATTATTCATGATGATATATATGAAAAAGCAAAAATTAATATAAATACCAAAGTTGAATCATCTAAAGTTGATAAAGAAGAAGGAAATGAAATTGATTCTCCAGAGCGTCCAAAAATATCTTCACAGTCAAAAAAAATAAAAGGAGTTGATTCGATTATAGCAATATCATCTGCTAAAGGAGGAGTTGGTAAATCAACTGTAACAATTAATTTGGCCGCTGCACTAGCCAAAAAAGGATGTAAAGTAGGAATTCTAGATGCAGATATTTATGGACCATCTGTTCCCACAATGATGGATGTTGAGGGCTATATTCCAAAATCAATTAAAATAAATGATCAATCAAAGATTGAACCAATTGAGAGTTACAACGTGAAAATTATGTCCATCGGTTTCTTTACAAAACTTGATCAAGCTGTCGTATGGAGAGGACCAATGGCATCAAAAGCTCTTAATCAAATGATTTTTGATACTCATTGGGGTGAATTAGACTTTCTATTTTTAGATTTACCTCCAGGCACTGGTGATATTCATCTAAGTTTAGTTCAATCTTTGCCAATTACAGGATCAATTATTGTAAGCACACCTCAAAATGTAGCACTTGCTGATGCCAGGAGAGGTATTAAAATGTTTCAACAAGAGAGCATTTCTGTTCCAATCCTAGGTCTAATTGAAAACATGGCATATTTTAAAACTGACGATTCTGAGACTAAACACTACATATTTGGCGAAGCTGGAGTAAAGTATTTATCAAAAGATTTGAATATCAATTTTTTAGGAGAAATACCAATATTTAAGAGTTTGAGAGAAGCTTCTGACTTTGGAAGGCCTGGCTCACTTCAAGAATCTAGCGATGTTTCAAACATTTTTGATGATATTTCAAAAAATGTGGTTGAACAATTATTAATAAGAAATAAAGAATTACCACCTACAAAGATTGTTGAAATTACTAACTTAGTAGGGTGTTCTGCAATTAAAAAGCAATGAGTATATTAGAAAATAAAATATTAGATGCGCTTGAAGAGATTAGACCATTTCTTATTAAAGATGGTGGTGATATCTCTCTTGAGTCTGTAAAAAATTCAACTGTAAAAGTTAAACTACACGGTGCTTGTGCAGATTGTAAAGTCAACCAGATGACTCTTAAAAATGGAGTAGAAACTACTATCAAGAAATACGCTCCAGAAATTAAAGAAGTTAAATCTGTATTGCCTCTTTCAGAATGATAAAAACAGATATTTTGATAATTGGAGGAGGTCCTACTGGCCTTTTTACTGTCTTTGAAGCTGGTCTTTTAAAAATGAAATGTCATATACTAGACTCTCTTGCTCAGCCAGGCGGTCAGTGTATTGAATTATACCCAAAAAAACCTATTTATGATATTCCAGCTTACCCAGAGATTATAGCTGGAGACTTAATAAAAAACCTTCTAGAGCAAATTAAGCCTTTTGACCCATCATATACACTTGGGGAAACTGCTTTAAAACTTGACAAACATGATGATGGATCTTTTAAAGTTACTACTGATAAAGGCACTGAAATTCAAGCTAAAATAATTTCAATAGCTGGTGGCCTTGGAACTTTCACTCCACGAAAACCAAATATTTCAAATATAACTGACTTCGAGGATAAGGGTATCATGTATATGATTAAAGATCCAAGTGAGTTCAATGACAAAATAGTTGTTATTGCAGGAGGAGGAGATTCTGCTTTGGATTGGACTATTCATCTTTCAAAAATTGCAAAAAAAGTTATACTCATTCATAGAAGGAATGAATTTAGAGGTGCTAATGACTCTGTAGCATCTGTTCAAAAACTAAAAGATCTTGGAAAAATTGATGTAATTACTCCTGCTCAGGTATCAAAACTTAATGGAAAAAATAAGCTCGAGTCTATTATTGTAGAAGTGGACGGAAAGGAAAATCAAATTGTCACTGACTATTTCATACCATTGTTTGGATTAATTCCCAAACTAGGACCTATAAAAGACTGGGGCTTAAACATTGAAAATAATGCTATAAAAGTTAACAATAGTCTTGACTATCAAACAAATATAGAAGGTATTTATGCTATTGGAGATGTTAATACATATCCTGGAAAGCTTAAGTTAATATTAAGTGGATTTCATGAGGCAGCAGTAATGTGTCATAGTGCATATTCAAAATTAAATCCAGGTAAAAAAAATACACTAAAGTACACAACAGTAAGTGGGATTCAAGGTTTTGATGGTTCTAAAAAAGTAGCAAAAAAATCACAGCTTAGTAAGATAGATTAAATTTTATTTATAAAATTATTAAATGGATCTTTAAATTCTATCCCGTTATTAGTTCTTAATATTGATAACTTATTATAACTCTCAAGACCCCACAAAATAAATTCTATAAAGAATAACTCATCATCTTTATTCAATTCGGGTATAAACTCTTCAATTAACTTCTTTGCATCTTCAACTTGATTAAGTAAATTATCATAATCTTTATTTTTTAGGTTATCATTAATTACAAGTTGCTTGCTAGAGAACCATTTTAAAATTGAGTCATATGGAGTAATCTCATCAGGTTTAGTTAATTTTTCAATTCTTGGAAAGTATTTATTAAATATTGATTTTACAGCTAATGAAATTAAATTATAAGACACTTGCTCTGCGCCCTCTTCTTCTCCCTCATAGACTAACTCTACTTTTCCATTTATTGAAGAAATAACTGAGCTAAAATCAGACATCCTAATTGATGTTTTTTCTTCATTATTGATTATTATTCGTCTTTCAGCAGATGAAACTAGGTTTTGCAAAATAGTTATGCTCATTCTTGCACTTACTCCACTTTTTCTGTCAACAAGATCACTTTCCCTTGCTTCAAAAGATATTTGTTCAATTATATCTCTTGCAACTTCTGGAATATGAATTTTTGAACCTAAAACAGAATTAATTTTTGATTCTTGTTTAGTAATTTTTTTTGCAACCTCTACTGATTCTGGATAATGAGTCAATATTTGAGAACCCACTCTGTCCTTTAAGGGCGTTACAATTGTACCTCTATTGGTATAGTCTTCTGGATTTGAAGTAAAAATAAATTGAATATCTAGAGGGAGTCTGACTTTAAAACCCCGAATTTGAATTTCTTTTTCCTCTAGAATTGAAAAAAGTGAAACTTGAATTCTTGGTTGTAAGTCAGGTAATTCATTAAGTACAAAAATACATCTGTGAGCTCTGGGTATTAATCCAAAGTGAATAACTTCTTCGTTGGAGTAGGATAATTTAAGATTTGTTGCTTTTATTGGATCAATATCACCAATTAAATCAGATACTGTTACATCTGGAGTTGCAAGTTTCTCATAAAATCTTTCATCTCTATGAAGCCAATCTATTTCTGTTTTGTCTCCAACAGATTTAATCTTTTCTATCGAGCTTTTAAAAATTGGTTTGAGTGGATCATCATTAGTTTCGGACCCTTTAATTATTGGAATCCATTCATCTAAAAGATTTATACAAGTTCTTGCTAGTTTAGTTTTAGCCTGACCTCTTAGACCAAGAAGGTTAATACTATGATTTGAAAGGAATGCTCTTTCCACACTTGGAATTACAGTCTCTTCATATCCAATTAGATCAGAAAATACATTAACACCCTTTGAAAGGTTATGCCTTAAATTATCAGTAATCTCCTGATTCAAGGATTTATAAGTGTAGTCTGATGATTTTAATTCACCAAGTGTTTTGATTTTAGGTTTATTCATTATCTTAATTTTTGTCTTCTGTTTTTATCATAATCTTCAAATACCATTTCACTTAAACCGTCTAGACCAGTATAAAAAGCCTTCCCATTATTTACTTCTGAGAATTTTTTTACAAATGTTTGCAAGTAGGGATCACTGGCAATCATAAATGTTGTAATAGGTATATTGTTTTTTTTGGCAATTCTAGCCCTATTGTAACAATGATCGAGAATGAAATTGTCTAGACCAGCACTATTTTTATAAAACCCATCTTTTGTAAACATACAGCTGGGCTTGCCATCAGTTATCATAAAGATTTGTTTATTGTTATTCTTCTTTCTTCTTAAAATATCAAATGCTAGGTCAAGCCCTGCAACAGTATTTGTATGAAATGGTCCGACTTTTAAATAGGGTAGGTCTTTGATACTAATTGGTTTTGCTTCATCTCCAAAAGATAAGATATCAATAGTGTCTTTTGGAAATTTAGTTTTTATGTATTCAACTAAAGCCATAGCAACTTTTTTAGCTGGAGTAATTCTATCCTCGCCATATAGAATCATACTGTGACTAATATCAATCATTAGCACAGTACTCATCTGAGAGTTGTGGTTTGAGTCCCAAACTACAATATCTTCTTTCTTAAGTGTTAAATCGTCTTCGCCAGATGAGATTATAGCATTTCTTAAACTCTCAGTCAATAATATTCTGTCAAGAGGATCTCCATATTCAAAACCTTTTATATTAAGATTATCATCAGATCCTGATGAAGAAAACTTTGTCCTATGATTTCCTTTTTTTGTCTTTTTCAGCTTACCAAATAGATGCTTCAGGACATGTTTTCTTAGAAGCCTTTCTGTCTTGGAACTAATTTTAGTTTTCTCTTCTCCACTTTGTATTTGTTTAGTAATATATCCTTTATTTAAAAGATCATTAATAAAGTCATCAATGGTATAATTCTCATCTGTTAGTTGATATTCTTTATCTAACTCTCTTAGCCAATCGATTGCCTCGTCAAAGTCTCCAGAGGTATGAATAATAAGTTCCTTAAAAATATTAAATAGTTTCTCGAAAGGAGAAAGATTAGGTTCTTTGTAATTAGTGAACTTAAATGCAGATTTTTTCAATTTATCTAAAAAATTAATTTCAATTCAAATTAAACAAATAAAATTTATCTTAGAGTTTAACTTTACTATATTTAAATGATTTTTAACAATATTTAAATGATTGAAAAGGATTTTGTCAATATTGATAATTTCTTGTCTGAAGGAATTGTAAAATGGAATTCACCAAGTAATATTGCATTAGTTAAATATTGGGGAAAAAAAGATAATCAAATACCTCAGAATCCATCAATTAGTTTTACTCTGTCTAAGTCTTTTACTACAACTTCTGTAGAATTTAAACCTAAAAAAAATAAAGCCAATTCTATTGTTTTTGAATTTGGTGGTATTAAAGATCACGAGTTTGGTCAAAAAATTAAATTATTCATTAGTGACATTGAAAAATATTTTAGCTTTTTAAAAAATCATGATATTAATATAAAATCAGAAAATAATTTTCCTCATAGTAGTGGAATTGCTTCATCTGCATCATCAATGTCTGCATTAGCATCATGTCTAGTTGATATTGAAAAGTTAAATTCCAATCAACAAGATGATACATACTATTTAAAAAAGAAATCATTTATAGCAAGGCTTGGGTCAGGAAGTGCCTCTAGAAGTATAGAGGGGCCAGTAACTATTTGGGGTGAATCAAAGTCTTATCCTGGAAGTTCCAATTTATTTGCAATTAATATCTCAGAAGATATTGACCCGATATTCCAAGAATATCAAAATACAATTCTTGTTATTGATCCAGGAGTTAAGAAAATACCAAGCTCTATTGGACATAAGTTAATGAATGAAAATCCATTTTCGAAAATAAGGTTCAATGAGGCAAAAAAAAATATTACTAGACTTAAAGATGTCTTTAAATCTGGACATTTAGATGAGTTTATAAATATAACAGAATCAGAAGCTTTAATGATTCACTCTTTAATGCTATCATCAAGTCCATATTTTATTTTAATAAAGCCAAATACCTTAGAAGTTATTCAAAGAATCCTAGAATATAGAAGAGAAACTAAAAATCCTGTCTGTTTTACACTTGATGCTGGCTCAAATGTTCATCTGCTTTATCCAAATAATATTAAGAGTGAAGTAAAAAACTTTATTGAAGATGAATTATTAAAATTCTGTAAATCTAAGATATGTATATACGATAGTCTTGGCAGTGGTTCAGCAAAAATGATATAATGGATAGTATCTCTTTTAACTCAAAAATCCTATTATTTGGCGAGTATGGTATTATGCATGATTCAGATGCCTTATCTATTCCTTATAAAAAATTTAATGGATTTCTTTCTAAATCAGATCTTCTATCAGAAGATCAAAAAATATCAAATAGAAATTTAGAATCTCTATATGAGTATATTATTCAAGAAGTGTATCTAAATGATATAATTAACTCAGATAATTTAAAAGAGGAAATTGATTCAGGTCTATATTTTGATAGCAATATTCCAATAGGAAGTGGGCTTGGAAGTAGTGGAGCTCTAGTCTCTTCAGTTATATCAAGATATTCCAAAGTTGATCTAAAATCATTTTCTAATTCAGAATTAAAAAAAATTATGTCATTAGTTGAATCAAAATTTCATGGGAATTCCTCTGGGTTTGATCCTGCTGTATCATACTTTAATAAACCAATGATATATTCAAATCAAAAAATAAAACCCATTGACAAAATAGCTTTTAAAGATTTTAAAGTCTATATAATAGACAGTCAAATAGTATCATCAACAAAAAAAATGATTAAGACATTTGAAGATAAAATGAGTGATAGTGAATTTAGATTTTTCTTTAATAGTAAGTTTATTAATAATAATAATCAATGTATTGAGCACATAATAAACACTTCTGAATTGTTTAGAAACTCAGTTAAAGAACTATCGAAAGAAACATTTAATAATTTTCAGGAAATGATCCCTGAAAAAATAAAACATAAATGGAAAGAAGGGATAAATAATGATTCATATTACATGAAACTTTGTGGTTCAGGAGGAGGAGGTTTCTTTCTAGCATATGACTTTGATAATCAAATAAATTCAAGTTTTTCTGAATTCAAGTTTTATCAGATATGACCGATATGGGTAAAGTCATAATTTTATTTTGAAGCTATATAAATTGTTGAGGCGCCATAAAGTTTTTTTCTAGTTTCAACTTTTTTAAAACCTTTTCTGTAAAGCATCTTTATGAATTTATTTTTTGGAGGAAATTTTTTTGTTGAATCTAATAGATAAAGGTATGCTTTTGTTTTTCCTGAAAAAATAAAAGCAATGATTGGAATGTATATACTGGTTATTATAGTATACATGAACTTAACTATCAGGTTTTCTGGGATTGAAGTTTCAAGTATTATTAACTTTCCATCTTTCTTTAAAACTCTAAAACTTTCACTTAAACCTTTTCCTAAATTGCTAAAGTTCCTAACTCCATACCCGATTGATACAATATCAAAGTGTTTATCTTCGAAAACTAAATTCTCAGCTTCACATGTTTTAAGAACTATATTATCAATTTTTAATTTGTCAATTTTTTTACGCGCTATTTTAAGCATATTGCCAGATATATCAACCCCCTCTATCTTTGAGCCTTTAATTTTGCTTAGGTTTATCGCAATATCCCCAGTACCAGTAGCTATATCAAGGATTCTTTTAGGAGATGAAGCTATTGCAATTTCAGCTATTTCTTTTTTCCATTTCGAATGGTTTCTCAAAGTCATTAAATCATTCATGAAATCATATTCATTTGATATAGATTCAAAAATATTTTTTATCTGAACAAAATCTATGGATTTGTTTTTGTTCATTTTTATCTTATTGATTTAATAAATGAATCTATAGAACTTACACCACTTTCATGAAGTTTTTTTATAAATGCTGATCCAATTATTGCACCTTTTGAATAGCCAACTGCGGCATCGAATGTTTCTTTATTTCCAACACCAAAACCAATAATTCTCGGTGTATCTAGGTTCATTTTCTCGATTCTTTCAAAATAATTAATTTGTTCTGAGCTGAAAGAATCCATTGATCCTGTGATACTTGATGAACTTACCATATAAATAAACCCATTGGATATTGAGTCAATCTTTCTAATTCTTTTATCTGATGTCTGGGGAGCTATTAAAAACATATTATAAAGCTTATTTTCTTCAAACAATGCTTTATAATTTTCTTCATAATAATCAATTGGTAAGTCAGGTATTATTAATCCATCAATACCAATTTCATTACATATTTTACAAAAGGCCTCAACACCATATTGAAGCACAGGATTAAAGTACCCCATAATAATTAATGGAATGGAGACTTCATCTCTTATTCCTTTTAATTGATCAAACAATATGTTAGTATTCATTCCGTTTTTAATTGCAATAGTAGAGCTATCTTGAATTGTTGGTCCATCAGCAAGAGGATCACTAAATGGTAGACCAATTTCAATCATATCTACACCTGATTCCTGCAACCTAATAATAATATCTTTCGTATCATTTAAATTAGGGTAACCAGCTGTGAAGTATATGGACAATAACTTTCCCTCTTCTTCCAATTTCTTGTCTATTCTATTCATTATAAATTAAAATAATCAATGTATGTATTTAAATCCTTATCCCCTCTACCCGAGAAGTTAACAACTATAATATCATCAGCTTTAAAATCTAGATATTTAAATGCAGCGAAAGCATGCGCAGTTTCTATTGCAGGTATAATTCCCTCAAGTTTTGAGACCTCAAGTCCTGCAAGCATAGCATCACTATCAGTTATTGACATAAATTCTGCTCTTTTGCTTTCAAGTAAATGAGCATGAAGTGGACCTACTCCTGGATAATCAAGACCAGCTGAAATAGAATATGGTTCAACTATTTGCCCATCTTTAGTCTGCATTAATAGTGTTTTACTTCCGTGAATAATACCGGTTTTTCCAAGAACTGATGTTGCAGCGCTTTTACCAGATTCAATACCTTCTCCAGCAGCCTCAACTGAAATAATTTTTACGTTTTCATCTTCTAAATAATGATAATATAAGCCTGCAGCATTGCTACCACCTCCAATATTTGCTATTAAATAGTTAGGGTATTCAGTCCCTTCTTTATCATGCAACTGAGACTTTATCTCCTCAGAAACTACAGCTTGAAACTTTGCAACCATATCAGGATAAGGATGAGGACCTACTACTGATCCAATTATGTAATGTGTAGTCACAGGATTATTAATCCAATCTCTAATCGCTTCATTAGTAGCGTCTTTTAGAGTTTTACTCCCTGATTCAGCAGCAACTATTGATGCCCCTAACATTTTCATTCTCGCTACATTTGGAGCTTGTCTTTTGATGTCAACTGCACCCATAAATATTACACACTCGATTCCTGCTAACGCACATACTGTTGCAGTTGCTACTCCGTGTTG